>CADCPA010000194.1 GCA_902803135.1 uncultured bacterium
CCGGGCGGCGTCTCGTCGAACATCATGAGCTTCCTCTGCAAAGGCGACGTCGCCTATTCGGTGGGGCTCACCACGCTGTCGACGCTGTGCGCCCCGTTCACAACGCCGCTGCTGATGTTGTGGCTCGCGGGCGAGATGGTGGACATCAACGCGGTCGGCATGTTCAAGAGCGTGCTTCTGGTGACGCTGATGCCCGTCGTGCTCGGCTTCCTCTTCAACCATTTCCTCGGCGCGCGCGCCGCGTATCGCGAGACGATGAAGGTCATGCCGGGCGTGGCCGTGCTCGGCCTTGCGTGCATCGTCGGCGGCGTCGTTTCCGCGCAGGGAAAGAACATCGCCTCGTCCGGACTGGCGATTTTCGTCGGCGTGCTGCTCCACAACTCGCTCGGCTATGCGTTCGGCTATGCGGTTGGCGTGCTGTCGCGGTTCTCGCGCGCGAAGAAGCGCACGGTCGCCATCGAGGTCGGCATGCAGAATGCCGGCCTCGCGACGGTGCTCGCGACGAAGCATTTCCCGGCCTTGCCGGAGGCGGCCATCGCCTCGGCCGTCTCGTGCATTTGGCACTCGATTTCCGGCGCGCTGCTGGCCGGCCTCTTCAACGCGCTCGACCGTTTCTTCGAGAAGCGGCCGGCGTGAGGGACGACGATTACGTCGGCAAATCGTTTTTCGTCGAGAACAATCCCCTGCGTCCGCGCGGATATGCTATAATTATCATCTTGGAAGCTGTTGCAGGAAACGGATATGGCGGAAGAAATCAAGACAGAAGCGGTCGGAAAGAAGGCGTCGGTCGTCACGCGGGTGGTGGCGCCCGTCAAGCGGCGTTGGCGCAAGACGGAGCGGTACTTCACGGATGCCATCTGGCGCGTGGACGTCGACGCCTATCCGCGGGGCCGGAGATTTTTCCTGCAGCTGCAGCGTTTCGGTCTGGTCGTCGTGCGCGGCTTTACGGAGCACCGCCTGGGACTGCATGCCGCCGGCCTGACGATCTACTCCCTCCTGTCGATCGTGCCGATTCTCATGATGATGCTGCTGCTGACGAAGCCGTGCGGCATGTATGGCTGGGCGCGGGAGAAGCTGCGCGTGCAGACCGACGAAATGATCGGCGCGTTCTTCGAGCAGAAGGGCGTTGAAAAGACGAAGGTCGAGCAGGTGGCGTTGCGCATTGCGGCGAACCCCTCGCCGGAAAGTCTGGAGGCCGGACGGAAATTCGGCGAACAGGCCCGCGAGCTCCGCGATCGAATCCTCTGCCAGATCGATACGAAGATCGAGACGTTCAACTTCGGACTGATGGCGCTGGTGGGTTTTGTGATCCTCGCGTTTTCGGTTTCGCTGACGCTGGGGCAAGTCGAGGCGTCGATGAATGAAATCTGGCAAGTGAAGAAGCCGCGTCCGATCTGGAAGCGGATGCTGCTCTATGCGGGCACGCTGATGGCGATGCCGTTCTTCTTTGCGCTGACCGTGTCGCTGCCGGTCCTGCGCGTCGTCAAGGCCGTGCTCGATTCGACGCTGGGGGCGACGTCCTACACGAAGTGGGTCGGCGACGCGATTATCGGCCTGCTTAATTCCACGCTCTTTTCCTATAGCGTGACGTTGTTCTTCGCGACGCTCGCCTTCGCCTTCGTGTTCTGGGCGATGCCCAAGCGGAAGGTGCCTTGGCGTTCGGCGTTGGAAGGCGGCTTCGTGACGGCCGTGCTGCTGGCGGTGCTGATGCGGCTCTGCATTCTCCTGCAATTCGGCATTGCGAATTCGAACGCGGCCTTCGGTTCGTTCGCGCTGCTGCCGATCCTCATCGTGTGGATTTCCCTCAACTGGCGTATCATCCTTCTTGGGAGCAACATAGCCTATGCGTTTGAGTGCGTTCATAATCGCGTGCGCGATCTGCCTGACGAGTGAGGCCGACTTGCGCTTCACGGCCCCTGTCTGGCGGGCCGACCTGGGTCTCTATCTGCCGAACCTCGTCGGGGCGACGGCGGCGCCGATCGACCTGCCGAAGGCCGAGGCGTATCTGGTCACGTCGACCGACGGTCGCCGCCTTGAAGACCGCTACGACTCGTTCGGTCTCTGGACGAGTGCGGCCGTGCGGGGGCGTTGGCGCGATGCGGACGGCAATACGCTGCTCGTCGCGCGTCTGGCCTCGTTGCCGCCGGACGAGGCGCTGGGGGCGGTCCGCACGCGTCTCTCCTTCCGCAGCCTGCAGGAATCGGCGCCCTTCGACCCGAAGAACCGGTCGCATCGCGATGCCGCGGCCGAAGCCGCTTCGCCCGTGGCATTGGGCGAGGCCGTGCCGCCGCGTCGGGCGCAGCGCAAGAATCTCTCCGCGCTGATCGCCTATCCGACGAAGGAGGAGAACGTCCTCGTCTACGCCTTCCGCCCGCGCAGCCCCGAACGCCAGGAGAGTCCGGACTGGTTCCTGGCCGTCGTCTCGGCGGCCGAGACCGAAGATATGGCGTCCGTCCGCGCGCATGTCGACGACGAATTCCTCGATGCCATCTACATCCCGTCCCTCGGGGCGCGCCGGTCGCTCGCGAAGCCGGTGCTGGCGCCGGGCCAGACGGCGACCGAGGCGGATCTGCTGCGCGCCGACCTGCGGGCGAGCGTGGCCAATTACGACGAGTGGGCCGCGACGGAGGCGGACGACGTCATCGTGCTCGACGACCTGGATGCGGGGGTCCGCGAGACGGTCGTCACGGCGATTACGAACAACCTTCCGCGGCTGCGCAAGATCTATGCGAAGTCCGCGCCCTCGCCGCTGTCCGGCACGAACGCGGTTGCGGCCGTGCGCGTGTTCCGCAACAAGGAAGAATACCTGACCTATGTCGGGGCCGACAAGAACTGGACCGCGGCGCTCTGGAGCCCGACGCGGCGCGAACTCGTGCTCTACCATCCCGAGCGCGGCAACGAGACGCTGCTGCGCACGGTGTGGCACGAGGCGTTCCACCAGTATCTCGCGTATGCGGGGTCGATGATCGACAGCTCGCCGTGGTTCAACGAGGGCCACGCGGAGCTCTTCGAGTATTCGCATTTCGACCGGAAGGGGGAGATCGTCTTCGAACGCGACGCGGCCGCCGCGGCCTATGTGCACGAATATGCGTCCGAACTGGCGGAACTGCTGCCGTCGATCTTCGAGATGGACTATGCGGCATTCTACGCGGGCGATGCGGAGACCGTCAACGCCCGCTACCGCGTGGCGTGGTCCATCGCGTACTTCCTCGAAGTCGGCGCACCCAAGCTCCGGTTTCGTCCGTACGAATCGTTCCGCGCGGACTACATGAAGGCCCTTGTCGAGACGCGCTCGATGCGCGAGGCGACGGCGAAGGCGTTTGGGGACGAAAAAAGCCGCGATGACTTCATCGCGGCCTGGCTCGCGTTCTGGCGCGAGAACTGATCGAACGGATTCGATTTATTCCACGGTCAGCACGCTGTTGAACGTGCCCATCGCGTTCGGGACCTTGTCGACGTTCTCGACGTCCTCCGTCCAGTCGCCCTTGCCGTCCGTGACGACGAAGAACTTGTACTCGTAGCGGCCCGGCTTGAGGCGGAGCGTGATCGAATACACGCCGTCGTCCTTCTTGTCGGCCATTTTCTTGCTCTTGTCCCACGTCTGCCAATTGTTGAACGTGCCGGCGACATAGACTTCGCGGCCCGCTTCGAAACGGCACGTCAGCGTGACGCTCTTCTCCGCGTCCTGCTTCACTTCGGCCTTCTTCTCAGCGGCGACCTTTGCAACGGCGACCTTCTTCGTCGCGCACTTGCGCGTGCAGCGCGGCTTCTTGGCGGTCACTTCCTTCGTGGTGGCGGTTTTGCTCTTGATCTTCATCTTTTCTTTGACTCCTACATCTTTCCAGGCGGCTCCAACCGAGCCCCCCTTTGGAAAACGGGCGCATATTCTACTGATTTCCGAACTTGTTGTCAATAGCCCAAATCCGCTTTTTTCACAGCCCGAAAAATCGCAAATCTTTCGGCGAACCTTTCATGGGTTCGCCGCATGTGCTATAATATACAACTCCAGGCCCGCTTTCCGGCTGGCAGAAAGGACCTTCGATGAACAGACTTCTTCTTCCGATTTCTTCGCTTTTTCTTCTTGTTTTCCTGGTTGGCTGCGGTGATCGGCCGGCTCGTCCCGAGTCGGACGGCCCGACGGTCCGTCGCGTCGACGACGGTGCGGCGGACGTCGCCAAGGGCTTCGAGGCCCTCGGCCAGCAGGATGCCACGGCCGCGTCGGCGCATTTCGCCACGGCGGCCGCGAAATGCGCGACGAATTTCGAGGCGCGCCTGCAGCTGGCGCTCGTCCGCAACCAGCTCGGCGACGTGGCCGGCGCGAATGCGGCTTCGGCCGAGGCGCTGGCGCTGTGTCCCGACTCCGCGGAGGCGCGGCTGGTGGACGGCCAGGCCGCCTATCTCGCGAACGACTACGCGCGCGCGCTGGCGGCCTTCGCCGCCATTGTCGGCGAAAAAACGCTCCCGGCGGCTTTGCGGAGCGAAGCCTGGGCTTCGCGCGGCGTGGTCGAACTCGCGCAGAGCCAGCCGGAGACGGCGCGCATCTCGTTCCTGCGCGCGATGCGCCTCAATCGGCGGAATGCGGCGGCCTGGTATCATCTGGGCGTTCTGTCGCGCGACACCTACCATTTCGACGCCGCCGCATGCGAACAGTTCGAGATGGCGGGACGTCTGCTGAATCCGAAGGACGAGCGGGCCAAGAAGATCAGCCGCGACATTCTGCCTTCGCTGCGGCGTTCGCTCGCGGCGGCGGCGGCGGCGAAGCCGGGGGCTGACAAGCGCGATCCCGCGACGGCGGCGAAGCTGTACAAGGAAGGGCAGGCGCTCTACGCGAAGAGAATGATCACGGCGGCGATGAAGAAGTATGAAGCCGCGTATGCGGCGGATCCGCTGTCGGGGCCGGCCGCACAGGCCTTCGCGCACCTCAAGGGGGCGAACGCCAAGACCGAGGCCGACGTGGACAAGGCCCTCGCGGCCTTCCGTACGGCGATCGACCAGAATCCGGCCGCGCAAGCCGTCTATCTCGAGGCCGCGCAGCTCGCGTACAAGTACAAGCGCTACGTGTCGACGGTGGCGATCATGGACCGTGCCGTGGCGCACGATCCCGAAAACCACCAGACGCTCGACCTGCTCGTCGCCGCCCTCCAGAAGGCAGGCAAGACCAAGCAGGCGGAAGCCTGGAAGGCCTATCGCGCCGAGGTGAAGTAAGCTGCGCATGCCGGTTGACTTGACAGTCGTCGATTGGATTCTGCTCGGTGGAATGGCCGTGTTGGCCCTCATCGGGCTGTTTCGCGGCATTTCGGGCGAGCTGGGGTCGCTGGTGGGGCTGGCAGCCGGCGTCTTGGCCGGCGTGCTGCTCTATGCCCCCTCGGTGAACTGCGCGACGGCGTTCGGGTTCGCGCAGCGTGGCGAGGCGATGCTGAAGGGTGCCGCCCTCGTCATCGACATCGCGTTCGCGATTCTCGTCGGCGGCCTCGTGCGGCTGCTGATCCGCAAGTTCGTCTCCTTTCTGGTCGGGCGCGTGCTCGACGCCGTGCTGGGACTTCTGTCGGGCGTGATCAAGGGCGTACTGCTCGTCGGCGTGCTGACGGGCACCGGACTGATCTCGACCGGACCCGCGGCCGAAGGCGCCCTCGCGTCGCACGCGCCGCTCGTCGACGTCATCGCCTCCTGTGCCCAGGGCTTCTCCGGAGGCAGCCGGCCATGAAGGACAAGACCGACGTCGAGCTCATGGCACTGGCCGCTCGCGGCCGAGAAGATGCGTTCGAAGAGCTCGTCGTACGCTACCAGAACATTCTGTTGAACTTTTTCCTGCGCAAGTGCGTTTCATATGATGACGGACAGGATCTCGCGCAACGGACGTTTCTGCGGTTGTGGCGGTATCGGAAGAAATACACGCCGCAGGCCAAGTTCACGACGTTTCTGTTCCTCCTCGCGGGGCAGGAAGCCGTCGACTTCTTTCGCGCCGAAGGTCGCAAGACCGCACTTGAGGAGGGCCTTGCGCATGAGGCGGAGGTGACGGCGGGCGAACGTCCGCAGTCCGCCCCCGCCGAAGGCGAGGACGTCCGTCGGGCGGTCTCGAAACTTCCGCAGGGACTGCGCGACGTCGTGGAGCTGGGCGTCTTCCAGGACCTCCCCTACGCACAGGTAGGCGAGATTCTGGAGATTCCGGTCGGCACGGTGAAGTCGCGGATGTTCAATGCGTTGAAGAAACTGAAGGAGCTCCTCTCATGAACGGCGATCTGGAACATGATCTGGCGGCTTGCGGCGATCTGCAGGCTTTCGTCACGTCGCTTCGCGGAGCTCCCCAGGCGCGTGTCCCAGCTGACTTTACCGCGCGGGTGATGACGGCGGTGGGCGACGAAAACCGCAAGATTGCGCGCTGGAGGCGCGTTTTTACGATTTACATGCCGCTGGCGGCCTGCGTGGCAATCTGCCTCGGCGTGGCGGGCGTGTTCCGTGCGACGCCGTCGGCCGCCTATTCGACGCGGATCCTCGTCGCCTGCCAGCGCACGGACGGACGTTTCTCCGCCTCGTCGGCCGCCTCCTACATCCAGGCTTTCGCCGTGACCGCGCTCGCGCGGGACGCGGAGGGCAACGGCGCCGCGCTCGGGGCGGCGGTCGACGCCCTCGTGCGTGAGCAGAACGAGGACGGCGGCTGGGCGAATGCCGATTTGAGCGCGCGCAACGTCGTCGCGCTCCGGGCGGCGTCCGACGCCGGCGTTTCCGGCGCGACGCGGGCCTACAAGCGCGGTCTGCGCTATCTGCGCACGCACGGCATCGGCGAACTGTCGGCGGCGGACCTGTCGCGCGAGGCGAAAGTCGCCCTCGCCCGCGTCGGCCGCACCGACCGCGGCCTTGCGTGCAGCGCGGCCCTCTGCGCCGCCCTTTGACGGCCGCCTTCTCGCGCCTGTGCCTCGCCCAGTCGAAGCTGTTCATGGTGAGCTTGATCGTGGACGAGTGTTCCATCGCGGTCTGGGCGACGAACTGGTTCGGTATGACGTTGACAATCTGACAGATGAAGGGGTATACTGTCTTCGTTGCTTTCGGGTTGGTTGTTTTCACACCCGTGTAGGTTACACGGAACCCGCCCGAAATGCAACACTGAA
>CADCPA010000195.1 GCA_902803135.1 uncultured bacterium
TCCGAGACCGTGGTGCGCTCGAGCGTGACCTACTACGCGCACTGGACGGAGGTGAAGACGCCCGTCATCACGCCGGCGGACGGGGCGACCTTCCGCACCGGCACGTGCACGGTCACGATCACGTGCGAGACGCCCGGCGCGGTCATCTACTATTCCTCCAACGGCCGCACGCCCACCGCGACCGCCCGCTACCTCTACAGCGGACCGTTCACGATATCCGATACCGCCACGGTCACGGCCTTCGCGGTGAAGGGCGACGGGCAGAGCGACTATGCGGACGCCACGATCACGCATGTCGATTCGGGACCGCTGACGCTGAAGGACGCGCTGGACGAGCCGAAGCTGGGCGAGGTGGCGACCGGCGGCGAGGCGGAGTGGATTCCCGTGGAAGACGCCACGGCGAAAGTCGGCGGTTCGTGTGCCATGAGCGGGGAGGTTCCCGACGACGACGATGCCGTGCACACGGTCTGGATGAGGACGGTGGTGCGCGGGAAGGGCACGTTTGCGTTCTGGTGGCGTGTGGACTGCGAACCGGATCCGCGCGGACGCTTCACGTACGACTACGGATCCGTCACGATCGACGGGAACGTGGTCGAGCGGAAAGACGGCACGACGGAGTGGACGTACTATTACACGACGTTCACCACCGAAGGCGAGCATGAGATCGTGTGGACGTATGTCTCCGACGGATATCCAGCCGCGTACGGCGAGTATGCCGGCCGCATGTGGGTGGACGGCGTTTCGTGGTCCGGCGCGGACATGAACGGCGTGACCGTGGACGCGGGCGGCGGCAAGACGGTGACGGTGCCGGCGGCGTGGCTGGCGGAGAAGACTTCCCGCGCGGCCACGGACACGGCGGCGAACGGGCTCAAGGTGTGGGAGTGTTACGTGCTGGGGCTGGATCCAGAGAGCGCTGACAGTGACTTCAGGATCACCTCGCTGCCGATGAAGGCGGACGGCACGCCCGATTTGGAGAATCTTACTTTTGCGCCGGCGCAGTCGGAGTGGAACGTGGTAGGGGCGTGGCCCGTGCTGAAGGGCGCGGCGACGCTCGGCGACGAGAACTGGCAGACAGTGACGGAAGAAAACAAGTCGTCGTTCCGGTTCTTCAAGGTGGTTGTGGAGCTGCCGTAGCGGCGGCTGAGGACAGCCGCCCTCCCGGTTGACGGCGGCTGAAAGGTGATTGCCCAGGTCGGGTGGCGGCGGCGTGGGGACACGCCGCCCTGTGGTAAATTTAACCACGGACGGACACGGACGGGCTTCGCTAACGCTCGCCCAGATTCAAGAACAGCCGAGCGTAAGCGAGGCATGTCCGTGTTGGTCAAGTAACCCAACGGGGACAGTCCCTCGAAAGATTGGAATGTTCATAAATCTCAATTGTCCACAAATCCGCATTGCCACAAATGGCAATTGGCATTTGCGATTTAGGAACACTTGTGGCAATTGCGATTTTTGAACAATTGGATGCGGCCAGGGGAAACTGATAGCCCCCATGCGCGGATTTTGATATACTAATAGCCCAAAGAAAGGTCAATGGCCGAGAATAGGTTCGAGATAATGAAATGGCTGCTGTACAATGTCCTGTTTGCCGTTGCGTATGCGGCGATGCTGCCGGCGTTCCTTCTGCGGATGAAGCGGCGCGGAGGGTACAGGGCGCGCATGGGCGACAGGTTCGGACGCTACCCGGACGACATCCTCCGGTGCCTGGCCGCATCGATGGATGCGGAGGGGCGTCCGATTTGGATCCATGCCGTCTCCGTGGGCGAGGTGCAGGTCGCAGGCCAGCTCATGCGCGCGCTGCGCGAACGCGATCCGGATATCCGCTTCGTCTTCTCGACCACGTCCTCGACGGGTTGGATGACGGCGGAGGCCGAGCTTCGGAAGCTGAAGACGGCGGGTCTCGGACGCGACGACGACGTGCTCATCTACAACCCGCTTGACTTCGGCGGGTGCGTGAGGCGCGCGCTCGACGCGGTGAACCCGCGCGCCGTGATCCTCACCGAAACGGAGATCTGGCCCAACTTCATCCGTGCGCTCAAGAAACGCGGCGTGCCGGTCTATCTCGTCAACGCGCGCGTTTCCGACCGCAGCGCGCCGCGCTACAGGGCGCTCAGGTGGTTCTTCGGCGAGGTGCTGCGCTCCTTCGCGAAGATCTACGCGCAGAGCGACCTCGACGCGAAGCGCCTCGCGGACGCCGGGGCGGATGAAGCGTCGCTCGTCGTGACGGGCTCGTTCAAGTTCGACGTCGCGCATCGGAATCCGGCGAAGGAGGCGGAGCTGCAGGCCTGGTTGGGCGAGGGTCCGATCCTGCTCGGCGGCAGTACGTGGCCCGGCGAAGACGAGGTGCTGCTGCGCATCTATTCGGACCTGCTGAAAGCCCGTCCCGACGTGCGGCTCGTCCTTGCGCCGCGCCATTTCGAGAAGGGCGACGCGGTCGAGGCGAACATCCGCGCGGCGGGGTTCGCGTGCGTGCGGAGGTCCCGGGGCGACCCGGCGCGCCAATCGAACGATCCGGCAATCGGGCCATCCGACCAGCGCACGGTATTCCTCTGCGACACGACGGGCGAGATGATGGGGCTTTTCGGCATTTCGACCGTGGTGTTCGTGGGCAAGAGCCTGTGCGCGCACGGCAGCCAGAACATGATCGAGCCGTGCCTTTGCGGCAAGCCGACGCTGGTGGGGCCGTATACGGAAAACTTCCGTCCCGTGATGAGCGATCTCCTGGCGGCGGATGCGCTGGTACAGGTGCCCGACGAGGCGGCGCTGAAGCGGGAGATCCTGCGCTTCTTCGCGGATCCCGCGGCCTGTGCGGCGCAAGGGGCGCGGGCGACGGCGGCGGTCGGGCGGCGGTGCGGCGTGGTGGGCCGCTGCGCGGACGAGCTGCTGGCGGCCTGGCGGACGAAGGACGGGGAAACGGCATGAATTGGGGAGTCTTCGACTATGCGGGCCCGACGGCGCTGGCGTGGATGGCGTATCTGGTTTCGCTGGCGACGCTGCTGGCGATTCTCGGCGGCAGCGCGTGGCTGCTGTGGCGCCGCAAGTGGCTCTGGGGCGCGTATCCGGTGCCGCTGTTCCTGGTCGGGTGCCTGCTGTGGGCGTTCTTCGGCGGGGATCTCGACCATGCGTGGCTGTATCTGCAGGAAAATGCGAACCGGTCGTACGGCACGTATGCCGCGTTGACGTTCGCGACGGCGTTCCTCCCGACGGGCGGCGAGACGGGGCGCGGCGCGTTCCTGCACGTCGCCACGCGCGACTCGGGATTCGCGAAGGGGCGGCCGGTCGCCGTCGAGCGGCGCGACGGACACGTCATCGCCCTGTTTGACGACGAGGACTATCCGGGCGGCGTGACGACGCTCGACGGCCGGCCGATCGAAACGGGTACGCGCTTCCGCAGCACGCGTCTGCTCACCTCGCTCATTCCCTATTTTGAAATGCCCACGGCGAAGACGGTTGCCGTGCTGGGCGACGAGGCGATGTTCTACGAGAAGCCCCTCGTGGAGGCGGGGCTCAAGCTCCAGGACGCGAAAGACGACGCGCCGGTCGACATTCTCCTCGTCGCGCCGGGTCCGGATTGGCAGGTCGGCGCGGACACGCCCGCGGCCGCGGACTGGAAGCGCTACGCGAAGCGTCTCTCGAAGGGCGGCGTCGCGGCGCTCCACATCAACGCCCGCCTGTTGTCGCAGGCGCGGTTGAAGGGCATCCTCGCCGATTTCCGCGCGGCGTTCATCCACTACCACCTCTGGTGCACGGGCCGCATGGACTACGTGCTCACGTCGGGCGGCAACGTGCTGGCGGACGAAGCGGCCGACTTGTTCGACAATCCGAAGGCGTACGCGGCCTTCGTCGCGGCGGACGCGGTGTCGCCCGCCGAGCTCTTCGCGTGCTACGTGGGGACGGATTTTGAAGTCGACCCCGTCTTCTTCGAAGTGCCCGCGCAGGGGCATGCGGCCGCCACGTGGACGGCTCCGCGCCTCGCGTTTTCGCCGCCGCCGACCAACCATCTCGCCGCGGTGAAGCCCGGGCTCGTCACGACGTACTACGTGCCGTCGCTTGCCTGGGTCAAGCAGGGCGTGCTCGAGGGCGAGGTCTTCAAGTCGCTGACCAACGGACTCTTCCGCGCGCAGGCCGCACGGCGCGAGGCCCTGCTCGGTTTCGACGAGGCCGACCGCGGCGATTCGACCAACGCGATCGAGCGCTGGTCGTCTGCGGCGAAGGCGAATCCGCGCGACCCGCTCCTGCGATCCCTCGCCGATTCGCTGGACCTCGAGGGACGCCGCTTCCTCCGCATCGGCAACGTCAACGGCGCGATCCGCTGCTATGAAAACCGCCTGCTGATCCGCCCGGAAGACGTCGCGGCCGTGCACAACTTCGGCGTCTGCCTCAAGAAGAGCGGACACCACGACATCGCCGCCAGCGTCTTCGCGAAGGCGGTGACGATGGATCCGGAGACGGACGAACATCGTCTCGAGCTGGTGGCCTGCTGTGCGGCCAGCCACAAGGAGGACATCGCCTGCCGTCAGCTCGACGTCTTGATGAAACGCCATCCGGCCGACCCTGCGTTGAAGATGCGCGCGGCGAAACTGCTGTGCCTGAAGTCCAACAAGGTCCGCGACGAGACGCGGGCGATCGAACTTGCCGAAGAGGCTGTCAGATTGACGGGCTGGAAAGACCGAGCCTACGTGCAGGCGCTTGCCGACGTGTACATCGACGCCGGCCGTACGTTGATGGGCATGGGCCTGAAGAAGAAAATGAGAGAAATGAGGTTCGACAAATGAAAAAGCTGTTTCTGCTCGCGCCGCTGGCGCTTTTGACCGGTTGCTTCACGCTGCATCGCACGCCGGTGCCCGAAGTCCAACTTTCGCGCGCGCCGGAAGGGCGTGACGTGAAGGTGTCCGTCGCCGGTTTCGCCGCGACGGTGACGACCTACATCCCGATCTACAGCCATCAGACCGTCTACGTCGACCATGGCCCGTACTACTACGGTCCGCGCGCGCGCCACGGCTGGATCGGCGGCCACTACGAGACGATGACGGCCGAGACCCGGGTACCTCAGGTACAGGCGACGGACGCCTATCTGCGCCGTGCGCAGTCGTTGATGGAGGATGCCGGATTCCTGCTGCGCGCGCCGGAGGCCGACTATACGGTCGAAGTGACGTTCGACGGTCCGTTCGTGCGTTCCGACGAGCGTGCCGTGGAGTTCGCCTGGATGTTCCTCTCCGTGCTGTCGGCCGAGTACGTCACGCAGACGTGGACGGCGAAGCTGCGCATCCACGATGCAAAGTCGGGCCGCGTGGTCCTCAGCCAGGACTACGCGCAGAAATTCGAAGACTGCGTGTGGTCGCCGCTGCTCTTTATCGGTCTGGCCGGATATGAGGAAAATTCGCCGAATTACGTTCAAAACTGGTGTTTGGGCGTGCTGACGGACCGTGCCGTGGCCGATGCGACGGCCTATCTGTCGAAGGCGCCGGCCGCCCATTGATTTTCGTCCCGTCCCGTTTCGGGCTTTATTGTCCGACCTTCTTGTGGTATAATACTACGGAAGGAGCATCAGAAGTTCAAGATGAAGACACGTAAAATCGACGTGGACCGGGGCGTTGCCTTTGGCGACGGCTCCCTCACGTTCATCGCCGGACCCTGCGTGATCGAGAGCCGTCGCGGAACGCTCGATCTCGCCGCCCGTCTCGTGGAGGTCGCCAACGACCTCTCGGTGAACTATGTCTTCAAGGCGAGCTTCGACAAGGCCAACCGCACGAGCGTCGACGCGTACCGCGGCCCCGGAATCGAAGAGGGCCTCGACATCCTCGCGGAAGTCCGCGAGACGTTCGAAGTGCCGGTTCTCACCGACGTCCACGAACCCTGGCAGTGCGCGCGCGCGGCTGCGGTGTGCGACGTGATCCAGATTCCCGCGTTCCTCGCGCGCCAGACGGATCTCGTCGTCGCGGCGGGCGAGACGGGAGCCGTGGTCAATGTGAAGAAGGGCCAGTTCATGGCGCCGGAAGACATGGTCAACGTGATCAGGAAGATCGAATCCACGGGCAACCGCCGCATCGTGCTGTGCGAGCGGGGCGCGAGCTTCGGCTATCGCAATCTCGTGGCCGACATGCGTTCGCTCCTGATCATGCGCGACATGGGCTATCCCGTCGTCTTCGACGCGACGCACTCGGTGCAGCGTCCGGGCGGACTCGGCACGGGGTCCGGCGGCGACGGCAAATATGCGCCCGCCTTGGCGCGCGCGGCGGTTGCCACGGGCGTGGACGGCATCTTCATGGAGACGCACGTCAATCCGAAGAAGGCGCTTTCCGATGCGGCCAACGCGATTGCCTTCCGCGAGGTGAAGGCTTTGTGGACGAAGCTGCTGGGCATCCACGAGATCGTCACCGGGTTCAGGCCGCGCATGTGCGGGGAGCACGAACAGGACCACGAATGTTAAAAGGTCGGTTGCAACCGTGAAGAAGTTCATTTCCATCCTGGCGGCGCTTGCGGCATTCGGCGTCGGCGCGTTCGAAAGCGAGAAGTGGCTCGCGGAGCGCGGCGACGATTCGGACGTGCTGCGTCTGCGCAAGGCCTATGCCGACTGCACGAAGAAGATCAACGAGAAGCTCGAGGCCCCGGCCGAGAACGTCTCCATTCCGATCGAATCCTTCTCGAACGGTACGGTCAAGTCGCGTGTGACGGCGGCCCGGGCGCACGTCTTTGCGGATTCCGGCTACATCTGGGGCGAGGAGATCCGCGTCGAGCAGTATCGGGAGGACGGATCGGTCTACGCGTCGCTGACGGCCGAGAACTGCATCGTCGACCGCAAGACGAAGAGCGGCTGGGTCGCGGGCGCCGCGCAGATGGTCTATGGCGACGCGTCGGTGAAGGGCCGCGGCATCTACTTCTCGCTCGAGCGCGAGTTCATCAAGATTTTTTCGCAGTCTGAAATTCGGGCCGGACATAGTCGGCTCGACGTCGGGGGATTAGTGAAGTGAAAGTGCGCCTGATTTTCGTTGCGGCTCTGTCCGCATTCGTTCTGCCGATGTCGCTGTCGGCCCAGGGAATTGCCGATCTGGTGAATCCGGACGACATCATGCTCCGCAAGCCGCAGCCGGACGTCGCGGAGCAGAAGGCCCGTGAGGAAGCGGCGGCGAAGGCGGCGGCCGAGAAGGCGGCGGCCGAGCAGAAGGCCCGCGAGGAAGCGGCGGCGAAGGCGGCGGCCGAGAAGGAGGCTGCGGAACGCAAGGCGCGCGACGAGGCGGCGGCGGCCGAGCGCAAGGCGCGCGAGGATGCCGAGGCGCTGGCGCGTCTGCGCGAACAGGTCGCGGCGGCGCGGAAGGCCCGCGAAGCGGCCGAGGCCAAGGCGGCGGCCGACCGCCAGGCGGCGGACGCGGCCATCGAGCAGGCCCAGAAGGCCGAGCGCGCGAAGGTTGCGGCGGAGCGGAAGGCCGAACGTCTGGCCAACCCGGATCCGGATGAACGCCCGCAGCCGCCGAAGAAGACGAAGCTGGAAGCTCCCGAGCAGGGGGCGGACGTGACGGCGTCGGACGTGAAGGTCATTCAGCCGCTGCGCAAGCCGAAGAAGGAGCTGACGGGACGTGCCGCGGTGATTACGGCGGACCGTACGGACTACGACCGCAAGGAGGGCGTGATCCTCTTCGACCGCAACGTGTATGTCGACGACGAACAGTATCAGATGCACGCCGACCGGCTCTTCGTCTTTCTGGACGGCACGAACGAGCTCAAGCGCATCGTCGCGCTCGGCAATGTCGCGATTACGAACGAGCTGAAGACGGCGGCCTGCGGGAAGGCGGTCTACAATCGCACGGCCCAGCGCATCGTGATGTATGCGGAGAACGACACGAACCTGGCGATGCTGTGCGACGCCGGCACGAAGAAGGGCGAAGAGAGCGAAGTGAAGGGCAAGAAGATCACGTACTGGCTCGATTCCGGCATGGCGACGGTTGAAGGTGTCGTGGTGACGCTGCCCGGCATGAAAGGCGGGGCCAGTCCGAAGGATCTGTTCAACGCAAAGCCGCACAAGAACCCCAAGGCCGATGACGGGGCCGGCAACTGAGGGAGCGTTTCATGGATGATCCCGTGCTGAAAGCCATGGCCGAAATGGCCCGCGCCAACGCGCGCCCGGCTCCCCGGCCGCCGGCGTCCGTCGCGGTGCCGGCGCCGCCGAAGGGGAACCTTCCCCCGCCGGATCTCGTGGCGAAGGACCTGGTGAAGATCTACGGCGAGCGAACGGTCGTGAACGGCATGTCGATGGAGGTGCGGTGCGGCGAGATCGTCGGCCTGCTCGGGCCCAACGGCGCCGGCAAGACGACGACGTTCTACATGGTCGTCGGGCTGGTGCGTCCCAACCAGGGCACGGTGACGTTCCGCGGCAAAGATCTGACGCACCTGCCGGTCTTCATGCGCGCGCGGAGCGGTCTCGGCTATTTGGCGCAGGAGGCGAGCATCTTCCGCAAGCTGAGCGTGTGGAACAACGTGATGGCGATCCTCGAGACGTTGAAGATGACGCGCGCCGAACGGAACGCGCGTTGCGAGGAGCTGCTGGGGTCGCTCGACCTGATGAAGGTGGCGAAGCAGCCGGCCTATACGCTGTCCGGCGGCGAGCGCCGCAAGCTTGAGATTGCCCGTGCGCTCGTGCGCCGTCCGTCCATCCTCATGCTCGACGAGCCGTTCGCGGGCGTCGACCCGCTGGCGGTGCATGACATTCAGGAGATTGTGCGCGGCTTGAAGCGCCAGGGCCTTGGCATCATCATTACGGACCACAACGTGCGGGAGACGCTCACGGTCGTCGACCGTGCCTATCTCGTCTATGACGGACGTCTTCTCTGCGAGGGTACGAGCGAGCATCTCGTCAATGACGAGAACGCGCGCCGCCTCTATCTCGGCGAGGATTTCCGGATGTGAGGCCGCCAACAGAACTTCGCGTAGTAATAACCTAAACAAAGGAGGCATGAATATGTCTATTGAAGTGACAATGCGCCATAGCGATGTTAAGATCGAGTCGTTGAAAGAATATGCCCAGAAGCGGATGGAGCGTCTGCAGGTCGCCTTCCCGAAGGTGACGAAGGTTTCCATTGTCATCGACATCGATGTGAAGAAGCACATGTACATGGCCGAAGTCGTGGCGAACCGCCTCGGCGAGGTGGCTGTCGGCGCGAAGGAATTCAGCGACAGCGGCAAGAGCGTGATCGATGCGGCGGCGGCCCGTGCCGAGCGCCAGCTCCTCAGGATGCGCGTCAAGGCCCGCAAGGGCAACGTGCGCGCGGCGCGTGCCGGTTCGCCCCGGAACTGACAACGGACCGACCATGGAAACTGTCGATCAGAACGACGCGACCGTGCACGAGACGCCGTTCACCCTCCGCGACTTCGTCGAGGCGGGCAAGGACCGTCTGCGCATGGAAGTCGTCGTGGGCGGCGGCGGACTCTCGCGCGAGGTCATCGAGCCGATGTGCAACCGTCCCGGTCTGGCCCTGACGGGATTCTATGGTTTCTTCGCGTGGCAGCGGCTTCAGCTGTTCGGACAGGCCGAACAGGCCTACCTCGACAGTCTGGAGCCGAACGTCCGCGTGGCGCGCATCAAGGCGCTGTTCGATCGTGGCGCCTACTGCCTGATCTTCACCTGCGGCATCGAAGTGCCGCCGGCGATTGCGCAGTTGGCCGAGGAGGCCGGTGCGGTCGTGTGCCGCACCGAGCTGCTCACGCGTGTCTTCTTCCATCGGGCGGCGTTCGTGCTGGAAATGCTCCGCGCGCCCCGGATGAAGATGTACGGAACGACGATTGAAGTGGCGGGCCTCGGCGTCATGCTGGAAGGCGCCCCGGGCCTCGGCAAGAGCGAAACGGCGCTGGGTCTCGTCAAGCGCGGCAACGCGCTGGTCGCCGACGACCTGACCTGCCTGCGTCGCGATCTGGCGGGCAATGCGGTCTTCGCGTCCGCTTCGCCGGCGACGCGCAACTACATGGAGATTCGCGGTATCGGCATCATCCATCTCCCCAGCGTGTTCGGCGTCACCGCCGTGCGCGCGGAGAAGAAGCTCGACCTCGTGATCACCTTCAAGAAGATGAAGGACACCGAGGGCGAACTGGACCGCACGGGGGAGGAGCGCCAGAAACGGCTCATCCTCGGCGTGGAAGTGCCGCAGATCACGATTCCGGTCGCCGCGGGACGCGACCTCGTCAATCTCGTTGAAACGGCGGCCCAGCAGTACAAGCTGCTTGCGGCCGGCATTGACGCCGTCAAGGCGCTCGATGCGCAGTTGTGCGCACGCGCGGTCGGCGGAAAGATTTAACCAAAGGAGAATCAGTCATGGCGGATTCGAAAGTTACGAAAGAGCTCGTTCTGCTCAACAAGTACGGTCTTCACGTGCGTCCGGCCGGTCTTTTCGCGAAGATCGCCTCGCGCTTCGACGCGGAGGTCGAGGTCGAGAAAGACGGCAACGTGGTGAGCGGCAAGTCGATCATGGCCCTGATGACGCTGGAGGCGGTGTGCGGCACGAAGCTCGTCGTGACGGCGATGGGCAACCAGGCCCGCGAAGTCCTCGAGGAGCTGGAAGCCCTCGTGCAGCGTAAATTCGACATTCCTGACGAGCAGTGAACGAGCAGCGAGACGAGTTGGACGCGAATCCGGCGATGGTGACCATCTCCGGCATTGCCGCCTCGCGCGGCTTTGCCGCGGGGCCGGTCTTCGTCCATCGCCCCGACCCCGTCATTTCCGTCCCCGAGTATGAAGTCTCCCCCGACCGCGTCGCGGCCGAACTGGTTCGCTACCATGCGGCTTTGGACGAGACGCGGCGGCAGATCGAGTCGCTGATTTCCCAATTGAAGGACGGCGGCCGGTCGGGAGCCGACATTTTCACGAACCATCTGGCCATTCTCGACGATCCGGAGACGGCAAGCGCGGTCGAACGGTGCGTGCGCGAGACGCGCGTCAACGTCGAAACGGCCGTCCGGCGCACCGTTGGAACGTATCGGGCGGCGTTCAGCCGCATGAGCGATCCCTATCTGCGCGAGCGCGTGCGCGACATCGACGACGTCGAGCGTCGTGTCCTGCGCGTGTTGCTGGGGGTGGCGGAGAATGCGTTTGCACAGATTTCCGAGCCCGTCGTCGTGGTCGCTTCGGAACTGGCGCCCTCCGAGACGGTGGCCATTCCGCGCGAGCTCGTGCTGGGCTTCGCCATCGACTCGGGATCCGCCACGTCGCACGTGTCGCTGCTCGCCCGCGCGCTCGGCATCCCCGCCGTGGTCGGCCTGGGAGACGTCGTCGCGCGTGTCAATCCGGGCGACGACATCCTCCTCGACGGTACAAACGGCACCGTCACGGTGAACCCCGATGTCAAGACCTGCGCCGAATTCGCCCGTCTCGTCAAACGCGAACGCGAACTGCGCGTGTTGCTGGAAGAGGACCGCGGCAGGGAAGGGGCGACGAAGGACGGCGCGCCCGTGCGCTTCTGCGCCAACGCGCAGCCGGGTGTGCCGCTGGGCGGACTCGCCGCCTTCGGTGCGGAAGGCATCGGCCTCTATCGCAGCGAATATCTCTGGCTGGCCCGCGAACGGCCGCCGACGGAGGACGAACAGGCCGAGGCCTATTCGGAAGCCGTCCGCGCGTCGGCGGCGCTGGGACCCAACTCGATTGTCGTCTTCCGCGCGCTCGACATCGGCGGCGACAAGTTCCTGCGCGGACAGACCGCCTCCGAGCCGAATCCCTTTTTGGGCAACCGGTCGATCCGCTGGCTGCTGTCGCACCGCGAGTCTTTCCGCGAACAGCTGCGGGCGATTCTCCGCGCGAGCGCGCTCGGACGTTCGGCGATCCTCTGGCCGATGGTGGCGACGATCGGCGAATTGCGCGCGGCCCGTGCGGAGCTGGAGAAGGCCAAGGACGAACTGCGGGCCGCGGGCATTCCGTTCGACGAGCATCTGCTCGTCGGCTGCATGATCGAGATTCCGGCCGCGGCGCTCAGCGCCGGACAGTTTGCGCGCGAGGTCGATTTCTTCTCGATCGGCACGAACGATTTGATCCAGTACACGCTGGCTGCGGACCGCAGCATCGCGTGCGTGTCCTATCTCTACCAGCCGACGAATCCCGCCGTGCTGCGCCTGATCGACATGACCGTGCAGGCGGCGAACCGGCAGAACATTCCCGTCGCCGTCTGCGGTGCGACGGCGGGCGATCCCGTGCTGGGCGCGCTGTGGGTGGGCATGGGCGTGGCCGAGCTCTCCATGAGCGCCAGCTACATTCCCGTGCTGCGCAAGGTCCTGCGCGGCATGACGAGCGCCGAGCTGCGGGAGATGGCCGACCGGGCGCGCCGGATGTGCGACGACTGTTCCGCGGCGGAGATCTATGAAGCCTGCCGCAGCTACATTCTTTCAAAGGTTCCGGAGATGGAAGCGATCCAGACGTTCTTCACGTCTGCCTGAGGGCGGATTCGGAACAACGCATTCACGTGGGCCTCAAGAGGCAAGGAGACACGCATGGCACTTAAAATTCTTGGCACGGGCAGCTATCTGCCGCCCCGGGTGGTGACGAACGACGATCTGTCCAAGCAGTTGGACACGTCGGACGAATGGATCTTCTCGCATACGGGCATCCATGCCCGCCACATTGCCGGCGAGGACGACTGCACGTCCACGATGGCGACGAAGGCGGCGCGCGCGGCGATGGCGGTCGCCGGCGTGAAGCCCGAGGAAATCGGCCTCATCGTCGTCGCGACGTCTTCGCCCGACTACAACACCTTCCCCTCGACGGCCTGTCTCGTCCAGGCGGCGCTTGAGTGCCCGTCGACGGGCGCCTACGATCTGCAGGCCGCCTGCGCGGGCTTCGTCTACGCGCTCGACCAGGCCCGCTGCTGGTGCAAGGTCAACACGACGAAGAAGGCCATCGTCATCGGCGCCGAGACGCTCTCGCGCGTGGTGGACTGGAAGGACCGTTCGAGCTGCATTCTCTTCGGCGACGGCGCCGGTGCCGTGGTGATCGGCGAAGTGCCCGGCGAAGAAGGGCCCGATTCGCATACGGTGCTGTGGGCCGACGGCCACGGCGCGGGTTTCATTTCCCGCGAGGGCGGTGCGCGCCGACCCCACGAATTCGGCACGGTTGCCATCCCCTATCTGGTGCTTCAGGGACATGACGTGTTCGCGTTCGCCGTACGTGCGCTCGTGAAGGTCACGAACCAGCTGTGCGAAAAGCTCGGCACGACGCCGTCCGAACTCGACCGCGTCTTCGCGCATCAGGCGAATGGACGCATCATCGAGGCCGTGGCGCGCCGCATGAAGCTGCCGCTGGAAAAGTTCTATCTCAATCTGGTGGGCACCGGCAACACGTCCGCCGCATCCATTCCCCTGGCGCTCGACGAGGCGGTGCGGAAGGGCGAGCTGAAGGACGGCATGAAACTCGTGCTGTGCGGATTCGGCGCCGGCCTCACCTACGCGGGCACGTACATGCAGTGGCCCTACCTGTGATGTGATTTAAAAAGGAGCAAGAAATGAAGAAAGTCGTCATTACCGGTATTGGAATGGTCACGCCGTGCGGCAACGGCAAGGACGCCACCTGGGCGAATGTCAAGGCGGGTCGGAGCGGCATCGGGCGCATTACGAAGTTCGATCCGTCGCGCTGCACCTGCCAGGTCGCCGGCGAGCTGAAGGATTTCGACGCCTATGCCGAACAGACGGGCGTTCTGGATCGCAAGTCCGCCCGCCATCTCGATCCGTTCTGCAAGTATGCCGTCGTCGCCGCCGTGGAGGCGTGGAAGGACGCGGGCTATACGGACGAGAACAAGCCCGACATGGATCGCGTTGCGACACTGCTCGGCAACGGCATCGGCGGCATGGAGACGAACAACGAAGCGTGGAAGACGCTCTTCGACCGCGGTCCGACCCGCCTGTCCCCGCTGGCCATTCCAAAGTTGATTGCGAACGAGGCCGCGGGCAACGTGTCGATGCGGCTCGGCGCGAAGGGCCCCGCCCAGGTCGTGGTCACGGCGTGCGCCTCCTCGACGGATGCGCTGGGCGTGGCGCTCGACATGATCCGCGCCGGCCGCGCCGACGTGGTGATCGCGGGCGGTTCGGAAGCGACGATCTTCGAATTCGCCGTCGGCGGCTTCATGCAGATGAAGGCCCTTGCGACGCAGTTCAACGATCAGCCCGAGAAGGCCTCGCGTCCGTTCAATGCGGACCGCTGCGGTTTTGTGATGGGCGAAGGCGCCGCCATCCTCATCCTGGAGAGCGAAGAGCACGCGAAGGCCCGCAACGCCCGCGTCTACTGCGAACTCGCCGGCTACGGCGCGACCTCGGACGCCTACCACATCACGGCCCCGGATCCAACCGGTTCCGGCGCGGTCAAGGCGATCAAGATCGCCCTCAAGGATGCGGCCGTCGAAGATCTCTCGGCGGTGGACTACATCAACGCGCACGGTACCTCCACGCACCTCAACGACGTGATGGAGACGAAGGCGTTCAAGGAGGTCTTCGGCGACGAGCAGGCGCGCAAGATCAAGATTTCGTCCACGAAGTCCATGACCGGGCACCTCCTCGGCGCGGCGGGTGCGCTTGAAGCGGCGTTCTGCGCCCTGGCGATTGACGAGTCGTTCGTTCCTCCGACGATCAACTACGAGAATCCCGATCCCGAATGCGATCTCGATTATACGCCGAACGTCGGCGTGGCGAAGGAGATCCGTACGGCGGTGTCGACCTCGCTCGGTTTCGGCGGCCACAACGGCGTGCTCGTGTTCAAGAAGCATTGATTGGGGGAAGGGAGTAATCTCATGGACTTTCCGACGTTCAAGCAGGAATATCATAAGCCGGGGATCGAACTGCTGCCGCACCGCGAGCCGTTTCTCTTCGTCGACGAACTGATTTCCGCCGACGAGACGGGCGCCTTGGGCTGCTATACGTTCACGGCCGAGAAGAACGACTTCTTCCGCGGACACTTCCCGTTCTTCCCGATCGTGCCGGGCGTTGTGCTCGTCGAGGCGATGTGCCAGGTGGCGGGGGCGTCCGTGGTGGCGCGCCATCTTCTGCCCGAGGGTCAGGCGGCGTTCATTCTCGGCAGCATCGACAAGGTTCGTTTCCGCCGTCCGGTTCGGCCGGGCGACACGCTGACGACGGTCGCGACGAATGTGCGGCTTCTTTCCAAGCTCGGCATTTTCGCGCTGAAGGGCTATGTGGGAGACGAACTGGCGGCCGAGGCCGAGGTCAAGTGCGTATTGGGCACCAAGGACAAGTTTCCCGTCTGAGCGTCCGAGAGGCCTCAAAGAGCGATGGGGACTCAGGTCACATGGTGCGAGCGTGCTGTTGACGACGCTCGAGCCGCCGCCTTTGCCGCGTGCGGAGTCGATCCGCTCGTTGCGAGGTTGCTGGCGGCGCGCGGCGTCGGCGCCGAGGAGCTTGACGCGTTTTTCGATCCGGCGATGGCCCGGTTGATCGATCCGTCGAGCCTTCCCGGCGTCGATCGGGCCGTGCAGGTGATTCTCCCGTTTCTGCGGGAGAAGAAGAAGATCGTCGTCTTCGGCGACTACGACGCCGACGGCATCTGCGCTTCAGCCGTACTGGTGACGACGCTGCGGCGTCTGCTGGCGGGTGCGGGCGAGGCGGACGCCGCGGCGTGCATTTCCGCGTTTGTTCCACGGCGGTCGGGCGAGGGCTACGGGATGACGGCGGAGTCGCTCACGCGTCTCCGTCGGGAGCATGCCGACGTCGAGCTCGTCATCACCGTGGACAACGGCATCTCGTCGCCCGACGAAGTGGCGGCCTTGCGGGCGGACGGCATCGCCGTCGTCGTGACGGACCATCATCTCCCGGGCGATCGGCTGCCCGAGGCGGATGCGCTCGTCGATCCGCGCGTGGCTTCCGTTTCGGGATGTGACGACCTCTGCGGGGCGGGCGTGGCGTTCTACCTCGCGATGGCGCTGGCAAAGGAGGCTGCGGCGCAAGGGCTCTATTCGGGAGCCAAGTTCGGCGGACCTCTCCTCGTCCTCGCCGGCCTGGCGACAGTGGCGGATCTGATGCCGCTGGTCGGGCAGAACCGCATCCTCGTGACGCAGTCGCTCGCCATGTTCCGGCATTTCGCACCGCTCGGCTTGCGCGAGCTCTATCTGCGTGCGGCGCGGAACGCGGCGCCGCTCGCGGCGCGCGACTACGGTTTCATCCTGGCGCCGCGCATCAATGCGGCCGGGCGCATGGACCAGGCCGAAGCCGCCTACGATCTCATCATGTGCGATGACCGCGAGCGGGTTCGCACCCTCGCCCAGACCGTCGACGACTTCAACGTGCGTCGCAAGTCCATCGAACAGCGCATGTATCAGGAAGCCTGTCGGCAAGTCTGCGACGGGGATGACCGCGCGGCCATCGTCGTCTGGGGCGAGACGGGCTCGGACCCGGAAAACGATGCCGACGGGTGGAAGCACGGTGTCGCGGGCGTTGTCGCCTCGAGACTGCTGGAAACCTACCGTGTGCCCGTGGCCGTCGTGGTGGGCAGCACGGGAAGCGCGCGTGCGCCTGACGGCTACAATCTCCATGAGGCGCTCGCGGCATCGCAGGACCATCTGGACCGTTTCGGCGGGCATGCGGCCGCCGGCGGCTTTACGGTCAAGGGGGGCGGGGATCCTGGGCTTCATGCCTTCCGTCAGGCCTTCACCCGGGCGTGTGCCGAACAGCGCCTTCAGGCGCCCGATGCGACCGCCGAAGTGTTCGACGCCTGGATCGAGCCGAAGGACATCACCTTGGAGCTTTATGAAGCGCTGCAGCGTCTCGAGCCGTTCGGCGAGGGCAATCCCGAACCTGTGTTCGGCCTGCGAAACGTTGCGTTTACCGACGTCAAGCCGATCGGCATGGGGCGCCATGCGGTCTTCACCTTTGCGGACCGCGCGATTCCGCGGGCCGTCTGGTGGGGGCACGGCGCAGATGTCGAGGCGCTGCGGGGGAAGATGTCCGCGCGGTTCGACGTGCTCTTTGCGCTGATGGGGTCCACCTACGCCGGAGAGCCGCTCCACGTCGAGCTGCGCCTTGTCGCGTTGCGTCCGGCGGCCGTTTAAGGCGTGAGCAGCTGCACGA
The DNA here is from genome assembly GCA_902803135.1 of uncultured bacterium. GTDB lineage: Bacteria > Verrucomicrobiota > Kiritimatiellia > RFP12 > UBA1067 > RUG572. Next base: position 17,035 of record CADCPA010000195.1, read on the forward strand.
GCGCGCGGCGGACCTCGGGGGCCGTCTCGAGATGGAAGGCGAGAAAGAGCCCGAGGAAGCGCACGGCGTCCGCAACGGCGGCCGGCGGCGTCGTCAGCGCGTCGGGGCGGGTGAGCGCCTGGACGGTCTTCGGCGTGATCCGCACGGTTCGCGTGCCGTTGCCGCAGCGTCCGCCGTCGATGGCGAAGGGCGTCCAGTCGGCGGCCGGATCGAGCCCTGAGAAGTCGGGCGCGAGACCGGCGAGACGCAGCAGCTCCATCTCCAGCGCGACGAGCTTGCGCAGAAGGGGCGCATCGAGGGGGTTCGCCGTGTCGTCGGGCGCGTCGGCGGCGACCGCGTCGAGAAAGTTGTCGAGAAAGGCATACCAGGGGGCCGAATCCTCCCCGGGCGGCGCGAGTTCGCGCACGAGCGACGCGACATAGCCGGCGAGCGAGGTTTCGCGCCAGCGTCCGCGCAGCACCTCGCGCAGGCGAAGCGGCTTGACTTCACGGAGGGCATGGAGCTCGCCGCCGCGCGTCGCCCGCGCATAGTACAGAAGGTCGCAGGCGTAGAAGAGGTCGTATTGGCCGAGAAAGGCGCTTTTGGGCCGCACCGCGCCCTTGACCAGCGTCGACACCACGCCGTGGTCGGGGGTCAGCCACGCAACGATGTGGCTGGTCCGCGACCAGGGATGGATGGCGAGCACAATGCCCGTCGTCTTGACGATTTCTCCAGCCATGGTGAAACTTAGGGGCTCCAGGGTGAAAGGGGGCGCGGACGGGGTTGCGAAGCAGTTTCCGACAGCACCGTCGGGAGAGATTATAGAACAAAAACCGGTCCGATGCAATCGTCCAAATTCGCCGCTTCCCGCTTTCGCCTGAACGCGAATTATGGTATAATTTTCCAAATGAAAACGAAGCTTTCTAAACTCGTCTTGGGGACGGGATGGATGCGGGTCCTTTGCATGGCTCTGGTGTTCCTTTGCGCCACCGCCGCGCAGGCCGCCTGGTACTGGCCCTTCGACCCCGACAGCACCAACAAGCCGCCGCGGCTCCATCGGCTGCTCGCAAAGGCAAACGACTACATCGAGCTCGCCGAAGACGAGTCGCTCGAGGGCAATGGCGACAAGGCCATCGAGAACTATCGCCTGGCGCTGAAGGAACTCGACCGCGTCGAGATGGAGAATCCCGACCGGGCGGACACGCCGGAGTTCGCGCCGCTGCGTACGAAGCGCGCCACCTGCCTTTCGGCCATTGAATCGATCCGTTTCGCGCAGGTGAACGACAACGAACGCGCCGTGCAGGTGACGAACACAAGCGAGCTTCAGAAGAAGTGGAACCGGAAGCATGGCATCAAGACGCCGGGCGACGAGGCGGACAAGAAGGAGGACGCGGCGGGGCTCGACCAGCTTGCGGCGAAGCCGGTAGAAGACGAGGCGTTTCGCGCGGCCTATGCGGCGGCGATGGCCAGTGTGCGGAACAAGGACTACGCGGCGGCGGAACGGCAGCTGGCCGCGCTTGAAAAAGACCATGCCACGTCGCTCAAGGTTCTGCTGCTGCGCTCGGCCGTCGAAGTCGGTCTGGGACGGGATCTCGCGGCGCGCCGTACGCTTGAAAAGGCCACGACTCTCCATCGTTCCTATCTGCCGTTCTACAATCTGGCCAATTTGGCGCTCAAGATCGACAGCGGCGACATCGAAGGGGCGCGCCGCTATTACGAGAAGGGGCGTGCCCTGGGCGGACCCGCGAATGCCGCGCTGGAGGACTTGCTGAAATGAAGACGCTGCTTTGCGCAGGTGCGTGCGCCGTCGTGTGGGCTGCGGGCGCGGCCGACGAAACGCCGAACGAGCCGATCGAGCCGCCGCCGGCCGTCGCGGCTGTGCGCGCGGCGCCGGCCGTGGCGGCCGAGGCTTCGGCGGCCGATGTGCTCTACGTCTGCCGCGCGATGCTGCCCGTGCGCCCCGTTCGACTCAAGGGGGCTTTGATTCTGCGCAACCGTCGCGGCATTGTGCAGAGCGAGCACGACTACACGCTGGTCATGCACCGCGGACCCGAGGCGTCGCAGCTCGACATCCATCTGTTTCCGCGTGGCGAAACGAACGAGACGGCGGCGGTCGCGATCACGCGCCGTCCGGGCGTCAAGCCGACGATCCTCTTCTCCAGGGCCGGTGCGCCCGGGCAGGAGCCGGTCTCCTCGCCCCTGGCGCGCGTGCTGGATACGGATGTCACCTGGCTCGACCTGACGTTCGACTTCCTCTGGTGGAACGACGCCGCGTACGAGGCCGAGCGTGAAGGCGAAAGCGTGCACGGCCAGAAGTGCCGGGTCATTTTCGTGAAGCCCGAGGTGGCGATCGAAGGCCTCAAGGGCGTGAGGCTCTGGGTGGACAAGAAGACGGGTTGCCTCATGCAGGCGGAACAGGTCGGTGCGGACGGCAAGCCGCTGCGCCGTCTCTGGGGCACACGCATCAAAAAGTTCGACGGCAAGTGGATGGTGTCCGTTCTGGAGGTCGAAACGCTGGGCTCGCATCATCGCACGAAGATCACCGTCGACGATCTCGCCGAACTTTAACCGCACTGTCAACGACTCGCCGCGGGGAGATGCTTCACGCGGAATCATTCAACAAGAAAGCAGAAGACCATGAAGAAACCTGTCAAAATCACGCTGTTGTCCCTTGCCGGACTTTTCCTGCTCCTGGTGCTGGCGCTGGCCGCGAACCCGCTGTGGTTGGGCGCGTTCGTCCGCTGTGTCGCGACGACCGTCGCGCCGTGCTACACGGGCACCGGGCTGACGCTGAAGTCCTGCTCGATCAACGCCTATACGGGCAAGATCAGCCTCGAGGGCTTCGCGCTCAAGAACCCGAAGGGCTACGATACGGACGATGCCGTGAGCTTCGAGTCTCTGGATGTCGACCTTTCCGTTCCCTCGCTGCTGTCGGACAAGATCCGCATTCACGAGATCAAGCTTGAGAAGCCGTTTGTGAGCTACGTCTTCGACGATGACGGCACGAACAACTTCGTGCGCATCATCGACGCGGTCAAGGCCAAGACGGGCGATTCCGAGGAGAAGGAAGAAAAGGACGACGAAAAGGCCGGCAAGAAGGTCGTCATCGACCGGCTTGAAATCAACGGTACGAAGGTGAAGTATCGCAAGGTCACGCTGCCGATTCCGGTGCCGACGCTGACCAAGATCGGCTACACGAAAGACGACGAGAAGAAGGACGAGAAGAAGACAGAAGAGGCCAGCGGTGCGACGTTCGAAGAGGTCGGCGACGCCGTGTGGGAGACCGTCAAGGACAAGTTTACGGATGTCGGCGGCGTGATCGGCAGCGCGGCCGGTGCCGTGGGCGAAGGTGCGGCCAATGCGCTGAAGGGCGCGGCCGACGCCGTTGTGGGCGATGGCGCGAAGGCCGCGACGGAAGCGGCCGGCAAGGTGACGGAAGCGGCGACGGACGCCGTCAGCGCCGGTGCGAAGGCCGCGACGGAAGCGGCCGGCAAGGCGGCCGAAGCGGCGACGGATGCCGTCAAGGACGGCGCCAAGGCCGTTGGCGAAGGCCTCAAGAAGCTCAACCCCTTCGGGAAGTAGGCCTTGGCGGATACCGTTCATCTAATCGGGATCGGGGGCGTGGGCATGAGCGCCCTCGCCCAGGCTTTTCTTGACGCGGGTTCTCGCGTCACGGGTGCCGATCGCTCGTTGGGCGCGGGCGACGGGGCGCGTACGCCCGTACTGGCCGCCCTCGAACGCGAGGGCGTGCGCCTGTACCCCGACGACGGTTCGGGCGTCGACGCGTCGACGAGCCGCGTCATCGTCTCGACGGCCGTCGAGGAAACGAACGCCGGCCTTCGCAAGGCGAAGGAGCTGGGCATTCCCGTGACGCATCGCGCGGCGGCGCTGGCCGAGGTCCTGTCCTCGCGCAAGCTCGTCGCCGTGGCCGGCACGTGCGGCAAATCCACGGTGACGGCCATTCTCGGACATCTCCTCGTCGGCTGCGGCTTCGCTCCCGTCGTCGTCAACGGCGCGCAGATCGTCGGCTGGGACGCCGCCGGCACGCGCGTCGGCTCGACGCGCGCGGGCGCGGGTTCGTTCGCCGTCGCGGAAGTCGACGAGAGCGACAAGTCGCTTGTTGCGTTCCGTCCGTATGCGGCCATCGTGACGAATGCGTCGGCGGACCATTACTCGAAGGCGGAAATGGACGCCGTGTTCGACGCATTCGTGAAGGACGTTCCCGGTCCCGTCGTCGATGGGCGAAAGACGGCGATCGTGCCGTCCGAGCTGGCCCGCACGATTCCGCTGCCGGGCGAGCACAATGCCGTCAATGCCGAGTGCGCGTTGCGCATGGCGCGTCTGTTGGGCGCCGACGAGGCGGCGCTGGCGGCCGCGTTGCGCACGTTCCCCGGCGTCGACCGCCGTCTTCAGCGCATCGGCGTGTGCGCCGTCGGCGAGGCGGGGCAGGGCCCTGTCGTGTACGACGACTACGCCCACAACCCCGAGAAGCTTCATGCGATGCTCGCGACGCTGCAGGGCGCCTATCCGAAGGGCGTCGCCGTGCTGTGGCGGCCCCATGGCTATGCGCCCCTGCGCAAGATGGGCGACGCCCTCGCGCAGATGTTCCGCGAAACGCTGCGCCCGCAGGATGGACTGTTCCTGCTGCCCGTCTACGATGCGGGCGGCACGACCGACCGGTCGATCAATTCGGACCTGCTGGCGAATGCGCTTGCCGGTGCGCCGGTCGCCCTGGTGAAGGATCTGGATGAAGCCGAACAGGTGTTGCGCGCACGGGCCCCCGGCCTCGGCGCAATCGTCACCGCCGGTGCCCGCGATCCCGGACTCCCCGTGCTCGCGCGACGCCTCGTCGAACAACAATAAGGAGATTGCCGAATGAACGCCCGTCTTGCACTCGTCTCGTTTCTGACATTGGCTTCCGTGCCGTTTCTCGCGTCCGCCGCGCCCACGCGTGCGGCGACCGCTTCCGTCTCGCGCGACGCGGTGGTCGCGACGGATGAAGGACGCAAGAGCGGACCGCGCGACGGCGAAGGCGTTCGTACCGGTCCGCGTGACGGCGAGGGCCGCAAAGCGGGTCCGCGTGACGGCGAAGGCGTTCGTACCGGTCCGCGCGACGGCGAGGGCCGCAAGGCCGCTCCCCAAGAGAGCGCGAAGGAGCGTGCGGGCGGAGTCACGTTCGGTCCGCCGCCGCCGATGCCGGACGAAGCCGCCCTTGCGAAGGCCCGCAAGCAGAAGAAGGCCGCCTACACGAAGTTTGCCGAGGCGAAGGAGATGGCCTGGAAGTGTCAGCTGCCGCTCGTCGTCGCGTTGCTGCCATCTGGCGACGTGGCGGGATCGGCGCTGGAAAGCAAGGTCCTGCGCGACCGCTGTTTCGCGAAAGATTTCGTCGCGCCGAATTGCGTGTTCCTCGCGTGGCACCTGAAACCCGGCAAGGTCGATCCCCCGCCGCAGGAGCAGGGGCGCCGTCGTCCGAACAATGCGCCGCCGAAGGCGACGGACATCGACGTCCGTCCGCTCAAGGCGGACGAGGTGAAGTTCCTGAAGGCTTTTGCCGTGTCGCCGAAGGCGATCCAGGCGGCGAAGCGGAACAAGGGGCCGGAGCCGAAATTCTCCGAGATGCGCAATTATCCGGCCGTGCTCTGCGTGGATCCGTCCGCGACGAAGCTGCATTTCCGCATGCCCGCCTACGAGGCCAAGGAAGGCCGGGCCGGCTTTGGCGTCTGGATGTCCCAGCTCGTCGACCTGTTCCGCGCCGCAAAGTACAATCCGGCCTTGACGCCCCAGCTGGAAAAAATAGTTGAAAGTCCCACCGAACCGAAGAAGTGGAAATAAGCAGAATGTCCTCGCCGCCCACCTTTACGTATCCCCACTGCCGCCTTTTCGCGGGCGCTCAGGAGTCCCTGGACGCCGCCCTCGCCCGTTTCAACGCGCAGGCCGTCGACGACGTCCGTCTTTCCGACGCGAGCGGCTGGTCCCGCAAGCGCACGACGATTGTGGACGAAGCGTCCGTCGCCGGGGTCGGCACGTTCCGCGGCAGCGAACGCCGTACGATCACGTTCGCGCCGTCGACGCGTCCCGGCTGGTGGATCCGCCGCACGGACCAGCCCGATCAGCTCGATACGGCCGTGGACATCGCGAATCTCTGGACGTCCGCGCGCAATCTCGTGCTGCGCAGCGGCTCGCCGCACAACTACCTTCGCATGGTGGAGCACATCGTCGCCCTCAAGGCGGGCCTCGGCCTCGACAACATCGTGCTCAAGACGAACTCCGGCGATCCGCCGCTCTTCGACGATTCGTCCGTACCGCTCGTCGACGCGGTGAAGAAGGCGAAGATCGTCGAGACCGCGGACGATGCGACCTATGTGACGGTGAAGGAGCCGCTCGCGTTCGCCGGCCGTCGCGGCGATTTCCTGCTGTTCCTGCCGGACGACGGTTCGCACAAGTTGCGGCTCGACGTCGGAATCGACTGGAACACGGTCATCGGCAGCCAGCGCATCGTCTTCGACGTGACGCCCGAGACATTCGCCTACGGCGCCTACGCGCGCACGAACGCGACGCATCGCCAGTACCAGCTGGCGAAAACGGTGGGCCTTCTCTTCGCCGACACCCGCAATCTCGGCTACAACAAGAAGAACATTCTCATCCACGGCCGTCGCCGCTGGTACGGCGAGCCGCGTTTCCCGCTGGAGGGGACGAAGAAGTATCTCGAACCGGTGTGGCACCGTGCGACGCTCGACCTCCTGGCGGCGCTGGCGCTGACGGGGCCGGACCGCTTTGTCGGCACCGTCGTGAGCTATCGCGCCGGCCATACGCAGGACTGCGACGCCGTGCGTGCGCTCTACCGCAACGATTTGCTGGAAAGGGTGAAGGTCTGACATGAAGAAGACCTGTTGCGACGAATTGTTCTCCCGCGCGAAGCGCGTGATTCCCGGCGGCGTGAATTCGCCCGTGCGCGCGTTCAACGGCGTGGGCGGCACGCCGGTGTTCGTGGCAAGCGGCAAGCGGCAGAAGATCCGCACGGCCGACGGACGCACCCTCACCGACTACTGCTGCAGCTGGGGCGCGATGATTCTCGGCCATGCGCGCGGCGAGATCGTGTCCGCGGTGAAGTGCGCCGCCGCACATGGCAGCACCTTCGGCATTGCCACGCCCGCGGAAGTGGATTTCGCCGAGCGCCTCGTGTCGCTCGTGCCGGGCATGGACATGGTTCGCGCCGTGAATTCGGGCACCGAGGCCGTGATGACGGCGTTGCGCCTCGCGCGCGGCGTGACGGGCCGCACGCGCGTGCTGAAGTTCGACGGCTGCTACCATGGCCATAGCGACACGGTGCTTGTGAAGAGCGGCTCCGGCGTGCTGACGATGGGCGCCTCCTCCTCTGCCGGCGTCACGCCGGGCGCCGTTGCGGATACGCTCGTCGTTCCGTACAACGATCTGACGGCCGTCGAACAGGCGTTCGCCGCGCACGGCGACACCATCGCCGCCGTCATCGTGGAACCGGTCGCCGGCAACATGGGCCTTGTGCCGCCCGGGGAAGGATTCCTCAAGGGTCTGCGCAAGATCACGAAGAATTTCGGCGCGCTGCTCATCTGCGACGAAGTCATCAACGGCTTCCGCTTCGGCTTTTCGTCCTATTCCGCGCTGTATGCCGGCATTACGCCCGACCTCATTACGCTCGGCAAGGTGATCGGCGGCGGGCTGCCCCTCGCCGCGGTCGGCGGACGCGCCAAGTGGATGCGCCAACTCGCGCCGACGGGCCCGGTCTACCAGGCGGGCACCCTCAGCGGCAATCCGCTCGCCGTTGCCGCGGGTCTCAAAACGCTCGACCTCCTCGCGCGCGAACAGCCGTACGGCCGCATGGCCGAACTCGGCTCCGCACTCGCGGTCGGCATCTCCACAATCGCCGCCGAACACGGCCTCCCCGTGACCTGCCAGAGCTTCAACGGCGTTTTCACCCCGTTCTGCACGGATGCGCCCGTCCAGGACCTCGCCGACGCGAAGGCCTGCTCGACCGCGCTCTACGCGCAGATCTTCCATGGCCTGCTTGACCGCGGCATCTACATCGCGCCGTCGCAGTTCGAGTGCAACTTCATCTCCGCGGCCCACTCGGCGGCGGACGTCGATGCGTTCTTGGATGCGTTCGAGGACGTGTGCGCGCATCTTGAACCTTGGGACGAAGCGTAAGGATCGTCATGAAAAAGCGCAAGCCGTTCTTTGAGCAGGCCCGTCCGGAAGTCGACGGCAAGAAGATCACCTACGCCGAGGCGCTGCTGTTGGCGCAGATTCCCGACGTCCCGGCGCAGACGGGGAACGTGCTCGTCGCCGGCAACCGCAGCGGCGTCGTCGTGGGCGAGCTCATGAACCGCTGGGAAGGGGCCACCGTCTACGCGCATGCCTTCGACCAGCATCATGCCCGCGCGATTCGCAAGCATCTGCTCGATTTGAAGAAGACGGTCTATACGGTGCTCTGCACGCCGTCCGTCGCCGCGCCCGCCGCGGAAGGGGCCGAGACGTCCGAACCGTACAAGATGGCGTTCTTCATGACGACGCCGCGGTCGATGCCGGCCGAGCTGGTGCTCGACCAGCTGCAGGACATCTTCCTTTCGCTCGCCGAGGGCGGCACGTTCTGGGCGGCGTTCGAGGGGGATCCCGATGCCGCACTGAAGACGATGAAGCTCGTCTGGCCGTCCGTCAACGTGGTGAAAAAGTCCAAGCATGCGGTGCTCTTCCGTGCGGTGAAGAAGGGCGGGCCCGTGAAGACGCGCGCGTTCGCCGCCGAATGGACGGCGAGCGTGCCGGGCGGCGAGTCGCTGACGTTCACGTCGCTGCCGGGCTGCTTCTGCCATCGTCGTGCGGACGAAGGCGGCGTCTCTCTCGCCGAAGTCGCCGTCAGGGAGATCGAAGCGCTCCGCGCCCGGGGCGTGGACAGGCTCAACCTTCTCGACATGGGTTGCGGCTGCGGTCTCGTGGGGCTTCTCGTCGCCGACGCGTGGCGCCGGTCCTTTGACGGGAAGAAGCCCTACGTCGCGGACGATTTCAAGCTCACGCTCATCGACTCGCATGCGCGGGCGATCGAGGCGGCGCGCCGGAATGCCGAACGCGCCGGTTTTACGCCTGAACTCGTGCTGACGGACGACGGACTCCCCCGCGGACGCGGCGGCGAATTCGACCTCTTCGTCGGCAATCCGCCGTACTACAGCGAATACCGCATTGCCGAGGTCTTCCTCGAAACGGCGTACCGCGCGCTCAAGCCCGGCGGCATCTGCCTTTCCGTCGTCAAGACGGCGACCGGACTCCAGGCGCTTCAGGAAAAGTATTTTCGCACGGTCGAGGTCATCAAGCGCCGCGGCTACTGCGTACTCCGCTCCGTGCGCTGATTTGCGAACCGTGTGTGATGGATTGCCTATGGACATCAAGAAACTAGCCGCCGAATTTCTCCCTTGCAGCGAGTGCGCGCTCGCCAATACGACGCGCCGTGTGAACTTGCCGGGCGCGTCTGCCGTCGCGCTGACGCTGCGCCGTCTCTTCGGTTTGCTTTTCCCGGGCTGTCACGGACTCCGCCCCATCCCGCATGAGAAGTGCCATGCGCAGGTCGAGCGCAGTCTCGAACGCATTGCCAAGGAGCTGACCGAGCAGGTCGAGCAGGTGTTTCTGTACCAGTGCGCCGAGCATCCCGAGCTGACGTTCGACGCCGACTGCCGTACGCGCGCCGAGGAGGTCGTCGGGAAATTCCTCAACGAGCTCTCCCATGTCCGCACGATGCTGCAGGAGGACATCTCCGCCGGCTACGAAGGCGATCCCGCGGCGATGAGCAAGATGGAGGTCGTGATGGCCTATCCGGGGCTGCACGCGATTGCCGTGCATCGCCTCGCGCATGTGCTCTACTCGCTGAAGGTTCCGATTCTTCCGCGCATCATGAGCGAACTCGCGCATTCCCGCACGGGCATCGACATCCATCCGGGGGCGACGATCGGCGAACGCTTCTTCATCGACCACGGCACGGGCGTCGTCATCGGCGAGACGACCGTGATCGGCCGCAACGTCAAGCTCTACCAGGGCGTGACGCTGGGCGCCCTGTCCTTCCCGAAGGACGACGCCACGGGCATGCTGATGAAGGGACACAAGCGCCACCCGAACGTGGAGGACAACGTGGTGATCTACGCCGGCGCCACGATTCTCGGCGGCGACACGACGATTGGCCACGACTCGGAAATCGGCGGCAACGTCTGGCTGATGGATTCGATTCCGCCGTTCTCCCGCGTGTACAACCAGACGCCGTCCCCGCGCGTGCGCACGCGGCGCGACACCTGAAGTCCGGCCTCTGCGGACTGATTGCGGATGCGTAAAAGCATGGGCCAAAAGCGTCCACCGCCAATTTCCAAATTGCATTCGTCCGTTTTTTCGTGTATACTATTGCACGTTTTTTGACCTCGGACTGTAGCTCAGTTGGTAGAGCACGACACTTTTAATGTTGGGGTCGCGGGTCCGATCCCCGCCAGTCCGACCA
>CADCPA010000196.1 GCA_902803135.1 uncultured bacterium
GGGTAAAGAGCGGATTGGGAATCTCCGTGAAGGAGGTCTTCTTTGCGCCGTTCACCCAGATGTTCGCGTTGCCGTCGATCCGCAGCGAAAGGCGCGGACTCGAGGAAGCGGAGCCTTCCGCGTCGATCGAGTAGAACGAGAGCCAGGGGACGCCATTTGCGATGTCGCGCCCCTGATAGCCGGCAAAACCGCCATATTCGCCGTTCTCGCCAGATTCAAGGAACGACATCCAGTTCTCGACCGTGAACGAACCGTTCACGCCGCTCCCCGGCACGGTTGTCGTGAAATAGCCCTCGTAGGGATGGGATTCGTCGGACTGGATTCCCGAATAGATGTCGAGGTACAGCGCCTTCGACGCCTTGGAGGTCTCCCAGGCCCATCCTTCCGGATACTTGACGCGTACGTAGTCGCCAAAGTAGGCACCCCGGGTGTCGTTGAGCGCCCAACCGGAACTGCCCAGCCCGGAGGCGAGGACGATCTGCGGCGTCGTGTTGTCCCATTCGGGCCCGTTGTCCGGCGCGCGGACGGAATAGAGGTACGCCGCCGTCGGGAAGAAGATGTGCGTGGAAAGCTTCTCGACGTGGCCCGACCCGTCGCGAATCTCGCCGTTCAGGTTGCTGAGCTTCGACCACCACACCTCCAGCTGGCCGATGTTCACGGGGAATATCTGCGAGTTCAGCTTGTTCGTCGTCGTCCATTCCGCCGGGAACTTGTAGGCGCCGGGATTGAATGCGTTCGCGATCGGGTAGAGCTTCGGATTGGACGTCCTGAAGTCGCGCCGAATCCAGCCGGGATAGAAGAAGCCGTCCTCCGCCTCGTCCCACCGATATGCCGGCGGCGCCTCGATTTCCTTGGCGAGGTAGGCGTTCCCTGCCGTGGAGTTCGTGTGCAGGACGCTCTTCACGGTCTGGAACCAGACGGTATCGCCCGCCGTGTACTTGAGGAGCGCGTACGTGGCATCGTCCGCGTAATCCGTGTAGAACGCGCCGCTCTCCACGTGCACGTGCTGTTTCGGCACCTGATAGTCCATCGCCTCGACGGAAACCGACCCGGGAATCAGCACCTTCGGCTCGGCCTCCACCTCGCCGTTCTCGTGCCCTTCGCCATTGCGGAGGTACAGCTGCGCGTTCTCGTCCTTCCAGGAGGCGGAGTAGATGTCCACCTCGAACGGCCACACCACGTCCAGCTCCTCCTTCGCGCGCCAATACACCTCGATCTTCCACGGGTTCTCGTGCGAATCGCGAATGGCCCAGAGGTAGTTCTTCTGCTTGCCGGCCAGGTGCTGATAGACGTAGATCTCGTCGTTGTCCGCGTCGTCCGTGAGGCCGCGCGTGACCATCGGGAAGAGTTCGTTCGTGTCGAACGTGCGCGTCAGGGGCTTCAGCTGGTCGCCGATGCCCACGTCGATCTGCGTCTGCGTCGGCTCCAGAACTTCCACAACCTCGTAGGCGAGCATCACGCGCTCGTTCAACGCCTCGTCCAGACGCGAATAGACGATGAGGAACGTGCCCCGCGAACCCTCGAACGCCTGCAGTTCGCCGCCGTTCAGGCGCACGTAGCCGTTGCCGTCGTTCTGGTCGTACCACTGTTCGGAACCGTCCGTGTCGATGTACGTGCCTTCCTTGCCTCCGGTTGCCAAGAGGACCTTGATGTCGCGCGTCCCGTAAAGGTGTACCTTGTAGTTGCTTCCGAACGACACGGTGGGGCCCGCGTTCTGCAAGGGCCGGAACACCGTGCTGTCGCCAATCCACGACGGCCGCTGGTGCGTCCAGTAGAGGCGCACGGGACGCTTGGACGGCGAAGCCGAGACGACCGAGTTCTCGATATTCGTCGTTCCGTTGCTCAACCCCCACTTGACCTCGATGGGACCCGCCTGGGCGGTGAACACGGCATGGGCGAAATCGACCCACACCGCGATGCCGCCGGTACCCGATGTGATTGTCGGTTCCCTGCCGTCCCAGTTCGCCGGCGGTTCCAGCGGCTCGCCAAGGAACTTGTTCGCGCTCACCGCCGAGATCGGAACGCCGATCGTTGAACGGAAGTTCGCGGGCTTCAGGACGGAGACAACATCCGCCTCCCTGATGTAGCGCACGTAGTTTCCGAAGGCGTTGTACATGTACCTGTTCGTTGTCCAGTACACGCCCGAACCAAGGCCGAGCGACACGCCGTACTGCTTCGCGTTCCCGCTGCCGGACACGGTGCCGAACCCGTTCGTGTACACCGGGTTGCGGTAGTCCGAGCGGAGGTTGTCCGTCGGCCCGTCCGCCACGGCGGCGAACAGGGCGAGACATCCCGCCGCCGAAAGCATAAACCGTCTATTCATCGAAGACTCCTCTCTTCATGGGAGTTCATCCCTCCTGCACGGGAAAATCAATAGTTGCCGGTGTCGAACGCGCGTGCGTCATTGGAAAACGCCTTGCTGACACCGAGAAGCTGAACCGTGTAGGTGTCTTCGGAGCTGCCGCCGGATTTTTCGGCCCAGGCATACCACTTCCCGCTCGTCTTCTTCGCGTAGTATCCCTTCACTTCGCCCGAACCGCCGACCTGGTGATAGACGAATCCGACGATGGACCAGTTATAGTCGCCGTCGGTTTCGATCAGCGCCTCCGAGGCGGTGTCAAAGTGGATTTTCTTCTTTTCCATGAACTTGAACGGGGCCACGGAGGACGTCTTGCCGGGAGTCGTCCACTTCAGGTTCCCCGTGCCGTAAACCCCATGCCCGCTGCTGACGCTGAGGGTGATGTTCCCGCCCGTTGACTCGATTGTCGTGCCGCTGCCGCCGGACGTCAGCCGCATCTGCGTGCCGCTCGCCGAGAATTTGCTGCCGCCCGAAATCTCCGTGGAATAGCTGCTGCCGACGGTCATCACGATGTTTCCGGCCTGCGGTTTGATCTCGACCTTACCGTAGGGGTAGAGATACATGTAGTTGCCGTAGAGGTAGAGACTCGGATTGGAGGAGGTCTGGGTCGTACCGGCGAGCTTCATCGTGGACGAACTGTAGGAGATGCCGTTGACCGAATACGACGACGGGAACTGCAGCGAACCGGAGACGGTCAGCTTTCCGCCCACTGCGAAGTCGCCGTAGGAAGCCTCGGCATATTGCGCCGCCTGCGTGCGGAAGGCATAGGGCGCGGCCAGAAGCTGCTGGCGCGGCGCAATCTCCGTCGGGTTCGCGAGCGCCGCATGCGTCGCGCTTTGGCGCGGCGTCACGCCGAGCCACAGGTTGTAGTTCTGTGAATAGGCCGTGTCGTTCCAGAGCGCCCGCCAGAGTTCCGTCACGTTATAGGTCGGATAGCTGCTGTTGCTGGTCGTCGAATAGATGCGCGTGCCGCTCGAGTCGCCCAACATGATGTTGAAGTAGCCGCCCTTCACGTACACGGAATAGCGCGCACCCCAGATCGCCGTGCCGCCGGACTGCGTGCGGTAGAGGCGGAGGTCGAGCTCATAGATGCCGTCCGTGTAGGGCAAACCCGTCGATGGATTCGCCAGATAGCCCTGGTAGTTCATCATGTTCGGGACGAACTGCGTGATCGAGGACGGCGCCGTCGCAAAGACGGAGACCGCGAAAATGGCGGCAACCGCCGCGCAGATGAACTTGATGGTGGTTTTCATGGTGTTTTCCTTTTGATTGATAAATGGTTAGTGTATTGCTTCCGTGGTGAGCGTGGCCGTGTCGTTCACCTTCATGAGCCGAAACACGCCCTTGGTGATGATCGGCTTGCCCTGCCCGATGAGGCCTTGGATCGTCTCGGTGTACTCGCCGCCCGTGACGGTGCGGTTCCAGTTCTGTCCGGCCGCGCTGGACGGGTCTTCGGCGAGGAACTTGAGCGACACGGTGCGCGTCACGCCCCAGGACTCGTACTCGCCCACCCCTTCGTCGCCGGAGCCCAACGTGCTGGGTGCCTTGTTGCGGAAATCAAGATTGTCGTGTTGTGGATGGAAGGCATGCACGAACGGATTGGTCTTGTCGTCGTACTCCTGCGTGAAGGTCGCGGAGAGCGTGGCGTCCGCCGTCATGAATTCGCCACCCGCCAGCGCAAGCGGTGCCATGAACGGGAAGTTCGCGCTCGCCGTGCGGCTGATCGAGGCGTCCGGGAAGAGACCGCGATAGGCGATGGCCGTGTCGCGATCCGTCAGAAGGTCGCTCCCCTCTGCGTCAGGCGTCCGCTTCGCAGTGAACACCTGCTTGAGGATCTTCACCGCCCCATTCGCATCGACATGTACGATGAGTCGGAACTGGAACGGATGGGGCGCGGTCATCAGCGCGTTCGGGTTCCATTCCGGGGTGGAGGAGCCGAACATCTTCGCGCGGTTCACCTTGTCGAGGACGACCGTACCGACCCAGAGTCCTGCCGCCGAGGCCTTGGTCGCCGCCGCCAGCATACCGGACGCGAACACGCCCACGCGGTACTCGCACGTGCCGCCCGCGCGCACCTCGCCGTCGATCGTCGAGCCCGCGTCGGTGATCTTAAGGACACTCATGTAGTTGCGGCTCGCGTCGCCCGTTGCCGGCATGTTCGCGAGGTTCGGCTTCACGCGGAACTCGAACGAGGCCCCCGCCGCGAGATTCGTGACAAGCGGGAAGGACAGCGAACGATAAACCCGCTTCGCATAGCCCTCCGACCAGTCGATGGACTCAATAAGCAAATACGTAATTCCAGCGATCGTCCCATGCCCGGTCGGCGGCTGACTCGCCCCGACCCGCACGATCTTCAGCACACGGTCCTCCGACGACATGTTCTTGATCGTGAGCGTGCGCGCGTCGGTGGACGTCGTCCAGGACATGACATCGCCCGACCTGTCGAGCGAAAGCGCGAATGGTCCCGTGAAGGACGTGATTCCGGAACCCGCCGCCTGTAGCCACACCGCCGCCGAAGCGTTCGTCGCCAGCACGCGGTTACCGAGGAGGACGCTCTGGTTGTCCGGCGTCACGCCGTACCAGGACGGGCTTCTGTTGTAGAACGGCTTGAAGTATTCGTAATACGTGGGCGAGGCGGGCCCGCCGACGTTCGGTACGTTCACGCCCACGAGATTCGACTCGCCGAGGTAGATTGTCCCTTTCGGGAGGGCGGGCGTACCCACCACATCGAGGTTGAGGGCGCGCGTCGAATAGACGAGATAGCGCTGGTCACCCACCACGCGGTTGAATGTGTTCGGCTCCGCGCTCGCGCGGTACCAGTTGCAGAAATCAGTGACGGCGGAACCTGTGCCGTCGTCAAGACGGTCACGGTTCCACCAGGAGACCTGCGTGATTGCCGAATCCGAGAAGACCGCCGTACACGACGTATCAGCCGGATTTACCTTGAGATGGACGGCGTTCCATCCCTGAACAAGCGGGATGCGCTGCGTCGTCCACTGCGCGGACACAGTTTGCACAAGCAACAGCACGCACGCCGCCGCAAGACCGAATGCGACCAATCGCCTCGGCATGAGGTGAGTTTTCATCTCCGTTCCTTTCTGTTCAAATCGCGATTCCGTCAGTGCCGCATCCTCGACACGACCGGCATGAAGGCCGTACACAGTTTGTTGCAGTCAGCGGAAAACGAATGCATCTGATACGCACATGTGAAAATAAAACGCCCCTCCCCCCATAAAACCAGCGGTTTGCGGGATCCCTCATGCCGCAAACATAAACCCAAGCCGGATGATGGGAGAATCATCTGTCGAATAGTCTATCATACTTTTCCCAATCCCGCAATACCCCCAACGTCTGGAGTACGGCCAACGCATTAAAAGCCGATCCTTCCCATTCGGGGCCCCTGGATCGTTTTTAATGCGTTGGAAGTGTTTCAGCAGCCAGCGA
>CADCPA010000197.1 GCA_902803135.1 uncultured bacterium
CTTACTTCGTCGCCGTCCGGTCGTTGTACTCGCCGGTTTCGGTGTTGATGCGGATGATGTCGCCTTCATTGATGAAGAGCGGGACAGCAAGCGTATAGCCGCCTTCGACCGTCGCCGGCTTCGTGCCCTTGCCGGAGGCCGTGTTGCCCTTCACGCCGGGCTCGACCTTCGTCACCTTGCGCTCGACGAGCTGCGGCAGCTGCACGCCGATCACGCGGTCGTTGAAGAAGAGCGCCTTGACTTCCATCTCGTCCATCAAGAAGAACTTCTTGTCGCCCATGACGTCCGGCGTCACGCGGATTTCCTCGAAGTTCTCGTCCGTGAACACAAAAGCCGTGCCGTCGTCATACGAGAACGTGACGCTGCGCTGGATGAGTTCCGGCTTCTCGAACTTGTCGCCCGAGCGATAGCTGCGCGTGATGTTGCCGCCCGAGATCAAGTTGTGCAGCGTGCAGTTGTAGATCGCCTGGCCCTTGCCCGGCTTGGAGAAGTCAAATACGGTGATTTCATACGGTTCACCGTCGATGAGGATCTTCACGCCCTTGTGCAGTTCACCAGCTCCGATAACTTCGGCCATTTCATTCGCTCCTTTAGTTGTAAAAAAAAGATTTGGAAGTCATTATACCAAAAAAGCGGGGAAGGGACAAGGTACTGAAGCGACAGAAACGACGGAAGCGACAAGAGATTCGCCTTTCCCCGCCGACATTTGCTATAATGTGCGCCCCATGAAGAAAGTCATCCTCAAATTCAAGCGCGACTACGCGACCGTACACCACCATCCCTGGATCTTCTCCGGGGCCATCCATGCCGTCGAGGGCGAACCCGGCGTCGGCGAGACCGTCGCCGTCGCGAACGGCAAGGGCGAAATCCTCGGCTACGGCTCCTACTCCCCCGCGAGCCAGATCCGCGTGCGCATGCTGAGCTTCAACGCGAAGGACGTGCCGAGCGCCGAGATGATCGACCGTCTGGTCGCCGCCGCCGTGGCGCGCCGCGCATCCTTCTGGGCGCGCAACGAGACGAACGCCGTGCGCGTCGTCAATGCCGAAAACGACGGGCTCCCCGGCGTCACGGCGGATTGCTACGACGGCTTCGTGGTCGTGCAGCTGGCAAGCGCGGGCGCCGAATACTGGAAGGACGCGCTCGTGGCGGCGTTCGTGAAGCACGTGCCCGGCTGCAAGGGCGTCTTCAACCGCAGCGACGTCGACGCGCGCGTGCGCGAGGGCCTGCGCGCCCCCGGCACCGCGTGCGCCGAGAACGAAGTCGGCGTGCTGGCCGGTGAGGAACCGCCGGCCGACATCGGCATCCACGAGGGCGCCGTCGGCTATCTCGTCGACGTGCGGCGCGGACACAAGACCGGCTTCTACCTCGACCAGCGCGACGCCCGCGCCACCGTCGGCGCGCTCGCCAAGGGCGCGGACATGCTCAACTGCTTCTCCTACACGGGCGGCTTCGGCCTCGCCGCGTGCGCGGCCGGCGCGAAGTCGGTCACGCACCTCGACGTCTCGGCGGACGCCCTCGCCCTCGCACGCACGAACACGGAGCTCACGCCGCATGCGCAGACCGCCTGCGATTTCGTGGAGGCGGACGTCTTCAAGCAGCTGCGCCTCTACCGCGACCAGGGCCGCTCCTTCGACCTCATCGTGCTCGATCCGCCGAAGTTCGCGGACACGAAGGCCGGACTCATGCGCGCGATGCGCGGCTACAAGGACATCAATCTCCTCGCGATGAAGCTGCTGCGTCCGAACGGCATCCTCGCCACCTTCTCGTGTTCGGGCGCGATGACGACCGACCTCTTCGACAAGGTCTGCGCCGAGGCGGCCTTCGACGCGAAGCGCGACTTCCAGGTGCTCACCCGCACGCGCCAGGCGGCGGGGGACCACCCCGTCGCCCTCACCTTCCCCGAAGGCCTCTACCTCAAGGGACTCGTCCTGCGCGCAACGAACTGAGTTTCCCCTGTTCGCCCTTTCCGGTCAGCGGATGTAGATGACGGAGGCCGTCGGCGTCGCGAAGAGGCCCGACGTGCGCGCCGTCGCCTTCAGCCGGTTTCCGGAGGTCGAGTCGAGCTTCCACGCCGCGACGTTCGTCGGAATCTCGGACCATGCCAGCAGCTGCGTGCCCGCCGCAAGCGTGCGCTCGCCCGTGCGCACGACGACCTTCGTGCCGACGCCGAAGGTCAAGCCGCCGCCCGTGGCGATATTCCAGGGCGTCGTGTGCGCGCCGATGTCGATGGCCGCGCCGTCGCCGTTCAGCACGACATTCGGCAGGGTTTCGACACCTTCTCCCGGCGTATAGGTACCCGTCGCCGTCACCGCGGCGTTGCCCGCCGCCGTACCGGCGAAGACGAGGTTGGAGACCGTGCACGCCGCATTGAGCTGCACCTTGCCGGTCGCGGTGACGTCGAGCGTCCAATCCGCCCCCGCCGTCGGATTCTTGTGGAAGAAAAGCGTGCCGGAGTCGACGCGCACGCAGCCCGTGCCGTAAACGCCCGTATTGACGAGCCAGAAATTGCGGTTGTCTTCCGCGGCGACATGCAGCGTGTTCGTACCGAGTTCCAGACGCGTCTCCTGGTAGCTCGGCGCCAGCAGACCATAGTCGCCGTTCTTTCCGCCGACCCACGCCTCTTCAACGACCGTGAGCTGGGGAATCTGCAGCGAACCGTTGCCCACCGAGCTGCCGCGGTTCGCAAACGCGCCGTAGCCGGCGCCCTCCCAGAGCCGCCCCGCCACGACGACGTGGGGCGTGATGTCGGGGGTGCCGTCGATGTCGAATTCCGCCCCTGCCACGACGATGATCTTCTGGTTCGCCGCAGGTTCTTCCTCCGTGTTGAAGGCGTAGGGGTTGCCGGAGATGCGCGTAATCGCGTTCTTGTTGGCGCACAGGCGACCTTCATGGACCGTGAAGACGGACTTGCTGCCGTTGTTGAGCGGCACCCAGGCCGAGCAGTTCACGCCCCACTTGTGGACCTCGCCGTCGCCCGTATAGACCGCCGCCACCGTGAAGTCGCGTCCGGCCGAATTGTAGTTGAGCGTGCCGCCGTTGGCGAGACCCGCCAAGGTGGCCGGAATGCCGAGATCGAGCACGCCGGTCCCGACAGTCTCGAGATGCGCCTCGGCGCCCGCAATGCCCGTCGAGTCGCTCTTCGAGAGGAAGTTCACATGGCCCTCCTCGATGCGCAGCGTACCCGTACCGGGCATCGTCACGCCGACGTTCGACACGATGTAGAGCGTGCCGCCGCCCACCTTGGTCAAGGTGTATTCACCGAGGTTGATCGTGACATTCGCCCCGTAGCCCGGCGGAATGATGCCCATCAGGTGGCCGTCGTCAACCCGGACCGTCGCATCGGCCGCCAGCGACACGCTGAGGAACTGCGAGTAGCCCGAATGGCATTCGCCACCCGAATTGCACAGTGCGCCAGCCGTCGTGCCGTCCGCGAGCGCCACGCCCGAACCGGCCAGCGTGAGATCGTAGTTCGAATCGCTGAGACCGTTCTCGTCGAGCGTCGCCCCCGCATCGACCGTGACGCGGGTGTACATCTTGCCGAACGAGCCGCAGTTGCCGATGCCGGCTACATTGACGCGCGCACCGGCGCTCTTGACATAGGCGCC
>CADCPA010000198.1 GCA_902803135.1 uncultured bacterium
GAAGGGCATCCACCTCACGGAAGAGGAATATCAGACGAAGAAGGCCGAGCTCAAGGCTCAGCGCGAGACGATGGCGAAGAAGCTCGCGAGCTACGGCGACATCTACTGCAACGACGCATTCGGCACGGCCCACCGCGCCCACGCCTCGACCGCGGTCGTCGCCGACTACCTCCAGCCCGCGGTGTCGGGCTTCCTCCTTGAGAAGGAGATACAGTTCCTCGGCGACGCGGTCGAGAATCCGATCCGTCCGTTCACGGTCATCCTCGGCGGTGCGAAGGTCTCCGACAAGCTCAAGGTCATCAAGAACCTCCTGAACAAGGTCGACACGCTCATCGTGGGCGGCGGCATGGCCTACACGTTCAAGAAGGCCCAGGGCATGAAGGTCGGCGCGTCGCTCTGCGAAGACGACCAGCTCGCCTATGCGAAGGAAATGCTCGATGCGGCGGCCGCGAAGGGCATCAAGTTCCTCCTCCCCGTCGACAATGTGGTTGCCGACAAGTTCCCGGCCGAGAAGGACGCTTCCGACATCACGCTGAAGGTGACGGAAGGCGACATCGAGGACGGCTGGATGGGGCTTGACATCGGCCCGAAGACGATCGAGCTCTTCTCCGACGCGGTCAAGGCTTCCAAGACGGTGGTCTGGAACGGCCCGATGGGCTGCTTCGAGTTCGCGCCGCTTGCGAAGGGCACGTTCGGCGTGTGCGACGCGGTCGCCACGGTGAAGGCCAACGGCGGCCTGTCCATCATCGGCGGCGGCGACTCCGTCTCCGCGGTGAAGAAGAGCGGAAAGGCGGCCGAGATGAGCCACATCTCGACGGGCGGCGGCGCGAGTCTCGAGTACCTCGAAGGCAAGGTCCTCCCGGGCGTCGCGGCGCTTGACGACAAGTAGGCGTCTCCGCCGGAAAGGCGGAACGAAGGAAAAGGCCGGTCTCCCCGCGGGAGGCCGGCCTTTTCGATGTTCGGATGGCGGGCATCGGCCGGGGATCGGTGGGGACAGTCCCCACGGAACCGTTCTAAAAGGCCTGCTTGCGCGTTGTTCCGCGGCGGATTTGCCGCGCTTCGCGTTGTGGGGATCAGAAAATGGCGAAGAGGAGCGCGCAGAGGTTGTAGACCCCATGGACGGCGACGGCTGCGACTATGCGCGGCATCGCGAGGACCATCTCGAATTCGGCGCGTTTTTCGCGGGCGCGCCTCCAGGCGCGCGCAAGCCCGCTGCAGGCGAGCGCCGCACATCCGACATGCATCGCGGTGCAGACGATGAGCCGCCAGAGGATTATTCCCTGGGTCAGTTTTTCGGGAGGGATGTAGACGAAGAAGTACAGCGCGTTTTCGACAGACGCGAACACGGCCCCGGAAAGCAGTCCGACGAGGACGATGGACGAATACGCCCCGAAGAACCACGGACGCTTCTCCAGCACCATCAGCGGCAGGATCGCCTTTGACATTTCCTCCGCCACCGGCGCGGCGATGACAATCAGAAGGGCGCCGTAGCCGAACGACTCCTTGAGCACCGCGCAGGGAATGGCCGCAAGTCCGGAAAAGGCGCAAAGAAGGATGAAAACCCCAAGGCGCGTCTGCTCCGACGTGCGAGACCACTGCTCGGCCAGCCAGGCGCGATGGCGACTGCGTTCCACATCGGCCGCCGCCGCGTCGGCAAGCGCAGGTTCGCCCCAGACGCCATTGGAACTGGCCTCGGCGCAGGTCTCCGGCGTGCCGCACAACGCCGGTTCGTCGCTTATGTCGTCCATGACGCTACGCCCGCACATATGCCGTGCCGGAAACGGTGCAGGACGCCATCTTGAGCGCTCTCTTTTTACCACCGCTGGTCGCGGCGTTTCCCGCGATGTCCGCCGATTCGTAGCGGACGTTGCAGATTGCGTTGTACCCCGCGAGGCGGGCCTGGTCGATCATTCGCAGTGTCGCCTCGCGCCGCGCGCGGTCGAAAAGGCGCGTGAACGTCTTCGACTCCCCGCCGAAGAACGCGACAAAGCCGAACAGCCAGTTCTTGAAATAGTCGCTGGAGATCACGGCTTCGCCTGTTACAAGCATTGGCGGACGGGACGACGCGGCGGCTCCGGCCGGCGGCTTCTTGAGCGAAGTGACGAGGAAGTCGTCCAGCATGCGCTCGCGGGTGGCGAGCATCTTGAGATGACGTCTCTCGATCGCGCCCCCTATCAGCCATTGCACCGCAAGAAGCGCAAGCGGCAGACCGATGTAGAATGCGAGCACGAAGAGACCGTCGTTGGTGGCGGAAGTCTCCATAAAGGGAACTCCCCGTCAGTTTGCCTGGCGGACGAGCACCGCCGTGCCGTAGGACATCATTTCCGATGCGCCGGACGTAATCGCGCTCGTCGAGAACCTGACGTTGACGATTGCGTTCGCGCCGAGCTGCTCGGCCTGAAACATCATGCGTGAAGTCGCCTCGCGGCGCGATTCCGTCAGCAGCTCGGTGTAGCCCGTGAGCTCGCCGCCGACGAGGTTCTTGAATCCGGCGGCAATATCGCGCCCGACGTGCTTTGCGCGGACGGTGTTGCCCTGCACGAGACCCTTGATCTCGACGATTTCAAAGCCGGGTATTGTTTCAGTGTTTACGACTATCACGGCATTCCTCCTTTTCCTGTCGACGGCCTGCCGTTCCTCGGCCTGCCGTTTCCATAGTTTACCAAACTCCTTCTTCGCACGCAAGCGACGTGGCAGCTTGGCGGGTTAGAGTTGGGTGAACGAACTGCGGCAGGCAAAAAAAGCTTCCTCCTACCTTGACTCGGTTCGGATTTTCATCTACAATATCAATGCCATGAGATTTTGTCATACTTCAGTCCACCCGCTTGCGGGGTTGGCTCTTTGCGTTTGCGCCCTGTGCACGACCGCACGCGGGGCCGATGAGCCCGCGAACCCCGCGCCGCTCGATCCTGCGGCGAAAGAGGAGCTCGCCTACGTGCGCGCTCTCGTGGAAGCGAATTTGCCCGACTTCGCCGGTCCCGTCATCGCCGCCGCCAAGGAGAAGTGGCCCGATCTCAAGCCGAAGCTGAAAGTCTTCGAAGTGCAGGGCGACCTGCGCCTTGGCAAGTTCGACCAGGTTCAGAAGGTCATCGACGCGATCGGCAAGAAGAACGGCGAATACTGGGCTCTTCGCCTGGCGATGGCGGACGCCTACTATTCCCGTTCGCAGATGGCCGAATGCCGGAAGATCTACGAGGAATTCTTCAAGTCCGTTCCGAAGCCGGGCGCGGACATCATGGACTTCTACGTCGAGAGCGGCTTCAAGTGGGCGCAGATGTGCACGATCGACAAGCGTTACGACGAAGCGCTCAAGATGTACGAGAATCTGCTGGCGAAGATCCCCGAGCGTGCGGAGGAGGTCCGCTGGTGCACGGTGGCCCAGGCGTACGTCGAACTCCTGATCCGTCTGGCGGAGGACATTCCGGACGCGAAGGACGGCCGCCGCAACGACTATCTCAACAAGGCGACGAAGGTCGTCGCCAAGCTGCTGTGGAAGAACGAGCTCATCATCGTCTTCGGCAAGGCCGTTGCGATGAAGGCGCATATCGAGATGCTGCGCGGCAACCTCGACAAGGCGCAGAACATCGTCAACGACTACATGCAGCAGCTCTCCGACATCCACGAGAGCCTGAAGAGCCAGGACCCCGACGGGACGAAGGGCTACCTGCGCATGAGCCCGATGCCCGAGTGCCGCTATCTGCTGGCGCGCGTGCTGTGGCAGACGGCGAAGAAGGAATCGAAGAAGCAGAAGCCGAACGAAGACCTGATCAAGGACTCGCTGTTCGGCGCGAAGGTGCGCAACACCTCGAAGCGCAACGAGGCCGGCGCGTTCAACCACGCCATCAACGTCTACATCAAGTATCCCGAATCTGCGTGGGCGGCGAGTGCGGGCGACATCACCGAAGAGATCGAGAAGTTCGTGAAGGCCCGCTACAAAAAGGACATCCGCACGAACGTCACGGCGGGTCAGCGCGAAATCGTGCGCAAGACCCAGTTCAAGGACGCGTGGGAAGTCTACAAGAGCAACGACGCGGCGAAGACCGTGGAGCGCTACACCGAACTGCTCAAGGCCTATCCGGAGAGCGACCAGTCGGTCGGCGCGCTCGGCATTCTGGCGGAGTCCTACATCTCGCTGTGGGAGACGGAGAAGGACAAGGACCGCAAGCTCGACTACCGTCTTTCGGCCGAGGCCGTCGAAGGCCAGATCGCCGAACGCTTCAGCGAAATCCGCAAGGGCAAGTTGATGCGCGCGGCGGGCGACGAGACGCTCCGTCTCGCGGCGATGGAACACGACAAGGGCGCGCTGGGCCGCGCCGAGCAGCTCTACGACCTGTACTTCAAGAACTACCCGCAGCACTACAACGCCTCGCAGATGGCGCTGTCGCTCGCGAGCCAGGCCTACAAGAAGGAAGACTGGGCGGCCGCGATCCGCTACTACACGATGATCGCGGAGACGTACACGAATTCGACGTACTACGCGAGCGCGCTGCAGGCGCTGTCGGTGTGCCACGGCAAGCTCGGCAATGGCAAGGAACAGGAAGAGTGGCTGCGCAAGTTCGCGGCCGCCGCGACCAAGACGACGGACAAGACGACCGCCCGCCTGTCGCTCGCGCTTCTGCAGCAGAAGCGCGGCTTCGCGGCGTTTGCCGACGCGCTCGAGGAGAAGGACGAGGCGAAGGCCGACGAGATGCGCAAGGAGGCCTTCAACGGCGTCTCCGGCGCCATCCGCGATTTCCGCGCCACGGCGACGCTGATCACCGAGACGCTGGAGAAGGACAAGACCCTCGGCACGGCGGAGAAGGAGAAGTTCGTCACGCAGCGCGAACAGGCGCAGTTCCTCGAAGGCGAGAGCTGGCAGCGTCTGCAGTGGCCGGCGGACCGTCTCGACAAGTTCCATGCGCAGGCGGTCAAGGCCTACGAGGGCTACCTCCAGACGAATCCGAAGGGCCAGTACGCCGCGGCGATTCTCGTGAAGCTCGCGACGATCTACACGGCCGAGAAGAAGGTCGAGGAGTCCCAGAAGGCGTTTCAGCGCCTGCAGAAGGACTTCCCGGATTCCGACGAGGCGAAGAACTCGGTGCCGCGCCTGGCGAAGACGCTCATTGAAATGGGCCTCAAGCAGGAAGGCGTCGAACAGTACCGCCAGATGCTGGCCAATGCGGGCGGCAAGTATACGTCCATCCAGTTCCTCGAGGCGGGCGATGCGCTGCTCGAGGCGCGCGGCTGGGACGTCGCGAACGACGCCTACGCGAAGGCCATCGAACTGGCGGACAAGATGACGAACAAGACGGCCGTCGCCTACGTCAAGGCGCGGTCGGTGCTCGGTCAGGCCAAGGCCAGCATGGGGCAGAAGTCCTGGGCCGAGGCGCACGGCAAGCTGGACGACTTCATCGCCGGCAACGCGAAGAGCGCCCTGGTGGTCGACGCCTATGAAATGCTCATCGGCGTGTCGGCCGAAGAGGGCCGCCGCGAGCAGGACAACGACCGCCGCCGCCGTCTCTTCAACGATGCGGTTTCGGCGATCAAGAAGCTGCGCGGCTTCAAGAAGGACCAGGCCGACCAGGATCTCCTGAGCCTGCGTTCGGGCGACGTGCTGAAGATGAAGATGGAAGCCGAAGAGCAGATGAACCTCGGCGAGCAGGCGAAGGAGACCTGCGCGCGCGCGGTCGTCACGTTCACGACGTTCCTCCAGGCGCACGAGCCAACGGACGCGCATCCGGCGAAGGACATGACGCCCGCGCAGCTGGCGAACCTCGAGCGCTGCTACGGTACGCTGCTGCCGCTCATGGTCAAGCTCGGCAAGGAGCAGAGCGAGCAGGTGCTGGCCTACGGCGCGGCCTACAACGACCTCTTCCCCGAGGGCAAGCACAAGACGGCGGTGCAGAACGCGATCGCGTCCGCCGAGGCTGACAGGTAAAATCGAATTTCAAGGAGCAAACGAACATGCGCACGAGTATCATCATGGCAATGGCGGCCCTGTCGGCCGCGGCGGTTTTCGGCGAGGTCGTCGGTACCATTACGAATAAGAACGGCGACATGCAGAATGGCAAGATCAGCTGGAGCGCGCGCGACAAGGCGTACGTGATCACGAACGGCGGCGTCGAACTCCAGATCAAGGCCACCGACGTCGACGAGATGGACATCGTCAAGCCGGCCGGCTTCGACGAGGCGGTCGACAAGGTGAACAAGGGTACGCCCTCGGCGGCGATTCCCGTGCTCGAGAAGATCGTCAAGGAATACAGGCGTTTGCAGTGGGACAAGTCGGCCGGCGCCTACCTCGCGAAGGCCTACATTGCGAGCGACAAGCCGGATGCCGCGCTGAAGACCTGCCAGGACATCATCCTGGGCGATCCGACTGCCGCGTACAAGGGCGATCTCGCGCCGGCCTACTGGGGTGCGCTGCTGGCGCTCGGCCAGACGTCGAAGCTCGAAGCGGCGCTGGCGAAGGCGTTCAAAACGGGCGACCGCTTTTCGAGCGGCGCGGCGTTGCTGATGCGCGGCGACATGCTCTGGAAGGACGGCAACGAGAGCGCCGACGCCGCGCGCAAGGCGCTCACCGACGGCTATCTGCGCGTCGTTCTCCTCTACAAGGACGACGCCGTGGCGGCGCGTCTGCAGCCGGAGGCCCTCTACAAGGCGGCGCGCTGCTTTGAAAAGCTGGGTCAGAGCAGCCGCATGGAGACGATGCGGAGCGAGCTCAAGCGCACCTATGCGTCGAGCCCCTGGGCCAACAAGTAAGTCGATGTCGGCGGATTGAACCATTTCATTAATCTGAGCCTTAGAAAAGGAAAAACGAAAATGAACATGAAGAAGATGCAGAAGTCGGTGATGGCCCTGATCGTGATGCTTGGCCTGGTGGTTGCGCCGGTGACGGCGCTGGTGACCTTCGGCCAGGAGGCGGCTCCGGCTGCCGCGGGCGAACTCGTCGATGCGGCGACTGGCAATGCCGTGAGCGGCGCGCCCAACGAGGAAAAGAAGTCCAGCGGCGGTTTCTGGGACATCGTCTTCGGTTCGGGCGTGCTCGGCGCCATCCTCTGGTTCGCGCTCTTCGGCGACGGCGCGGCGGCCATCTACTTCTCCGTGGACTGCTTCGTGCTCGTGAAGCCGGAAAAGCTCATGCCGTCCTCCCTCGTCAACAACGTCCAGCAGGCGATGGCCGAGGGTGATGTGATGAAGGCCCTCAAGGTCTGCGAGAACGAGCCGAGCGCGATGTCGAACATCCTCTCCACCGCGTTCCAGCACGTTGACGACGGCTATGACGTGATCCAGGAAGCGGTCAACGGCGCGGCCGACCTCGAAGTCGAGCGTCTGATGCAGCGTCTGACCTGGATTTCCGTGTGTTCGAACCTCGGCCCGTCCCTCGGCCTTCTCGGTACGGTGCAAGGCATGATCCTGACGTTCCAGGCCCTCGCCCAGGGCGGTGCCGGCGACGCCTCCGCGCTCGCCAACTCCATCGGCCAGGCCCTGTGGACGACGGCCGCCGGCCTGTGCGTGTCCATCCCGACGATCACGGTGTTCTACTCGCTCCGCAACAAGGCCAACCGTCTCATCATGCGCATGACGGCGTTGACGATGGAACTCCTGAAGGGGCTGCGCCACGTCGAAGTGGTGGACGAGAACCAGGACGTTCCGGCCTGAGCAGATCCGATTGGAACGTGTCCGTAGAAAGGACCGTCGACAATGGCAAAGAAATGCTCAGAGAACCCGCAGCTTGACATGACGCCGATGATCGACGTCGTGTTCGAGCTGATCATCTTCTTCGTCGTGACGCTGAAGATGGCCGTCGAAAAGGACGAGACGGTTCAGCTCGAGGACGGCAAACACGGCATCGAGCTGACGGCGGAAGAGCTTCCGCCGTCCCACCTCGTCATCGACATCGCCAAGAGCGGTCGAATTTCGATGTGCAACTTCACCATCACGCCGAACGAGATCCGCCAGCGCGTGAGGGACCGCAAGCGCAAGTTCGGTTCCGAATTTCCCGTGTTGATCCGTGCCGACTACCGTACGCAGCACCGCTATGTCAAGGAAGTGATGGATGCCTGCACGGTGGAGGGCGTTTGGAAACTCTCGTTCGTCGCGGTCTACGACCGCAAGAGCGGCAAGCAGCTGACGAAGTGAGGTGACGAAGATGGCACGTCGAAAATACGAGAATCCGCAGCTCGACATGACGCCGATGATCGACGTCGTGTTCGAACTGATCATCTTCTTCGTCGTCACGATCAAGCAGGAGGACCTCTTCTCCAAGCTGAACGCGAACCGTCCGGCGCCGAACGACCAGCAGACCCAGCAGGATGTCGTCGATACGACGATCAAGATCCAGATCGGTCCCGGCGGCATGGTCTATAACGGCCGCGGCGTCACCGTGAAGGAACTTGACCGCAACATCAAGCAGGCCGCCGCGATCGACAAGAAGACGACCGTGCTGCTGCAGTGTACGCTCAACTCGCCGCACAAGTTCCTTGTGGACGCGTTGGACACCTGCGCGAAGTACGGCTTGAAGAACCTCTCTATCTTCAGCATGTAAGTCCTTGGGGGAGATGCTAAATGGACATGACGAATGAAGACGAACTGAGGGAACAGCTGAACGAGGAAATGGCCAAGTTCGAAGAAGAAGGCTATTTCAAACGTCTCGGCAAAATGTTCTCCGGCCTCGGTCGTCCGCGCGATTCGCGCGAATACAAGGAGGCCCTTATCGAGCTGCAGCGCCAGGTCGCGCCGCTGTCCGCCATTCTTCTGCCGCTGATTGTCGTGATCGTCCTCTTTGTGGTGACGGCCGTGGGCGGCGGCCCGAAGAAGGAAATCAAGCTCGACATCGTCCAGGCCGACCAGGACGATCAGCTGGAAGAGATCAAGCCGCCGGAGGAAGTCGAACCGCCGCCGGATCTCGATGTCGAAATCCAGGTCGATACGCCCACGGTCGGCAATCCGACGGAAGTGGCCGAGGCGCCCGCGCAGAGCGCTGAACCGCAGTCCGTGCAGGTCGCGACGGTCGACGCGATGCTCAACGTCAAGAGCCCGGTGATGATGAAATCGGTGTTCGGCGCCGAGCGCAGCACGGGTGTGCGCGGTCAGCTGACCCGCGGCGGCGCCCAGTACGGCGACCCCACCACCGAAGCGGCCGTCATGAAGGCCCTGCGCTGGCTGAAGGTCAATCAGCACTCGGACGGTTCATGGCCGACTGTCAAGCCGGCGGCGACGGGTCTGGCGATCCTGACCTATCTGGCCCACGGCGAGACGCCGAGCTCGAAGGAGTTCGGCGATACGGTCCAGCGCGGATTGAACTATCTGCTCGGCTGCGTGCACGAGGACGGTTCGGGAACGCCGCACGTGAGGGACGGCGACGGCAACGAGTACGCGTTTCTCATCGCGACCTACGCGCTCTGCGAGACGTATGGCATGACGAAAAACCCGGATGCCCGCGAAGTCGCCGAGAAGTGTCTGGAGCGCATCGTCAAGAACCAGTCCGCCACCGGCGGCTGGGACTACAAGCTGAACAAGGGTTCGACGCGCGACGACATGTCGTTTGCCGGTTGGGCGCTGCAGGCGCTGAAGGCCGGCAAGATGGCGGGCATCCACATCTCCGGACTGGACGAGTGCATCAAGAAGGCCGTCAAGTGCCTGAAGACGCGCAACTTCAGCAAGGGCGGCTTCAACTACACGGCGGGCGGCGACCCGACGGGGCTGACCGCGACGGGCTGCCTGGCCATGCAGCTGCTCGGCTACATGAACGAGACGGAAGTGAAGGCGGCGCTGGATACGATGCGGACCTGGCTGCCGAGCTTCGATCCCGCTCCGCGCGGCACGAAGCTGAACGAAGGCCTGCCCGGCGCCTGCCCCCAGTACTACTGCTACTATGCGGCGCAGTGCAAGTACCAGGCCGGCATGTGCAAGGGCGCGACGCCCGGCAACTTCACCACCTGGAAGAAGTGGAACGCCGCCATGAAGGCCCTCTACCCGAAGGCGATCATCGAAGACAAGAAGCCCGATGGCACGCCGGTGACGGTGAAGGACCCGAAGGGCAAGGACTGTCCCGTCGGCCACTGGCAGAACAAGGACGCCCATTCGATGCATCCGCAGTGGGTGATGGATACGTGCCTCTGCGCGCTGCAGCTCATGGTGTACTACCGCTATCTGCCGACCACGTCCCTCAAGGCCACCGAAGTCGAAGCCGACGTCGAAGCCCTCTCGAAGGACAAAGGCGGCGAAGTGAAGGTCACCATCGACATCTAATGGCTTCAAACAAGAAGCGATGCGTTAGGAGTTAAGGGTTTCCCGCAATCGAGAACTCTTAACTCTTAACTTTTAAAGCCCAACTGTCTTGACCATGCCATTCAGTCTCTTCCTCGCCCTCAAGTACCTCAAGCCGAAGCGCAGCGTCGCGAGCGTCATCACCTGCGTGTCGGTGCTCGGCGTCCTTTTGGGCGTGGCGGCCGTCATCGTCGTGCGCGCCGTGATGACCGGTTTCGGCGACCTCTGGGAGAGGAAGATCCTCGACTTCAAGCCGCATGTGACGCTCACGTCGCATGTGCCGGGCCAGCCGGTGCAGAACGAGGATCGGCTGGCGAGGGCGCTCGAGAAGCTGCCGGGCATGGTGGCCGTGACGCCGGAGATCGACACCCGCATCATGCTGGAATGCCGCGGCCGCGTGGCCGCGCCGATCGTGCTCGGCGTGGACCCCGACCGCTTCCTCGACGCCTACAAGGTGGGCCAGCCGTTCTCGGGCGAATACGATCTCGACGGCGACTCGATCGTGCTCGGTTCGGACCTCGCCCGTTCGCTCGGCGCCTGGGTCGGAGACGACGTGACGGTCTATTCGCCGAAGACGCTCGCCTCGCGCGACGAGGTGTTCCTGCCGCTCAAGTGGCGCGTCACCGGCATCTTCTCGTGCGGACAGCGCGACTACGACAGCGGCTTCTGCGTTTGCTCTCTCGCCAACGCCCGCGATTTGATGGGCCTGGAGAAGGGCGTGTTCGCCATCCATCTCAAAACGGCGGAACCGGCCAACGAGGCGGCATTCGACCGGCTCTGCGAAGAGGTGAAGCGGATTGTTCCCGACTGCCGCCAGGTGACCTGGCGCCAGGCCGACCGCGAGCTCTTCAATGCGCTCGCCGTGGAGAAGAACATGACGGCGGTGCTCCTCATGCTCATCACCGTCGTCGCGCTCTTCTGCGTGATGAACACGCTGCTCGTCCTCACCGTGCAGAAGACCCCCGAGATCGGACTGCTCAAGGCCCTCGGCTTCCCGCGCCGGAAGATCATGGGCGCCTTCATCGTGCACGGACTCGTCCAGGTGACCGCCGGAACCGTGCTCGGTCTGCTGACCGCCTGGGCCGCCCTCGAGAATCTCCAGAATATCGTCGATCTGCTTGCGCGCTTCGGCGTGCAGGTTTTCCCGAAGGCCGTCTACGGACTCGAGGGCATTCCCTCGCGGCTCGTCGTCTCCGATGTCGTCTGGGTCGTCGTCATCGTCTATGTGTTCGGTCTTCTCGCCGCACTCGTCCCCGCGTTCCTCGCGGCCTCCAAGCATCCGGTCGAAGCCTTGCAGAAATGATTCCGCCTCCCGTTTTCGAACCGGCTTCAACACCGTTCATCCTTTAGCTTTCATCCTTCTACTTTTAACCGTCCCGACCATGAGCCTTCTGGAAGTCAAAGACATCGTCAAGGAATACCGCCTGCCCGGACAGGCCGCCATCCGCGTGCTGGACGGCGTTTCGTTTGCGGTAGAAGCGGGCGAGCATGTGGCGGTCGTCGGCCGCAGCGGCGCGGGCAAGACGACGCTGTTGAACATTCTCGGCGGCCTCGACAAGCCGACGTTGGGCGACGTCCTGCTCGACGGACAGCCTTTCTTTTCGGGTCGCGGCGCTGCGGGCCGCCGGGTCAAGCTGCGTGCGACGAAGATCGGGTTCGTCTTCCAGAGCTATCATCTTCTGCCGGAACTCGACATCGTCGAGAACGTGATGCTGCCGACGATGACGGGATTCGCCGGTCTGCCCGACGGGGAACGACCGCGCGTCCGTGCCTGCGAGCTTCTCGCGAAGGTCGGTCTCGGCGAACGGCTGCACCATCTGCCGGCCGAACTCTCAGGCGGCGAGCAGCAACGCGTCGCGCTGGCCCGCGCGCTCATGTGCCGTCCGGAAATCATCCTTGCGGACGAACCCACGGGCAACCTCGACGCCCTCACGGGGGGCGAGATTCTCAAACTGCTTTTCGAAGTCAACGAAACACCCGTCGCGTGCGTGATGGTCACGCATGCGGCCGAAGCGGCCGCACGGTGCGACCGTACGCTGCGGCTCGACCGCGGCAAACTTGTCTAACAGACGGCAACATGTCGGAGGAGGTCAGATGGATCGTCAGGAGATGACAGCGGATATCGTGGTCACGGGATTCGGCCCCGCAGCGGCGGGCTTCCTCACCACGATCGGACCCGAACTCGCGAAAACGAAGGAAGACGGTACGCCGCTCTACGAGTCGAAGGCGATGCCGGGGTGTCCGCTTCAGGTGATGTGCTACGAGCGTGCGGACGACGTCGGCTTCGGCGTCTCCGGCATCGTGACGAAGGCGGATGTGATCCGGGAATCGTTCCCGACGTTCGCCGAGGAAGTGCCGAACGCGGTGGCGGTGAAGAAGGAAAAGACGGCGTTCCTCTTCGACTATCTCGGCGCGTCGAAGCGTACGTGCGGAACGAAGTTTGTCGACCTCTGCTTCAAGATGGGCGGCATCGTCATGAAGGGCGGCAAGTGGAAGGCGCGCGAGCTGCCGCTCACGCCGCCGTTCATGGACAAGATGGGCGGCGTCGTGATGTCCATGGGCTCCTTCATGACCTGGGCTTCGCAGAAGGTGATGGAGAGCGGTCTGATGATCATGCCGGCCACGCCGGTCGCGGAACCGCTCTTCGACGGCGACAAGGTCGTGGGCGTGCGCCTCGCCGACCAGGGGGTGGAGAAGGACGGCACGCCGGTCGAGGGCGTCTACACGCCGGGCATGGACATCAAGGCCGCGCTGACGGTCGTGGCGGACGGTCCGGTCGGTCCGGTGGGCCGCGCGCTGGATGCGAAGTTCGGTCTGCCGAAGGGGCACCACCAGTACGACTGGGGCGTGGGCATGAAGGCCGTCGTCAAACTGCCCGACGCGTGCGAGCTCGAGCCCGGTACGATCATCCACACCCTCGGCTTCCCGGAACCTGAACTGTTCGGCTTCCTGTACGTGCTCGCCGACAAGACCGCGACGCTCGGCATCTTCGCCGCACCGTGGCAGGATACGCCCGTGCGCACGACGTACCGCTATCTGCAGCACTGGATGCAGCATCCGTATCTGTGGCGCCACCTCAAGGGGGGCAAGCTGCTCAGCTGGGG
Organism: uncultured bacterium; assembly: GCA_902803135.1. GTDB lineage: Bacteria > Verrucomicrobiota > Kiritimatiellia > RFP12 > UBA1067 > RUG572. Next base: position 13,353 of record CADCPA010000198.1, read on the forward strand.
GGCGAAGTCGATCCAGGAGAGCGGCCAGGAAGGCGAGCCCTTCCTCTGCGGCGACGGCTTCGCCCGCATCGGCGAAGGCTCGGGCACGACGGACGTGCTGGCGAACGCCGGCGTCGACGAAGCGTGGGCGAGCGGCGTGCAGCTCGCGAAGGCCGTGATCAAGCTTCTGCAGGAAGGCAAGGCGTTCACGAAGGAAAATCTCGAGGCGACCTATGTCAAGGACCGCCGTGCGTCGAAGCTCGACCGGCGTCTGCGCAAGGCGACGGGCGCGCGCAACGGCTTCAACAGGAGCTTCTTCTGGGGCATGTTCGGCGAAGGCCTCCGCGGCGTGCTCGGCCTCGCGCTGCCGTTCAAGAGCGTGCCGCCGGCGAAGCGCGTGCCGACGCTCGAGCAGGCGCTGAAGGGCCGCCGTTACGACAAGGCGAAACTCGCCGCCGGAATCGCCGCGGCCGAGAAGGCGCGCAAGCCGCTGCACGACGCGGTGATGGATGCCTGCGGCTGGCCGGCGATTCCGTACGACGGCGAGCTCCTCATGCAGCACCAGGACGCGCTCCTGCTGGGCGGCAAGGTGCAGGCGGCGCCGGGCTTTGCGGACCATGTGACGTTCGAGAAGCCGGACGTCTGCCGGACGTGCACGAAGCACACGTGCATCGAAATCTGCTCGGCCCAGGCGCTGATGCCGTCCGACGAACCGGGCGGCGTGCCGAAGTTCGACCGCGAGAAGTGCGTCCACTGCGGCGCGTGCATCTGGAACTGCGCGGAACTCGTGCCGGGCACGGACCACGGCAACATCGTCTTCAAGGCCGGCGCGGGCGGTCTGCACTCGAACGAAAACTGATGGTCATTCTCGGCATCGATACGTCGCTTCGCTCAAGCGGCTACGGCGTTCTCGCCGTCGAAGGCTCGCAGATGCGCAGCCTGGAAGCCGGCCGCATCCGCAATGCGCCGAAGCTGCCGCTCTCCGCCTGCCTGCGCGAAATCCACGCGCGGGTGGCGGCGTTGATTGCCGCCTACACGCCGGATGTGCTCTCCATTGAAAGCGTCATCTACGGCAAGAACGCCGGCACGATGCTCGTGCTGGGCGAAGCGCGCGGCGCGGTGATCTCCGCGGCGGCGGATGCGGGCGTTCCGATCTACGAATACGAGCCGCGCCGCGTGAAGATGGCCGTCTGCGGCAACGGCCTTGCCGAGAAGGAGCAGGTCCAGCGGATGGTGAAGACGCTCCTGTCGCTCGAGGAGCTGCCGCAGAACGATGCGGCCGATGCGCTCGCCCTTGCCATTGCGCACGCGCATTCGAATTCCCTTCTCACCCCCCGGGAGCCGATCTAGACCAGAGCCGAGGACTGCAGCGTGCTGAAAGACGTCAAATATCGGGCGGCGTTCGAGACGCTTCGCCGGGAGATTCTCCTCGGCAAGTTCGATGCCCATGAGAAATTTCCGAGCGAGGGTCAGCTCTGCCGCCGCTTCGGCATGTCGCGGAACACGGTGCGCCTGGCCCTCGCCGAACTGAAGAAGGCGGGCATTCTGGCGACGCGTCCCGGTTCCGGCACGTTCCTCAGCGCGTTCGCCCGCAACGCAACGGGCTACCTGGGTCTCATTTTGCCGGACTACGGCAGCGGCGAGATCTTCACGGAGATCTGCTCGGGCATTTCGTCTGCCGCCGCCGAGGAGGGCTACTCGCTCCTCTTCGGCAACACGAGCTGTGCGAATCCCGACATCCGCGCCACGCAGGCGCTTCGCCTTGCGCGCGACTACGCGGAACGGCATGTCGCCGGCGTCATTCTCGAACCGGTCGAGCTGACGCCGGAAAACGACCGCATCACGCGCGAGATACTCGATCTCTTTTCTGCCAAGAACATTCCGGCCGTGCTGATCGACCGTGACTTCGTGCCGCCGCCGGACCGCAGCGGGTACGACCTCGTGGGTATCGACAACACACAGTCGGCCTACATGCTGGCGCGCTATCTGATCGCACGCGGTGCGCGCGAACTGCGCTTCTTCGTGCGGCCCGATTCCGCCTACACGACGCGGTTGCGCTTTCAAGGCGTGACGATCGCGGCATTCGAGGCCGGGGTTCCGTGGCGCGCGACGAATGAAGTGGTCGCCGACCCTTCGGACCGCAAGGCCGTCGCGTCGATGTTCGCGCATAAGCACCGTGCGGACGCCATCATCTGCGCGAACGACGTAACCGCGGTCGAGCTCGTCAAGACGTTGCATGAGCTGGGATTGTCCGTACCCGGCGAGGTCATGGTCGCGGGTTTCGACGACGTGCGCTTTGCGACGCTGCTCTCGCCCGCACTGACGACGATGCGCCAGCCTTGCGAGCAGCTGGCGCAAACGGCGGTGCAGACGCTTTTGCAGCGCGTCCGCCAACCCGAGCTTCCGGTGCGGACGATTTCGCTTCAGACTCGGCTCGTCGTGCGCGCCTCGACGCGCTAGATTTCCACTCGGAGGGGACGCGCTGACGGGAATACGGCGTCCGGGGCAAGAGCAACTTGTTGAGACAGCTTTTTCGGGGGGCTGCGTGTTTTTACGTTCGTCTTTCCGCGTGGTTGTGCTAGAATCTGAATGTCAATGTCAAAGTTGGCGAAAGGATTTTCACATGAGCAAGGCGAGACTCTGGTTCTTCGCGATCACGGCGGCGCTGGGCGGTTTTCTGTTCGGCTTCGACACGATTGTCATCTGCGGTGCGGAACAGGACATTCAGAAACTTTGGAATCTCTCCGGTGCGATGCACGGCTGGGTGACCTCTTCTGCACTCTGGGGCACCGTGCTGAGCTCGCTCTTTGGCGGATGGGTCGCCGACTGGCTGGGTCGCAAGCGCGCCTTGCTCACGGTTGGCGTTCTCTTCTTCGTCTCGGCGGTGTGGAGCGCTCTGGCAAACGACCCGTACGCGATGGTCGCCGCCCGCTTCATCGGCGGCCTGGGCGTCGGCGTATCGACCATCGCCGCCCCGATCTACATCGCCGAAATCGCCCCGCCCGAATCGCGCGGCAAGATGACGGCGCTCTTCCAGTTCAACATCGTCTTCGGCGTGGTGATGTCCCTCGCCTCCAATCTGGCGTTGAAGGATGTCGGGTCGAATGCGTGGCGCTGGATGCTCGGCGTCGAGGCGTTCCCCGCCGCGCTCTTCGTGGCGCTCTGCTTCTTCCTCGTCGAGTCGCCGCGGTGGCTGGCCCTGCGCGGGGCGCGGTTGAACGGCACGGCGAATGAACCGCTGCCGGCGGCCGCAAACGGCGCGGACCGTTTCTTCTGCCGTGCGAATCTGCGTCCGATCCTGCTCGCGTTCCTCGTCGCGTTCTTCAACCAGCTTTCGGGCTGCAATGCGATCAACTATTTTGCGCCGCGCATCTTCGAGATTGCGGGCTTCGGCCGCGACTCCGCATTCCTGGCGACGTTCGGCCTCGGCACCCTCAACTTCGCCGCGACGTTTGCGGGCGTCGGACTCATCGACCGGCTTGGACGCAAGACGCTGCTCGTTCTCGGTGGCATCGGCTACATCATTTCGCTTTCGCTGGCGAGCGTGTGCTTCGCGACAGGGGCCGGCAAGCTGGCGGTCTTCGCGATCTTCCTCTTCATGGCGGCGCATGCCGTGGGCCAGGGCACGGTGATCTGGGTGCTGGTGTCGGAAGTCTTCCCGCAGCGCTTCCGCGCGCACGGACAGGCCGTGGGCAGCTTTACGCACTGGTTCTTCGCCGCGCTCGTCGCGTACTGCTTCCCGCTTTTCGCCGGTCGTGCGGACGATCCTTCGTCTGCGCTGGTGCCGACCTGGGCGATCTTTGCGTTCTTTCTCCTGATGATGGTGTTCCACCTTCTGTGGGCGCTCTTCGTCGTACCCGAAACGAAGGGCAAGAAGCTCGAGGAGATCAATCTCTGATGGTCTACGGCCTCGACATCGGCACGACGTGCGTGGGCGCAGTCGCCATCGACGAGACCGGACGTCTCGTCGCGAGCGCGACGCGTCCGCACGTAGCCGACGTCAAGGGTCTCGGCGACGGCATCGACGAACAGGATCCGGATAAACTTCTGGCAGCTGCACAAGCGGCGCTGGAAGAGGTTGGCGGTTCGTCCGATTCGCCGATCGGTTGGACAGGCCAGATGCACGGCGTCGTCGGCGTCGACCGTAACCTTGAACCTGTCACACGTTTCGTCACATGGCGTGATGCGCGCCGCTTTGCCGGACCCGTAATGGCGGGTTGGGCGAAGGCGGGCCTGCCGATCGCCGGCTGCTTGACGGCGCCGGGCTATGTGCGTGCAAAGTTGACGGGCGTCTGCGCGATCGATGAAACGTTTCTCCACTCGTGGCATGTGGACGGGTGCGGGTTCCCGCGCGCGTGGTTGCCGGCGCTGGAGGAAGGTTGGCTGCTGGGCGACAACCAGGCGGGCGTTTATGCGGCACGTACGCTGGTGCCGGGTGCCGCGGTGGTGAACCTGGGCACGAGCGGACAGCTCTCGATCGTCGGCGAGGGCAAAGGCGGCGAACGTCGTCCCTATCCGGGCGGTGTTCTGCGCTGCCGCGCGTCGCTCGTCGGCGGGCAGGCGTGGTCCGCCTTGCGCACGAAGCTCGGTCTCTCGTGGGACGAACTGAACGCGCGCGCGGCGGAGCCCGAAGTTGCCGCGTGCCTGTCGTCGATTGTCGACGATCTGGCGGGCGATCTTGATTGGGCGGGCGTGACGGAGCTCGTCGGCGTCGGCAATGCGCTGCGGTTGAATCCGGCGCTGCGTGCCGCGGTCGAGCGTCGCTTCGGCGTGCCTTGCCGGCTGTGCGACATTCCCGAGATGGCGGCCTACGGTGCCGCGCGGTACGTGCTGAATGCTTTCAAAACCAAACACCGAATCTGAGATGAGGGGAAAAGCCGTATGAGGAAACTGCCTTTGATGATTCTGCTGGGGGGGGCGTGCGCATTCGGAGCGGCTCCGGGCTACGATCTGCCGAAGGGAACGGTTCTCTATTATCCGTTCGACACGGCGGCGACGGC
>CADCPA010000199.1 GCA_902803135.1 uncultured bacterium
CTCCCCGCGTCGCGCCGTGATGGAGTATTTCGTTGGAACCACGAGATTGCTTATCTCGTCGGAGTGGATGCCCGCGCAGTTCACGACCGCCCGCGCAACGAACGCGCGCCCGTCCGCGCACGACACCCTGTAGGGAAGAGGCGCGTCCGACACGTAGTCGCCCGTAGGCGCGACGCGGGCGACATTCTCCACCCTCGCGTCGAAGAAGAACTCCGCGCCGTTCGCGGCGGCATTCTCCGCGTAGCGGAAGGTGAGCTCGTAAGGGCAGCAGATGCCGCCCGTCGGCGCCCAGAGCGCGGCGGTCGCCTCAGGCGAGACATTCGGTTCGCGGCGGCGCAACTCGTCCTGCGGGATGATTTCCGTCGGGACGCCGTTCCTCTCGCCGCGCTCCTTGAGCTCCGCAAGCGTCTTCTCGTCTTCCGCGCCGAAAGCGAGGACGAGCGAACCGTTGCGCCTGAACGGCACTTTCAGTTCACGGCAGACATCCTCGAACATCCTGTTGCCGAGCACGTTGAACTTCGCCTTGTTCGTTCCCGGCTTCGCGTCGAAGCCGGCATGGACGATCGCGCTGTTCGCCTTGGACGCGCCCTCGGCGACATCGCTCCCCGCCTCGAGTACGGCAACGCTCAGATTCCACCGCGTCAGTTCCCGCGCGGTCGCGCAACCGACAACGCCCGCGCCCACAACAACGACATCGTAATTCATTGATTCTCCCCCTGTCTTGCCGACTGACGCTCCTGCACCGCACACGGACCCGCCCCCGCGCCGTCCTTGAAAAGCAGATGCAAGTTGCGGAAGAACGTCTTGAACGTCTCGTCCTTCTCCTTCGCCGCCAGCCTCTCCGGGTGGAACTGGACGCCGATCGCCGGATAGTCTTCCGCCTCGATCGCCTCGACCACGCCCTCCGGCGATTTTGCGACGACTCGGAATCCCGGAGCGAGCCGCTTCACGGCCTGGTGGTGCGTCGAATTGACAACGGCCGAAGTCGTTCCGATCGCCTTTGCAAGACGTGAACCGGGTTCGATGGCGATCGGATGGCGGACATTCCTGTGCTGCACGTTATCCGAGGGGAATTCCGACGGCAGATCCTGCCAGAGAGTCCCGCCGTTGAACACGTTGAGCATCTGGCATCCCCGGCAGATCCCGACGACCGGCAGGCGCAGTTTCTTCGCGACGGCGAGAATCCGAAATTCGAATTCGTCGCGGACGGGATTTACTTTCGCGACTGCAGGATGCGCGGATTCGCCGTACCGCTTTGGATCGATGTCGCCGCCGCCGGCAAGGAGAAGCATGTCGATGCGCGCGAGAAGCGCCTCTATCTGGACCTCGGTTCCATAGCGCGAGATGACGACGGGAAGGTGCCCTCCGATGGCAACGGCTTCGGCATAGGCAGCGCCCACCGCCACTTTATCGGACTCGCCTCCGCTTTCGCACGTCTCGACAATGCCGACCAGGAGCGGGTGCACATTGCCGGATGGCACTGCGGCCGAGGTCGGGAAGACCATGGCACACGCGGCAAACATCTTCATCATGTTTAGCTTCATACACCTGTTTAGTTTCATACAACTGTACCCTTGACGCCCATCTTGTCGATGTCCACGGTGTGGATGCCCAGCGGCTTCAGCGTCTTCCAGTCACCGCGCGTGAAGTCGGGAATGTTCCTCGGCGCGCTCCGGTTCAGCGCCGACTTCTCGGTCACTTCGCAGAGGCAGCTCCACGAGGCAAGATCATAGACGTTCATGTCGAGCGGCAGGCCGTTTTGCAGGCAATACACCAGTCGCGAGTCCATGATGAAGTCCATGCCGCCGTGTCCGCCCACCTCCTTGGCCTCCTCGCCATAGCGGGTGACGAGCGGTGAGGTATATACCTTCAGCAGCGCCTCGGTATCCTCCTTGCTCAGATAGGAGTGACCCGTGTAGTTCTTGCTGGGGGTCACGCCTGCCTTTTCCATTTCGTCCTTAGCCAACGCAAATCCCTCGACAGGGTATTTGTTGGCAAATCCGCGGGTGCCGGTGAGTTGATACATGCGGTTATAGGGCTGCGGTGTCATCACATTGTGGTGGATTTCGATGACCTTGCCGTTCTCGGTCGAGATGA
>CADCPA010000200.1 GCA_902803135.1 uncultured bacterium
AGCACCGCTTCCTGCTCCGTGCGCATGCCTTCGTCCACGAGGTCGCAGGCAATCTTGAGCGCGGCGCGCGCCGTACGCTTGCCGTTGCGCGTCTGAAGCATGAAGAGCTTCTTGTTCTCGATCGTGAACTCCATGTCCTGCATGTCGCGGTAGTGCTCTTCGAGCGTCGCGCAGATCTTCTGGAACTGCTTGAACACGTCGGGCATCACGTCGGCCATCTTCGAAATCGGCATCGGCGTGCGCACGCCCGCCACCACGTCTTCACCCTGGGCGTTCATGAGGAATTCGCCCATGAGCTTCTTTTCGCCCGTCGCCGGATCGCGCGTGAACGCGACGCCCGTGCCCGAATTGTTGTTGAGGTTGCCGAACGCCATCATCTGCACGTTCACGGCGGTGCCCCAGGAGTACGGAATGTCGTTGTCGCGGCGGTAGACGTTCGCGCGCGGATTGTCCCAGCTGCGGAACACGGCCTTGATGGCCTCCATGAGCTGCTCCGTCGGATCGTCGGGGAAGACCTTGCCGATCGCGTTCTTGTACTCGGCCTTGAACTGCGTCGCGAGCGACTTGAGATCGGCGGCCGTGAGGTCGACGTCGAGCTTGACGCCCTTCTTCTCCTTCATCTTGTCGATGAGCTTCTCGAAATGCTTCTTGCCGACTTCCATCACGACGTCGGAAAACATCTGGATGAAGCGGCGGTAGCAGTCCCACGCCCAGCGCGGGTTCTTCGTCTGCTTCGCGAGGGACTCGACCACCGTCTCGTTGAGACCGAGGTTGAGGATCGTGTCCATCATGCCCGGCATCGAGGCGCGCGCGCCCGAACGAACCGAGACGAGGAGCGGATTCTTCTTGTCGCCGAACTTCTTGCCGGCGGACTTCTCAAGCTTGTCGATGTAGGCGAGGACCTGCTTCTGGATGTCGTCGCCGATCACCTTGCCGTCGTCGTAGTAGCGCGTGCAGGCTTCGGTCGTAATCGTGAAGCCCTGCGGAACCGGGAGGCCGAGACTCGCCATTTCGGCGAGGTTCGCGCCCTTGCCGCCGAGGAGGTTGCGCATGTCGGCATTGCCTTCGGTCTGACCCGCACCGAAGAAGTACACATACTTCGTTTCTTTGCTCGTCTTCATTGTACCTTGCTTTTCTGACGCTTTCTCGTCTGTTTTTTGCAGTTTTACTTCTTAACTGTTTTGTTTTTGGGGTGAATTATAGAAAAAACGCGGGAATTTGTAAAGAAGAAAAACGAATGCGGTACCTTCACACCCTCTCACCTTCACACCATCTCCCCCTCGCCTTCCGACCGGCACGGCGGAGGAAGCGGAGGTGGGAGACGGCGGGCGGGATCGTGAAGAAGCACGCGAGCACGTCGGAGATCGGCATCGACACCCAGATGGCGAACATCGGGTCGTCGAAGAAGTACGGGAGGATCCAGATGCACGGGAGGAGGCAGAGAAACTGGCGCATGAGCGAGAGGATCGTTGCGGTCCAGGGGTGGCCGATGGACTGGAAATACGTCGTGGCGACGACGTTGAGGCCGATGCACCAGAGCATGCAGTTGGCGAGGCGCAGGTCGCCGGCGGCGAGGTTGAGGAACGCAACGTCCTTGCCGTCCGTGAAGATGCGGGCGATGGCGCGCGGCGCGACGATCTGCGACACGGCCGCGAGCGTGACGAGTCCGGTCGTGATCCAGAAACCGAGGATGAGCGCGCGGTGGACGCGCGCGTAGCTCCGCGCGCCCCAGTTGAAGCCGAGAATCGGTGCGAGGCCCTGCTGGATGCCGAGCACCGGCATGAAGAAGATCATCATCACCATCTGGAAGATGCCGAGCGAGGCGACCTGCGCGGTCGCGGCCGCGCGTCCGCCCGCCCACTTCGCAAAGGCCATCTGCATGGACACCGTGATGAGGCAGCCCATGAGCTGCTGAAGCGCCGGCGAGAGGCCGATGCCCGCGGCACGGCCGGCGAAGGCGGAGTAGAAGCGGATGCAGCGGAAGCGCAGCCGCACGATGCTGTGTCCGGGCCGGTAGTACCAAAGCGCCCAGAGGCAAGAGAGGAACATCGCGACATTCGTCGCCCAAGCCGCGCCCGCGACACCGAGCGGCACCAGCTTGAAGGCGTGCCCGAACAGTGTGAAGTTGAAGCCGAAGATGAGAATCGGGTCGAGCACGAGGTTCGTGCCGAAGCCCACGACCATGCACATCATGCACGACAGCACGGCCCCTTCGCTGCGCATCGCGGCGGAAAGCCCGAACGCGAGATGCGAGAAGATGTTGGAGACGAGCACAAGCCGCAGGTAGAGCTTCGCCTGCTCGAGCGCGCCCGGCGTGAGACCCGATCCGCCCGTCGCGCGGAGAATGGGATCGAGAAAAATGAAGACGAGCGGCGGCAGGATGAAGAAGAATGCGAGCTTGAAGGCGACAAGCTCGCCGAGGATCTTCTCGCAGGCGTTCTTGTCGCCCGCGCCGAGCTTGAGCGAGATGAGCGCCGCGTGGCCCGCGCCCACGAAGACGCCGAACGCGCCGAAGGCCATCAGAATCGGGAACGCGAGCGTCAGGCCCGCCATCGCGTCCTGGCCGCATCCCTGGCCAATGTACACGCGGTCGACGATCGAGTAGAGGGCGTTCAGCGTCATCGACACGAGCGCCGGCCATGAAAAATGCGCAAGGAGGCGCCCGAGGGGCGCCTCCGCGAGATCCTTCAAACGCGGGTCGTCCGCCATTTAGAAAACCAGCGCGACGTCGTCGCCGAGTTCCTTGCGAATGCGCACCATCTCGTCGGCGGGAATCGGACACCCCGCCAGCACGAGCGAGTTGAGCTTGCGCCAGGGCTTCAGGTCCGCCGGCAGCTTCGCGATCCGGCAGCCGCCGAACGAGACGCTCTTGAGCGCGGGCAGCTGCACGAACCAGTCGGGAATCTCGGTGATGGCGACGTTGCCGTCGAACGCCACGTCCTGCAGCTTCGTGCAGGCCTTGAGGCATTCCGGCACGGACGTGAGCTTGTTGCGGCGCAGATAGACGGCACGAAGGTCCGTGCACGCCGAAAGCGCCGCCGGCAGCCCGGCGAGCTGGTTCTCGTTGAGACGCAGCCACTTGAGCTTTGTCGCGCCGCCCAGCGCCTCCGGCACCGCGGTCAGCTGGTTGCCGTCGAGATTGAGGTAGGTGAGGGCGGGCATCTTCGCGAGGTCGGCCGGAAGCTCTTTCAGTCCGCACCGCGTCAGATAGAGGTGTTCGAGGGCGGGAAGCGTGAAGACCTCCGGCGGCACGGCGGCGAGCTCGCGCTCCGAAAGGTCGAGCTCCCGGAGCTTCGAGAGGCCGGCGAGCGCGCCTGCGGCGAGCGGTTCCTTGCCGCCGCGCAGATAGAGGCGCGTCACGTCGGCGCGGTTGGTCGCGGCCAGGGCCGCGAGGGACGTCACCGGCGTCGCGTCAGCCGGCTTGCCGTGGTTGTCGAAGCAGCCGGCGCACACGGCGCAGACCGCCAACACGCACAACGGAATGATCTTCATCATGTCTTCCGACCTTCTTCCTGCCGCGTCATTCGCCGGCCTTGACCTTGTCCCAAGCCTTGATGTACATGTCGCGCACGGCCGGCTTGTCGTCGAAATCCTTCAGCACTTCGCCGCGCTTGAGCGTCTCGGCGTCAATGGCGATGAACGGCTTGAGCTTCGCGTCGAGCGCGTCGATCGCGGGCTTGACCGGCGACGGTGCGAGCACCGTCTCCATGTTCGCCTTGGCGATCTCCGGTTCGTAGCAAAAGTCGATGAACTTGTAGGCGAGTTCGGGCTGCGGCGCGTCGGCGGCGATCACCATTTCGTCGAACGCGATCGTGAAGCCTTCCTTCGGCAGCGCGAAACCGACCTTGTCGTCCTCGACGATGATCTGCGTCACGTCGGAGGAGTAGCCGTGGCCGACGAACCATTCGCCCGAGGCGACGGCCGTCTTGTACTGCTCGTTGTCGAACTTCGCGATGTTCTTTTTCCAGCCGAGCACGACTTCGACCGCCTTGTCGAGTTCCTCCTGGCTTTCGCTGTTGAGCGAGAAGCCGAGGGACTTGAGCGCGCCGCCGAGCGTCTCGCGCATATCCGAGAGCAGCGACATGCGACCCTTCAGCGCCGCCGTCTCGAAGATCTTCCAGCTGTCAACCGGCGCGTCGCCGACCTTGTCCTTGCGATAGGCGATGCCCGTGTACGTGACCATATACGGCACGTTGTACTTGAACGTCGGGTCGAGGATCGAATTCGCGTAGGCCGGGTCGAAGTTCTTGCGCACATGCGGCAGCTTCGTGTGGTCGAGCTCGACGATCATCTTGTTCTTCGCCATGAGCGGAATCTGGTACGAGCTCGGCATCATGATGTCGTAGCCCGTGGAACCGGCCTGCAGCTTCGCGTACATCGCCTCGTTGGAGTCGAAGGTATCCACGATCACACGACAGTTGTTGCGCTCTTCGAACTGCTTGATCACACCGTCGTCGATGTAGTCGCTCCAGGTGTAGATATGGAGCTCCGGCTTGCTCGGTCCGCAGCCCGCGAGAACGCCCAGCGCAAGGGCGAGGCCAGGCAGGGTCTTAATCTTCATGGGTCTTGTTCCTTTCTTCTTCTGTCGTGTCGCTCTCCACGCATCCGCCCGGACGCTGGGAGAAAGCTGTCATATCGTCGCCGTTCGGCCGCGGCGGTTCCCCGCGAACCTCCGCCGCCCGCTCGTCCGCATCCAAACGCGCCTCGTAGAACAGCGCGAACGCCGTTTCGGGATAGGGCGTGAGAAGAAGGTCAGCCAGGCCGCCGACAAGCGGCACCACCTTCTTCGCGAAGAAGGCGAGGAGATACCAGCCGATGAAGCTGATGTGCAAGAAGAACAACGCCATCCGATGGCCTTCCATCAGGCGCTTGGACTCCTTGAGGCACCGCATCGCCTCCCAGTCCGGATGGTCCACCTGCAGATAGGGAGCCAGGGCGTAGGAGTACAGCGCGCGCACGCCGGGAACGATCAGGAGCAGTGCCCACAGCACGACCAGGATGGCGCGCCGGCAGAACAGACCGAACATCCGCCAGCCGTGTCCCCAACCGCTGAAAGCATGGGCAACCGTCAACCCGCGTCGCACACACGCGATCGCCATGGCGTGGTTGCCCCAGGAAGAGAAGCCGATCAGATAGCAGCCGAACGACACAAGCAAGAGGGTCCAGACGCCCAACCCCGTCCAGATGACCGGCAAGAGCTCCGACAGCTCTTTCGCCAGACTGCTCACGAAAGCGCGCGGCTCCATCTGGCCCATGGCGTCGAGAAACGCCGTCACCGAGTCGGGCATCTTGCCGATGATCGCCACCGCCCCGGCGAGAAAGAGGCCGAGGAGCAGGAAGACCACGCACACGCCGACGCATCCAAGGGCCATCGCCCCGATGAGATACGTGCCGTAGGAACCCGCCCGAAGCAGGTCCCAGGCGGCTTGGCGCGTCTCTTTCGCCGTTCGCATCGTCTCGTCCTCCGTGGTTGCCGGCGGCTTACGCGCCGAAGCACATGATCTGCTTTTCGAAGCCGAACGTCATCGCGATGAGCGCCGCGCGGATCCACATGCCGTTGCGCATCTGGCGCCAGTACATCGCCCGCGGATCGTGGTCGCAGCAGATCGCGATTTCGTCGCGCCGCGGCAGCGGATGCAGGATCACGCCGTCCTTCGGCAGGAGCTTGAGCTCCTCGGCGCCGAATTTGAAACGGCTCGTGTCGATGCGCGCGCTTTCGCCCTTGTCCTTGTCCCACTCGTCCTGGATGCGCGTCATGTACACGGCATCGCTCACCGTCACCGCTTCGCGAAGGTTGTCCGAAATCGCATAGGAAACGCCCTTCTCCTTCAGAATCTCGAGCACGTCTTCCGGCACCTGCAGCTGCGGCGGCGCCACGAACACCTGGCGGATGTTCTCGAAGTTCGTGAGCAGGTAGCTGAGCGAACGCACCGTACGGCCGCGCAGCAGATCGCCGCAGAACGTCACCGTGCGGTTGCGCAGGCCGCCCTTCGTCTCGAACGAACGCAGAAGCGTGTAGATGTCGAGCAGCGCCTGCGTCGGGTGCTGGTCCTTGCCCGAGCCGGCGTTGATGATCGGAATCGGGCGATCGCTGTTCGAGAGCTCCCACGCCATCTGCTCGGCCAGGCCCTTTTCGGGCGTGCGCATGATGATCATGTCCACATAGGAGGAGAAGGTGCGGATCGTATCCGTCTTCGACTCGCCCTTTGCCTCCGAACTCGTGGCGGAGTCGCGCACGGAGCTCGTCGTGAGACCGAGAATCTGGCAGGCGTTCAAATGCGAGAGGAACGTGCGCGAGCTCGGCTGCGAGAAGTAGAGCATCGCCCGCTTGTGCGGCAGGAGCGACTTCAGGTAGAGCGAGCCCTCCTTCGACTTCGCCATGAAGCGGATGCGGTTGGAGAGCGCCGCGAGACGCTCAAGGAGGTGCCGGTCGAACTGCTGCGCGAAGAGCGTATGGTACGGCGTGTCGGAAAGTCCGGGATTCTCCAGGTAGGGCTTCTTCGTCTCGAGGGGCAACGCCTCGAAATCGTTCCAGGAAATCTCCGTCAACTTCGCCATTTTCGCATTCTCCTCATTCGTCCAAAGCAAGTCGAATATAGTATACCACATTCCGACGCGGCGGAGGGCAACAAATCACTTCACCCACACGGAGATGCGGCGGGCCTTGAACTGGCCGCCGTTGCGGGAGAAGGTCCAGTCGGGATTGCCGGACGGATTCGTTCCGAATCCGATGTCGCACGGCACATTCGACTTATTGATGTTGTTGAACGCCAAAACAGTCGCTTTTGCCTTCAAGTCATGTACCTGCAGGCAACCGTATCCGAGGCGGTCGACATTGACCGGCGTATCGTTGAAGTCGTATTTCTTGTCGTCGCCGCCTTCCGGATTCGCCATCCGCCGTGCACCGTAGCTCGAGGTGTAGAACTCGACGAAGCCAATGCCGCCGTCCCGCGAGGCGACGCCCGGCGCGTTCGAGCGCACGACGAGGTTCTTCACCGTCTCGCGATACTGGCGCGCCCCGGGCTTGCCGGTGAGCACGAGGGCGTCGCTCTGCGCCGCAAAAGCATCCATCGCCGCGAACGCGAAGAGGACCTCCCCGTCCTCCCGCTCGGCTTCAAGCAGATAGGCGACGCGTGTCACGCCGTCACGGGACGCAAGCGTCGTCGGCTTCTTCACCGCAAGGTTGCAGTTGACGGGGATGTCGTAGCGCTGCACGCAGGTGAAGCCCTTCAGTTCCGGCAGTTTCTCGGCCGCGCCGAGGGCGAGTTTCACGCCGCAGCGGAAGGGTCCGACGGGCAGACCCGCGCCGTTCACGAGGTTGGGCGTGGACCCGTTGTACGCCGCGAAACGCATCGCCGCGGGCGCCTCGACGCCCTCCGCGCGCAGCACCACGTCGCAGCCGTCGATCTTCGCCTGGGCGGGCAGCCAGCGTCCGCTGATGTCGCGGAGTTCGAACTCGTTCGGCGCCTGACCGTCGCGCGTCGTCAGCCCTTCTGCGTCGTTGAGCGTCACGCGCAACGCGTTCCCTTCCACGCGGTAGCACTTGAAAGTCGGCGTCTTCCACGCCCGCCCCGGCTTTCCGTACACGCGGTCGAGCGCCTGGTCGGCCAGGCGGCGGCCGACCGTGACCTTGTCCGTCGGATGGATGTCGTTCACGTTGCCCACGTCGTTGATGACCGTGTAGCCGCTGTTCGGCACCACCTCGGGCACACGGGCCTGCGCCTCCTGGAAGATGGCGAGGCGCGTGTCCTTCACGTCGTTGTAGCGGTAGGGCGCGAGCTGCACGAGGAAGTACGGGAAGTCGCCCTGACCCCACTCGCGGCGCCAGCCGCGCACGAGGCACACGGTCTTGTCGAGATAGACGTCGCCGTCGGCGAGGTTCGAACAGCCCTGGTACCAGATGGCGCCCTTGATCGCGTACGGCACGAGGCCGGCGACCATGCCGTTCCAGAGCACGGTCGGCACGTCCTGCGTGCGGCCCCACGTGTTGGCATGCTGCAGCATCCAGAGATCGTCCGGATGGCCCGCGGGCGTCCACGGCTCGATGCGCGTGCCGCCCCAGGAGCAGTTGATGAGGCCCACCGGCACCTTGAGGTCCGCCATCAGCGTCTTGCCGAAGAAGTACGCGACCGCGCTCTGCGGCGGCACGGTCTGCGGGGTCGTCGGCTCCCACTTGGCCTCCACATCCGCCAGCGGCACCGGCGAGGTCTTTCTGTGCACGCGGAAGTGGCGCAGCAGCGGATAGTCCGCGTTCGGCACTTCCGTTTCCCAGCCCTTCACCTTGCGGGCGGAACTCATCGTGTACGCCATGTTGCTCTGCCCCGAGCAGAACCACACCTCGCCCACGACGACGTTTGTGTAGGACACGCTCGAGATCTGTTCGCCATAGGCGCCGTCCACGATGAACGTGCGCCCTTCCGCGCTCGCCGCGAGCGGTGCCAGATCGACGCGCCACTTGCCCTGGCCGTCCGCAATCGCCTCCACGCGCTGCCCCGCAAAGGACACCGTCACCTTCTCGCCTGCGGCAGCCGTACCCCACACCGGCACCTTCTGCCCCTGCTGCAAAACCATGTCATGTCCAAAAACATGCGGCAGCTTGACCTCAGCCCCCGCAACCAACGCGAGGCCCAGCCCCGCGCCCAAAGACAGCAAACGTCCATTCAACATAAATCCTCCTTTTCCGGTAATTGCACACAACAACAAAATCAATCTAAAACCCATGTGCCCGCGCGAAGTTCCCGCTTGAAACCCAAGAAGTCCACAACGGCCGGCGCGGGTGTCGTCACCGTGAGCGTGCCGCCCGCGTAGTCGACCACAACCGGCCCCTTCGCGGTGGGGACTGTCCCCTTCACCGTCTTCAACGGACCAAACTGCGGCGCGATGCGGATCTTCGCGAAGCCCGGCTCGAGCGGCGTCACACCGAGCAGGTAGCGCGAGATGATGTTCAGCGGCGGCGTGCCCCAAGCATGGTTCATGTCGAGGTTGCCCTTGTACTTCGGCGCCCAGGCCTCAAGCGTAATCGTCGCGCCCTGGTCGAGCATGCCGAGCCAGCTGCGGTCGCCGGTCGCCGTCATCAGCTTGAGCGCGAGGTCCGCCCGTCCCGCCTCGTAGAATGCTTCGAGGAGGTACTGCGCGAAGTAGACGCTGCACGCCATGCCGCGCGCGGCAAGATGTTCGACGACGCGCGCCTGCGCAGCCTTCGGCACGAGGCCGAACGCAAGCGCCGCTGCGTTCGCGTGAAGCGAGGCATGGTCGGTCTTCTCGCCGTCGGCGTAGACGCCCGTCGCGGGACGGTAGAATGTCTTCTGGTACGCGGCGTAGACCTCCTTCGCGCACGCCGCAAAGGCCGCCGCGTCGTCCACCTTGCCGAGGGCCTTGGCGATGTCCGCCATCTCGAGCAGGTTCTTGTAGTAGAACGCATTGACGACGGCGTTGAACTCTTCGAACACGAAGCCGTCGCGCTCGCCCGTCGGCCAGTCGACGATGTCGCGCGCGCCTTGCGGCGCCTTCTTCGTCACGGGCGAGGGACCCGTCGCGAGCAGACCGACGGACGCGCGACGGTAG
The DNA here is from genome assembly GCA_902803135.1 of uncultured bacterium. Lineage (GTDB taxonomy): Bacteria > Verrucomicrobiota > Kiritimatiellia > RFP12 > UBA1067 > RUG572. The sequence goes on from CADCPA010000200.1 coordinate 9,565, forward strand.
CGCGCGAGCAGCTTGTCATCCTTGAGCTGGTCGTAGCACTTCGCGAGGGAACGCGTGTCGCCGGACCACATCCAGTCCGCCCACGCCATCTTAATCGAGTGCTGCTTCCACTCCGTGGGCCAGGTGGGATGCGCCATGAGGTACTCGTGGCTCGCACGGGCGAGCGAGTAGTCGGCGTGTACGGCATACTCGCCGAGCTGGTTGAGATAGGCGTCCGCCTCATAGGGGATGCGTTCGCGGTCGCCGTCCACGTAGAGGCCGGCGAAGGATGTCGCGTGGATCGACGCCTTGCAGAGGTCGTAGACCTTCACGAGGTCCGCGTTGTCGCAGGTGAAGGACGACGCCTTCATGTCCATCGGGTATTCGACCGCGACCATGCGCACCGTCTCGGACGTGATCGGGAACGGCGCGTGAAAGACCTCGGCGAAGCGGAACGGCGTCACAACGCCATGCTCTGCGGGCATCTTGATCGCGGCGCCTTCCTGTCCGCCGTTCGTGTTGCGCTTGTCGGGCTGGAGCGGCACGCGATGCACGCCGTCCGTCGTGATCTCGCCGACGATTCTCGTCGAGCGGATCGTCGCGCCGGGCTGCATCTTCACGCTGCCGTCGGGCTTGATGATTTCGCCGAGGCGCACCTCGTAGGGTCCGCGCGCGCCCTTCGGCGGCACAAACTCGAGGAACCCGAACGCCTCCTGCTTGAAATCGACAAGCGAGCGCCCTTCGATCGGGTGCGTGATCGTCACCGGCGCGACGCGGCGCTGCACGGTCCTCTTGTAGTCGTAGGGATCACCCGCGCCCAGACGGCAGGCGCACAGGAGAAGGACGGCCAGAACGACTCCCGGTCTCATCTTCGTTTCCCTCAGGTTCGCGTTTTGAAATGCAAGACGCTCTCGACCGTCATCGATTCGTCCGCGGCGCGTACAAACGACAGGTCGAACGTCTCGCCGCCCGGCGGCACGTCGAAAACCAGGTGCTTCGGCTCGTAGACGGCTGCGGGCACGTCCTTCGTCCAGGCCTTGCCCGCATCTTCCGCGCGGCGCTCGGGGGTGAACACGGCCGGACACAGCAGCCGCTCGTCCGGATAGAGCGTGCGGTCGGCGAGACGGTCCATCGTATCGGCGGTCATGTGCAGCTGGTCCCACATGCAGGCGAAATAGACCTGCGCCTTCAGCGCCTTCACGAGGTCGGGGAACATCGCGTGGTGTCCGTGGTGGTTGACCTTCGCGACATTGACCGCGCCGCTCGCCGCGCCGAGCAGGTTTTCGGTGTGGATGCGGTTGCCGCGGGGATCCGCAATCGTATCGGACAAGTCGCCCGCCGTGAAGAAACGGAACTTGCCGTAGGTGAAGACCAGGCCGAGGGACATGCCGTTCTCGTTGAAGCGCGTCGGCTTCTTCGGGGCGTCAAGCAAGTGTTTGTAGAGGTCCTTCACCGTGCCGTCGGGCAGAAGGAGGCGTCCGTTCGCGCAGATCGGACGCACCGCGAAGCCCCCGACCTTCCCGTGGAGCGGATCGAGCTGGTCGCTTCCCTTTTCGAGACGGAACTTCTCGAGCTTCGTGCCGCGGCGCTGCATCTCGGCGTAGACGGCGCGCAGATTTTCCACCATCGCGCCGTCCTCCTTCGGGTCCTTCGGAAGCGGATCGTCGAAGGTCGGCCACGCACGGTCGACGACGCGCGCGAAGGTGAGGAAGTCGATCGCCTGGCCGAGTCCGCTCCGTTCGTAGGAACCGTCCGCGGAAGGTCCGGCGGAATAGCTCTTGCCGCCGCCATGGTCGCTGTGGTAGTGGGAGAGCAGAAAGCGGTCGACCTTCGGTCCGTGCGGATTCACCCGCAGCACGTAGCGCCCCACCCATTCGCCCGCATGGCGGTCGAGGTTCGGCAGAATCGGAATCGCGAGCTTGCCCCGTTTGTGCGCAGGATGGTCGCCGACGTCGATCAGCAGCGTCGTGCCGTCGGGATAGATGAGGAAGAGCGATTCGCAGACGCCGGTGTAGATGCAATGGATTTGGAAATGCCCCGGCTGCCACTGCGCAAGTGCCCGCCCCACGGCCGCATCCGCCGTGCCCGCGGCAAACGCCGCCGCAAACTCGGCCAGCCCAAGCGCGGCCAGTCCGCCCTTCAGAAACTCTCTTCGCTGCATGGTGTCATTCCTTTGATTTCCGCTCCAAGTTCTCGTTCATTATACCAAAACCGAGAGGAGAAGCCACGCAAATGTTTACGCGCCAGTGCCGGGCGGGCGAGCCCCGGCAGCTCATCGCACCAATCGCGTCACGCCTTCTCGGCGACGGCGACGCGGTGGACGAGAGCGGCGGCTCCGGCCAGAAACACGGCCGGGACCAGCGACACCGAGAGGCGCACGAAGAGCAGCGTCGACGCCGAGACCTCCGTCGCGTTCGGCACATAGCCGGCGAGGTCGAGTCCGCAGCCGAAGAGCGAATTGCCCGCGGCCGCCGAAATCTTCGTCACCAGACAGGCCAGACCGAACACGAGCGCCGTGGCCTGGCCGCCCGTGCGGTCCGCCACGCGCGCCAGCAGCGTCCAGAAGAGCGCGATCGCCGGCGCGTAGATGACAGAGCGCAGCGCGCAGAGCGTGAGCACCGAAATGCCCGCCGAGGCCGGCATGAGGAAATACAGACTCGACAGCAGCGCGCCCCCGCCATAGGCCACCGTCGCCACCTGCGCCGCCGAGAAGCGGCGCGTCACCGGCACCGTGACGAACAGCACCGCGCACCCGGTCGCGATCTGCGAGACGAGACCGAACACCGAATAGTCGACTGGAATCGTCCACGGAAGCCCCAGCTTCGTCAAGTCGAGAACGGCACCGTGCGAGAAGTATTTGAAATAGTAGACGAAGCCCGGGGACGCAAACCCGCCCGCCACCGAATAGGCGACGCCCGCGAGCAGCACGGGCAGCGCGCGCGGCGTGCGGAAAACCGTCGGCAACGCGGCGCGCACCGACAAACGTTCCTTCGGCGCCTCGGGCGCCACGCGCTCCTTCGGCACGACGCCGGACACGACCATCAGCGGCAACGCCGCCGCCGCCAAGACAAGTGCCACATAGAACCAGGCCTGTGGCGACGTATCCGAACCGCCCAACCACCGCGCAAGCGGCAACGTGCCCACGGCGACAATTCCGCCGCCGACGAGCGAACCGACGACACGCCAAGAGGAAATCGAGGCGCGTTCCTTCTCATCGCCGCTCATCACGCCGCCGAGGGCGCTATAGGGCGTGTTCTGCAACGAGAAGAGCATCATGAACACCGACAGCGCGATTGCCGCGTAGACGACCTTCGCCTGGACGCCGCCGAACGGAGAGCAGAAGTCGAGCAGGTAGACGAGCACGAGCGGCAGACCAATACCCACCACCCACGGACGGAACCGACCGAACCGCGAGCGGGTACGGTCCGCCAGCAATCCCGCCGGCAAGTCGAACATCGAGCCGATGGCGCGGCCCAGAAAGACGATGCCGCCGGCCACGGCGGCGCCGATGCCGAGAACGTCCGTATAGTAATAGAGCTGGAACAGGTAGACCATGTCCAACATCAGACAGGCACCCATATCGCCGACAGCATAGGCGAGCTTCTCGCCCGTTCGAATCTTCTTCACCTCTTCACACCCGCCAAATCAATCGACGTCCGCCGGGGATTCCCCGACGGACGCCGTGTGGTCGCTTCTGTTGACCGCCTTCATCAAGGGACAATCACGGCCGGCTGCACCACCGGCGCCGTCACCACGGGCTGGGGCACAACCACCTGCGGCTGGACGACCGGCTGCTGGACCACGACGGGCTGCTGAACCACCGGCTGCTGCACGACGACCGGCGTCGTCACCACAGGGGTGGTCGTCACGACCGTCGTGCTGTAGCCCGGATAGTAGTAGGCATAGCCGTAGGCGTCATACCACACGTCGCCATACCAGCAGCTGCGGTAGGTCGGATGGAGCGCGCCCCGGCGCCAGCCGAGGAGGCTCGCCGGGCCCGGACCATGATGCAGACCGGGGCCATACCCCCAGCGACGAACCGGCGAAGGCCTCATCGGAGCACGGTGCACCGCCGGACCCGGGCCGGGACGCATCCCGCCGCCAGGGCCGCCGCGCATC
>CADCPA010000201.1 GCA_902803135.1 uncultured bacterium
CGTGCCGCGCGACTTGAAGAGCCGAAGAGCCTTCTCGTAGCGTGTCTCCGTGCCGCGCGTGGTCACATGGATGTCGCTCACCACGCCAAACGCGAGCGAGGGACGTCCGAAGAGGTCCATCGTGCGGCAGCCCGCGACGAACGATGCCGCGAGGCCGGAGAGGATAAAATCGCGCCGGCTCACGCCGGACGGCACCAGTTTCGAAAATGTCGTCTTCATCATGCGGGCGAGTATATCATTTTGCGCCCGCCCGCGCAAGACGCGCGCGGTCAATCCTCCATGTCCAACGCAGCTTGGTGGATGGCATGAATTGGGGACTGTCCCCAATTAGTGAGCGCGTCCATTGTCTCTCGTCTCACCCCCTTCGCACAGAGGGGGACAGGCCCCCACTTGCCATGGGGACCGTGAGTTCCCATGATTTCATACGCACTGAAATCTCATTTTCAGTTTGCCTTTTTCCGGGAGGGGGGCTGGGCAGGCTGAATGAGATTTCGGTGCGTATGAAATCACCAGCGTCGGTGGGGAAAAGTTCCATGGGGCCCGTTAGGCCCTATGGGCCTATCGCACAGAGGGGGACAGGCCCCGTTAGGCCCATGGGGACGGGCCCCGTTAGGCCCTATGGGCCTATCGGCCGGAATCGCCGGCGCGCCCGTCTGCGGGCTCAGCCAAAGAGGTAGAGGCTCGGCACAAAACTAGATTTTAAATATTTTGTGCCAACAGTGTTGCATAACGTCTAAAAGTGTAGTAGAATAGAGGAAGATTTTTAGTCAGAAAGGTTGAAATGTTCGTTGGCCGCGAACGCGAACTTCTGGGCACGCGACCTCGACCTTTCATGCGTGAGCGTGTGGCATAGCGGAACGGATCCGGGGTCGAAAACGGCCACGCTCATCTCGAGAAGGCATGTCGTACTGGCACATCATTGGATGAACGATGAGATGGCGGTTCAATAAGGAGGATGTTCACGCATGAGAAAGGTTCTCGCCATCGTTGTTGTTCTGTCTTGCTGGGGTGTGCTTGCTGCATCTGCAAGGTGGAATGGTATCGGGCTTTCCAATGGGGGATGGTATGCCAACGGATCGCGAGAGTATCATTTTAGCTCTGATATTTATGGCGCGAACGGCCAATACGCATGGGTGCATTCGTATTTTTACGGGCGTGCGGGAGATGACGGTCTTAGCTTGAAGCACTTTGATTTCTCGCATGAATCCATGGATCCTACCTACAACTGGTGGGTGTTGGCCGCGTATGGAGATTTTGTAAGCGAGGCAACGTTCGATTCGCTTGCCCGAATTGAAGATTTCTACAGCACGGATCCCAATGCCCCCTTCACCGACGGTACCAAAGTTGAGAATCCAAGCGATTTCTACATGGCGTTCAAGGCGAGCGAGGTTCTTCTGTCTGGGCATGAATATGTGGAAGGCCGGTCTTGGTACGGGTGGGTACATGTCTCCGTTGACGAGGACATGGAGATGACTTTGCTGGGCGAGGGCATCAACCTTTCCGGCGGCGGGGTGACGGTCGGCGCCATCCCCGAGCCGGCGGCGGGGCTGCTTGTCGTCGTGGGGGCGGCGCTGCTCGTGCTCAGGCGGAGGGGCTCGTTATGTCGGCACACATTCACCTCTCGCCCAATAGCCAATCTAAAACGTGAAAGGGAAAGAATGCCATGAAGCAGTAGCTTGAACTCCCCGCGCCTTCTTCCGAAGGCATTCACCGCGTCGTGTTCCTCTCGCAGGGACAGGTCAAGGCCGAAACCAGCGCTTCCCGTCAGTTCCTAGATGCCGAGTGGCTGGCAAAGAACTACTTTGAGTGAGCGAAAAATGGTATAATGTCCACATGAAAAAGATTGTCGTTTTAGGTTCCACGAACACCGACATGGTCATCACGGGGAAGAAGATCCCCGTGCCGGGCGAGACGGTGAGCGGCGGCTCGTTCATGATGGCCCCCGGCGGGAAAGGGGCGAACCAGGCGGTTGCCGTGGCGCGGCTCTCCGCAAAGAAGGGCACTTGCGTCTTCATCGCCAAGGTCGGCGACGACCTGTTCGGTCGCGAGACTGCGGCGCGGCTCAAGAAGGACGGCATCGTCACGCGGCTCGTCGTCGACAGGAAGGAGCCGTCCGGCACCGCGCTCATCCTCGTGGACGCCAAGGGCCAGAACGTCATATCGGTCGCGCTCGGCGCGAACGGCACGCTTTCGCCGAAAGACGTCGCGCCGTTTGGGAAGGACATCGAAGGCGCGGCGGCGCTCGTCATGCAGCTCGAGACGCCGATCGAGACCGTCGCATGGGCGGCGAAGGTCGCGCACGACGCGGGAGTTCCCGTGATCCTCAACCCCGCGCCTGCGCAGAAGCTCCCCAAGTCGCTCTATCCGCTCGTCGACTGGATCACTCCGAACGAGACGGAAGCGGAGTTGCTGACGGGCGTAAAGGTCGTCGATGCCGCAAGCGCGGCGAAGGCGGCGGCGGCCCTCAAGAGGCGCGGCGCAGGGCACGTCGTCATAACGATGGGCACGAAGGGTGCGTTCTGCGACGACTGTGGGAAGGTCTATCCCGCGAAGAAGGTCAAGGCCGTGGATTGCGTCGCCGCCGGCGACACGTGCAACGGGGCGTTTGCCGTCGCGCTCGCGGAGGGCAAGACATGCGCCGACGCCATCGCCTTCGCGCAGAAGGCCTCGGCGATTTCAGTCACGCGCCCCGGCGCGCAGCCGTCGGTCCCATTCCGAAAGGAACTCGGCATCTGACATTCGACATTCGACGGCCGACGATCGCCACAACTAACCACTAACGACTAACCACTAACTTCCACCAACCATGTACTACTGCAGCAACTATGTAACCGCCGTCCTGCTCTGCGTCGTCACGATGTTCTGCTGGGGCAGCTGGGGCAACACCCAGAAGCTCGCCGGCAAGACCTGGCGCTTCGAGCTGTTCTACTGGGATTATGTCCTCGGGCTCGTCCTCTTCGCCCTGCTCGCAGGCTTCACCGCAGGTTCGCTCGGCGGCGGGCCGTGGAGCTTTGTCGAGAACTTGAAGTCCAGTTCCGCGTCGCAGTGGATGTGGCCGTTCCTCGGCGGGATGGTGTTCAACGCCTCGAACATACTCCTCTCGGCGGCAATCGCGGTCGCGGGCATGTCGGTCGCGTTTCCCGTCGGCGTCGGCCTCGCGCTCGTCGGCGGCACGGTCGCCAACTGGTTTGTCGACGGGAAGGGGAATGCGTGGCTGATCTGGACGGGTCTGGCGATTATCGTCGCCTCCATCGTCTGCAACGCGCTCGCGTTCAAGTCGAAGCAGAGCGCGGCGGGCGGCGCGGCGGATTCCTCGACCGTGAAGAAGGGGCTTATGCTCGCCATCTGCGCCGGCCTTCTGATGAGCTGGTTCTCGCCGCTCGTCAACCGCGTGGTCGATATGGCTTTCGCGAATCCCGCCCCCGAGGCCGGCAAGATGACGCCCTACACGGCGTTCTTCGTGTTCACCCTCGGCGTTCTCGCGTCGAACTTCGTCTTCAACACGATCATGATGAAGAAACCCGTCTCCGGCGATCCCGTGAATGGCGCGGAGTGGTTCAGGGGCGGTGCCTTCGTCCATCTCGTCGGCATCCTCGGCGGATGCATTTGGGCGACGGGCACGCTCCTTTCGTTCGTGACCGCCGGCACGGCTGGCGCCGCGATCGCGTATGCGCTCGGCCAGGGCGCGACGCTCGTCTCGGCGCTCTGGGGCATCCTTGTGTGGCGCGAGTTCAAGAACGCGCCGAAGAAGGCGGGCGTATTGAATTTCGCGATGATCGTCCTCTTCCTCGTCGGCATCGCGCTCATCATCGCCGCCGGCAGGTAGTTTCGCCAAGGTCGTTCCGGCGGAAGGGACGAGGATGGCGATTCCGTCCATGCCCGATCTGCTCGGGCTGACGGAAGTGGGTCGTTCATGCCGATGAGCGTGCCGCCACTGACGAGTTTGTCGCCAACATCCCGGCGCGGAGGTCGGCCGGCGGTATTGACAGGAAAAAGACGAATCGGTATAATCAGTGGCAACATTGCGAAAGCAGAGGAAGGAAAGCCACGCCATGACGAACGCAGCTCTACGGGGAAAGCCGGATGCGGGAAATCCGCACGTCCGATTTGATGAGGGGAAAGTCGCACCGGCGGCAATGCCGAGACGTGGGTCTCTACGCTACGACTGTAAAATGGCGAAGGAGCTGGTGCTTCCGGCGTTGGCGGCGCTATTCTGCGTTTCCGGGGCGACTGCCGGCGAGAACTTGATCAAGAACGGTGACTTCGAGGCCGGCACGGCCACAAACCAGGCGTGGGGAAGCTACGCGGACAAAGCCGGGTTCTCCAATCCCAACTGGGAGAGCGACACCCTGTCGCGCGTAGGTCTCGGCAGGCCCGACGGCACATGGGTGAATTCCGCGAACGCCGGCGGAGTTGGAGATTTCGCGCTCTTCCTGCAGACGACCACGGCCGATAGCGAGGCGCACCAGACGTTCAGCGTGCCCGAAGCCGGCGCCTACCGCCTCTCCTTCAGCTACATGGCGCGTCCTCAGCATTCCGGCATTTCCACCGAAGTGCGCCTCATCCACGGCGACGTCACGAAAGTCGTCGCCGTCGTGCCGGCGATCACCTCGTACATGAACCGATTCTCGGATGTCGTCCAGATCGAAGAGCCCGGCGAGTACACGCTTCAGTTCTACCAGCGTGGATGCAAAGTGGACAATGCCAACTGCTTCGACAACGTCTCCTTCTGCAAGTGGGATATCGACGCCAAGTACGCGAAAGACCGCCTCTACAACATGCCCGTGTACAACCTCGGCCTCTTCGATCGGGAGGACTACTCGCTTTCGCGCATTCTGCCCAACTCCGCCACGCTTGCGTTCAAGGACCTCACCCTCGACCAGATGACCAACGACGGCTATGCGCTGTACGCGAGCTTCTGCGGCGCCTGGACAACCGAGGGCGTGCGCATTCCGGTGGGCTGCTACAAATACGCCACGTACACGCCAGCCGGCGAGAGCGGCATAACGAAGGCGAAGGGCAATTTCGTGTTGATGGACGGCACAACCGCCAAGTGCGTGGTGGTGGAGTTCACCCAGGGCGACGACGGCGTGTATGCGCGCGCGGCGGCCGCACGCTACATCTCAAAAGGCAGCTACACCTCCAACTTCTCGTCCATTGACGCAAACGGCAACCTCACTTACAGCGGCACGTCCGCCACCGTGGCCACTGCCTGGAGCAACGGCAGCTACGGCCTCGTGGGGCTGCGCGCCTCCCGCTTCATCCGCACCGACAGGGCGATTCCCGTGTGGGCCAACGCGCCTGGCCTTCCCGTGCTGACGATCAACGACATCAAGGACTACAACTTCGGCGCGTATTTCGCCGGAGGTTCCATCTCCGGCGGCTACAAGGGCATCAGGGGCCTTGGATGGAACAGGCGTTTCAGCTACGGCGAAGACGGCAAGCCGAACGCGATGGTGGTGGAGTTCCAGACGGACGAAGAGGCCGGCGGAGCATGGGTGAAATGCGTGGCCGTGAAGTTCACCAACGGCGAGGACGGCGTGTACGGCCAGGCGCTCAGGGCGTGCTATGCCAGCACCGGCGCCTTCCCGGTGGGGCGCGCGCTCACCACGGGCATGAACGCCGCGCTCGCCGCGAACGTCAACGACGGCAGCGTGACGACCGCGTTCGACATAGCCGGATACGGAATCTACGAACTCTTTGCGGAGTCGCCTTCCGCCATGTTCGAAATCGACGGCCCCAAGGCGTGGGGCAGGATCTCCCAGCAGACAAGCTTGCGCGACAGCCGCCGCACCGCGACTGCGCTTGTGACCGGAGACGGAACGGACGACGGCGACGCGCCTTCGATCTTCTTCAACGGTTCCGTGAATCTGTCTTCGCTTGACCTGCTCGACTTCTCATCGGCAGGGAGCCTGGCGTTCCTGTTCCCCAAGGACTATCCCGCCGTATCGTTCTCGCCGGGAAGCCTCTCCGTAGGCGACGGGCTCACGCTCAAGTATGGCGCGCGGCCCGGCAACGTGTTTCCATCCCAGGTCTCCGCCGAGCTGAAGGCCAATAACTACCTGCTGCACAGATGGTCGTTCAACGGCACGGAGGAAGATGCCGTCGGTTCGTCCGACGCCGTGTTCAACGGGGCCGTGTCGTTCACGGAGGACGGCAAGGGCGTGCGCCTCGAGGGCGGCGAACGCGGCACTTCGTGGATCGACCTCGGCGCAAACGCCATTCCCGGCGGCGACGAGCCTTTCACCATCGAGGTCTGGACCACCTATCGCGCCTACCAGCAGTGGTGCCGCGTGTTCTCGCTCGGCAACAGCTCCACCGGCAACGGCATGACAACAGGCGTCCTCTTCACCTACAACAATGCCTCCAATCCCGGCACGTCGGTCGTTGCGCTCTATCCACAGAACATTTCGCACTACGGCAACATCTCCGGCACCGGCACGCAACCGTACGACACCGAAGTGCACCTTGCCCTTGCCGTGGCGCCTGACGGTTTTGGAGGAAGCTCGGTGACGGCCCTCGTCTACGATTCCAACACCGGCGCCAAGATCGGCGGATGGATGTGCTCCTGCACCGACTGGTCTTCCAAGACCATCGTGCCGTCCAACTTCTGGCTGGGACATTCCCAGTGGACGGCCGACCGGGACGCATCCGCCGAGTTCAACGAGGTGCGCGTGTGGGGCGTTGCCCTCAGCGAGGCGCAAATCGCCGCCAACAACGCTCTCGGCCCCGACGAGCTGCCCGAACTTGCCGCGGTCTCCGGCGAAGCGTCCGCAGCCGTACCTTCGCCGCGCGCCATCGCTCTTGGCGAAGGCGCCACCCTCGATTTTGCGCTGAATTCCACCGGCGATCTTCCGACGCTCTCCAACGCCCTTACGTTGGGCGAGAATTCGAAGATCGCGTTCAACACCGCGGGTTTTGCCGGTAGCATGGCCGCGCTCGCGACAGGCGGAATCGTGGGCGAAGTCGACGAGGCCGGAGTGCTGTCGCACATCGAGCTCTCCGAGTCCGAAAGGTTTGAGGCCGCCGTCGCGGAAGACTTCCGGAACATCTTGATCACGACCCCGAATCTGCCCGTTACGGCGCTATGGACGGGTGCGGGCGCGGATCCTGCGAAACTCGACGATCCTGCCAACTGGACGTGCAGAAACGCGGCTGGAGAAGTACTCCAAGGCGCCGTGCCCGGCGCCGACACCACCGTAATCGTGGACGGCAACACCGGCTTCACCGTTCCCGAAGGCGCGCTCATGCAGCGTCCGGCGACCTTCCGCCTGGGTGAGGCCGAGCGCCGCGCCACGCAGTACGGCCGCGCGAACGTGAACAGCAGCGCCAACTTCACATCAGCCATGATGGGTTCTTTCCACAGGAAGGGCATTGGCAATCTGGCGAACCTGGACGGGCAGAACACGGACTGGCAGACGGAGAACATCAAGACCTCTCGTGTGCGTTTCGACGGTTGGTTCGACGTGACGCCCGCAAAGGCGGGCGAATGGAAGATCCGCCACAAGTTCGACGACTACTTCGGCTTCGCCGTCGACGGTGAATGGGTGCTTGCCGCCTACACGTACGCGCGCGAATTCTCCGCCTCGTGCTACGTCTCGCCCGGCTGGCACCGTTTCACGATCGTGTGCGGCGACACGGGCGGCGGCTACGGCGCGAACGGCCTTCCCTTCGACGGCTCGAACAGGCCGATGCTCATATCGGTTGACGGAGGCGCCGAATTCCCGTTCTCGGCGGACGACTTCACGTTCGGTTCGGGCGAGAACAGTGTGACGCTTGCCGCCGACTGCGATTGGCGCCAGATGGGCACGGTGTTGTTCGCCGAAGGCGTGGTGCTGGATCTCAACGGCCACAACCTCAAGGTGGAGGCGCTGTCGGCTGGCGGATATGTGGGCGCGATGATCACAAACTCCTCGGAGACGGTGTCGGTGTTGACGATCGATGTGCCGGAGGGTACGGTCTCGGCGGACGACGGCGTCAAAGTGGCTGGTGCGATCAAGGTGATCAAGGCCGGCGGCGGCGAATTCACGGTGGCGACGGGAATGGGCTTTACCGGCGGTTTGACGATCGAGGAGGGCATTTTGAAGCCTGCACTTGTCGGAACTGAAATGCCGTTGGGCATGAGCGGCGGCAACGTGGTCGTGGACGAAGGGGCGGTGCTGGACATGAACGCCCAGTACGACATGGGGAACTATTCGTTCACGCTCAACGGCGGAATTCTTGCGAACAGCGCCGCAGTTGCGTCGCCCTGGAGCAAGGCCATGGTGAGGGATGTGCGCGTGGGCGCCGATTCCAGAATCGAGCTGTCCAGCACTTACGGCCTGATTGGACCGGGCTATGCGGCGACGTCGCTCGACCTTGGCGGAAATACGCTCACCTTCAGCGGCAGTTCGTTCTACTTCTCCGGAATCGCCGCCACTGCCGGTAACGTGGTAATAGACAACTGCGTGGTGGAAGTGTACGGCAGCGTGGCCACGAACGACTTCCGACTCGCGAAGGTGTCGGTGAACGGGAAGGGAATTCTCCGCTGCAACTCGTCGTGCGCGACTCCGCTGTTCGGCGACTACGAGGTGAACGCCACGGCCGCCGATACAGCCACAAACTACGAGAAGGGAATCTCGGTATACGGCATGTTCACGCCAAATACGGACAACTTCCATGGATGCGAGCTGCAGAACGGCGCCACGCTCGACCTTCGCTCGCGTGAAGGCGTGTTCGCCACGAAGGGGGCCTATGCCGGCACGAAGGAGACGCAGCACACCGTGACTTTTGCCAACGGCGCGAATGTGACCGTGGCTCTTGACGGACGCCCGGATATCTTCCAGATTGCATGTTCGGACAACCCTTACATCGTCACATGGGCCGAGGGGCAGACCGTGGATGCGGATTTTGCGGTGGATTCCGCCACCCGCAGACGCGGATTCAAGGTTTATGCCGACGAAAAGGGCTTGAAGCTCGTGCTGATCGGCGGCACGGTCCTGTTCATTCGCTAGCGCCTGATAGGAGAAATGAAACTGTGAAGAGCCGTTTTTGCGGCGTGGTTGGCAGAAATGGGGGTGTGGTTCTTGCGGCGGTGGCCGCGATGGCGCTGCAGGCGATCGGTGGCGCCACGATACTCGACGACGCGAAGAGCGCGGGCAAGGGCGCAATGCTGCTTGCCTACGGCAGCGACTGGAGCAAGGCCGGGCGGGCCGTCTGCGCAACGTACCAGAGCGGCGCTTTCAAGAAGGCCGTGGACGGCCGATTTGTGACGGGGCTTCTCGACGTACGCGAGAAGCCGACGCCGGAAAGCGAGAAGGCGGGCAAGTGGGCCGCGCCGGCCGACCTCGCCTCGTTCAGGCTCCCCGCGCTCTTCCTCGTGGGGCCGAACGGACGCGGTTTCCTCGCCCTCGAGAACATCTCGATCACGGCCACGGCCGAGGAGTTGGCCGGAAACGTGCGCGAGGCCGAGCGCGTTCGCGAGCAGGCGGAGTCGCTCGTGGCCGAGGCCGAAAAGCTCACAGGCGAAGCCGCGGCCGAAAAGATTGGCGCGGCGCTTGAGCTGCTGGAGCCGCTTCTCGGCGGGACGGAGCGCCTGCTCGGAAAGCAGTGCTATGGCAGCGTCTTCAATCGCTTGAAGGAACTCGACCCCGAGGACGCCACTTCGTGGCAGCGGCGTTTCACCATGGGCTCGGGCGTGAATCTGATCGCCGAGGTGAACGCGGCTCGCGAGAAGGGCGACTTCGAGAAAGGCGAGAAGACAATCGCCCGCGAGGCGGCAAAGAGCTCGCGCCATCTCACGCTCAACCAGCGCCAGGCGCTGGAGATGATGCGCTTCGCGCTCTACCGCACCGTGGAGGAGCGCAAGGACGAGAACATCAAGCTGCTCGACAGCATCGCCTCGCAGGACCACTCCACCCTCTGGGGAATGGCGGCCGTGGGATTCCTCCGGCGGTTCCACGCGCCAGAGGCGGCGAAGTATCTGAAGCCGCCGGCCGAACGGCAGATCCTGCGCCCAAGGGGCGCGGCGGCGGAGCAGGCGCCGGCGTTCGACTTCGACGCGACGCTCGCGGCGGATCTGCGCGCGCTCGACGGGCTGGACCTTGCGGGACTCGAGTCCATCTCCCCTGCGCGCCGCGAATCGCTCGTGCGCGCCTACATACTCGTCTCGGCGGGGAAGGACGCCGCAAAGCGCATTCAGGCCCTTGAAGGCGGCGCACGCTTCCTCGGCGCGTTCTTCGCCGACCGCGCGTGGATGGAGTCGTTCGCGGGCTCAGGCCCCTGGCACTACGGCGCCGACTCGGCGCTGGAACTGCTGGATCTCATGGCCTGGAACGAGTCCGGCGTGTACACGAACTCGTTCCTCCGCAACGCGGCCACCGCGTTCTCGATGAACTTCTCCGTCACCAATCCGCCACCCGGCGGCGTGGCCGCGCGTCTTCCCAAGGGCACCGGCGCGCCGCCCCCGATGCCAAACGACGAAGCTCTCGTGCGCACGCTCCAGTTGTTCAAGGAGTTCTCGGATGCAGGCCGTCTGCACGACTCCGTGTACGGCCTCGACGTCTACGAATGGCGCTATCTGCTCTTCCCGTGGGAGAGGAACGATCCCGAAGACCTCGCGGCGCTCAACTCCTTCTGCAACACCACCATGGACAAGACGCGTCGACTCGGCTTCAAGGTGCCGTACCGCCTGCGCAGCTGTTTCGGCGAATCCATCCACAAGCCGGAGTTCTACCAGCCGTGGCTGCACGAGCAGTCGCGTTTCATCACAAGCCCGGAGATCGGCGGCGTGTGCGGGATGATATCGTCCTTCTCCACCACCCTCTGCCATTCGCACGGGATGATGGCGGTAACGGCGGGCCAGCCCGGCCACTGCGCGTTCGTGATGCGTCCCGCGCGCGGCGACGAAAGGCAGTGGAAGACGTTCTACTACATCCAGCCATATACCGGGGCCCGCTTCGGAGTGTTCAAATGGGGCGGATACCAGAACCTCCTCGCGGCAGAGGCGCTGTACACGGGCGTGGAGCTGCAGGCGCGCGAACATGCGCGGTGGCTTGCCGCAGTGCGGCGCGCCACAAGGGCAGAGGGAATGCGCGCGGCGGAAGAGAAGGAGAGTTTCGACGGGACGGTCGCCGCCCTCTACATGAACTCGATGGAGAACGCGGCCGGCAACTGGCCCGCAGGGCGCGAATGGTGCGATTACCTGAAGGCGAGCGGCGCGCCCGAGAGCGCATGGACGAACTATGTCGACACCGTCCTGAAGACGACCGCCGGGAACGTCCCGATTCTGGGAGAGCTGATGAAGCCGTTCTTCGACAGGCTCTCCGCGCCCGGAAAGGCGCGCGAGCTCGACGCGGCGGTGGAGCGGATGATCTGCGCCGCCCGCCTCCCCGCGCAGAAGCGTTCGGAGTATCCGAACTACTCGACGCTGCTTGACATCGCCTCCAATCGCGTGGGCAAGAAGTCGTCTAAACGCCTCTTCAGGATCTATTCAAAGGTTCTCGCCGGGTTGTCCACGCAAGACGATTATTTCATGCAGGCTTTCGCATGGGGGGCGAAGCGCTACGTCGGCCGGCCGCGGCTGGAGGACGAATACATGAACCTCGTGACGCGCGTGTTGGAGAATGCTTCAGGGGACGGCATGACGAAGGGCGACAGCCCGGGGCCGAAGATCGTGCTGCGCAGGCTGATACGCCAGGCCGAGGACGCCGCGGACCGCGAGCGTCTGGACAAGGTGCTTGCGATCATGAAGAAGATCTTCCCTCCGGCGCCGTTCCCGGCGAATGCGAAGGCGTTTCCCGCGGCGGACTTCGGCGGCGAACTGATTTCGTCCAACGCCTTCGTGCAGGTGTCTCTCAACCGCGCCGATTCGCGGGACAGGGCGGAAAGGCATCAGGAGCTTTGCGACGCGTCGCCGCTGCGCGGCCAAAGGGCAGGTACGCCTGTCATGGCAAACGGTGCAAGCGGGGCGACGTGGGTGAGGCTGCAGCTCCTGGGCGACTCGGAGGTGAAGGGCATTCTGATCGTGAACACCAGGATGAAGAAGAACCGCGAAAAGCAGCTTCCGATGCGCGTGGAGGTTTCAGCCGACGGCAAAACGTGGCTCAAGGTGGCGGAGTTCGACAAGCCCGCCGACTCGTGGCGCATTCCGCTCGACGGTTCGCACGGGCGCGTCAAATTCGTGCGGGCGAGCACCGACGGCGCGCTGCTCACGAACAATCTGTCGCTTTTGAAGTTTCTCGTGTACGGGCGAAAACTGCATTGAAGCGGGAGGAGATAGCCGAGTACGCGGCAAGCGCGGTGATGCCGGACATGTCGGCGGGCGAGCTTCCCTACGGACAGTAAAAGCTCCTCGTTCAAACACCCTCGTTTC
>CADCPA010000202.1 GCA_902803135.1 uncultured bacterium
CATGCAGCAGGCGCAGGACCGGATGTTCATGAAGGAGATCACCAACCCCTACGGGCTCACCGAGTCCGGCCCGGTGATGACGATGACGCGCTACTTCGAGCCGTCGATCGAGCGCAAGTGCCAGACGATCGGGCAGGCGCTGCCGGGCGTGGAGGTCGCGATCATCGACCCGGAGTCGGGAGGGTTCGCGCCCCTCGGCCAGGACGGCGAGATCTGCTGCCGCGGCTTCAATTGCATGAAGGGCTACTACAACATGCCCGAGCAGACGGCGAAGTGCATCGACGCGAACGGGTGGCTGCACTCGGGCGACATCGGCAAGATGGACGCGGAGGGCTACTACTACATCACGGGCCGGCTGAAGGACCTGATCATCCGCGGCGGCGAGAACATCTCGCCGAAGGAGGTCGAGGACTTCCTCGGGACGATGCCGGGCGTGAAGGACGTGGCGGTTGTGGGATGCCCCTCGAAGAAGTACGGCGAGCAGCCGGCGGCGTTCATCATCCCGTCCGAAGGGGCCGACATCAAGGAGGAGGACGTGGCGGACTTCTGCCGGGACAAGATCAGCTGGTTCAAGATCCCGAAGTACGTGCACTTCCTCGACGTCTTCCCGATGACGGCCTCGCAGAAGATCCAGAAGTACAAGCTGCGCGAGATGGCGCACGCGCTCTGGCCCGACGCGTAAGGGGAATGGCGGAATGGAACGGATTGCGACCGCTGCGCCTGACTCCCTCGACGTCGCCGCGCGCGTACTGAACGCGGGCGGCGTCGTCGTCATTCCGACGGATACCGTGTATGGCCTGGCCGCGCACCCGTCGTTTCCGGACGCCGTCGAGCGCCTTTCTGCGATCAAGGGCCGCGCGGCAAAGAAGCCGATTGCGCTCCTCGCGGCGGACGCGGCGAGCATCGCGCAGTTCGGCGCTGCCGTGCCCGAGGCGCTTGCGAAGCGGTGGCCCGGCGCGCTGACGGTCGTTGTCGCGGCGGCGGACGGCAGGGCGACGGAAGGCTTTCGCATTCCCGACCATGCGTGGACGCGCGAGCTGTTGCGCCGCTGCGGCGGCGTGCTGCGCGTGACGAGCGCGAACCTGTCGGGACGGCGTCCCGCGACGGACGCGCCGCAGGCGCTCGCGGATGTCGGACTTTCGGCGGACCTCGTCGTCGACGACGGCGTGTCGCCCGGCGGCGTGCCGTCGACCGTCGTGCGCGTCGCGGCGGACGGTTCCTACGAGATCCTTCGCGAAGGGGCGGTCACGATTTGAGGTCGTCATGGCAGAGCTGAATGAAACGCCTTCGGGCAACCGCACCCGCATCTCCTTTTTCGGACGCCGCAATGCCGGCAAGTCCACGCTCGTCAATGCGTTGACGGGACAGGAAATCGCCATCGTGAGCGATGTGGCCGGTACGACGACGGATCCCGTCTCGAAAGCAATGGAAATCCTGCCGCTCGGCCCGTGCCTCATTACGGACACCGCCGGTCTCGACGACGTCGGCGCGCTCGGCGAAGAGCGCGTGCGCCGCACGCTCGAGGTGCTCGAGAAGACGGATGTCGCCGTGTGGGTCGTCGGCCCGGATGCCGCCACCCCGACGGATGATGCGGAGGTCCGTTTCCAGCAGGCGTGTGCGGCGAAGCAGATTCCCGTCCTGCGCTACACGCGCCGCGATTCGGTGGAGGCGCTCAAGCAGAAGATTGCGGAAATCAAGCTCGTGGATGCGCCGCGCCCGCTGATTGCGGACCGAGTCGAGCCCGGCGATCTCGTCGTCTGCGTGTGCCCGGTCGACGCGTCCGCGCCGAAGGGCCGTCTCATCCTTCCGCAGCAGCAGGTCGTGCGCGAGATCCTCGACCGCCAGGCGACTGCGCTCGTGTGCCAGCCGGGGCAGCTTTCCGCGCTGCTGCAGTCGCTCACGGTCCAGCCGCGATTCGTCATTACGGACTCCCAGGCCTTCGGCGCCGTCTCCAAGGCGACGCCGGCGGACATTCCGCTCACGAGCTTCTCGATTGTTTTCGCCCGGGCGAAGGGCGACCTCGCCGTCTATTGCGCAGGCGCCGACACGATTGCCCGGTTGAAAGACGGCGACACGGTGCTGATCGCCGAGGGCTGCACGCATCATCGCCAGTGCAACGACATCGGCACGGTGAAACTGCCGAAGTGGCTGCAGCAGAAGGCGGGCAGGCAGCTGAACTTCGCGTTCGCCGCGGGCAATGCGTTCCCCGACGATCTTTCGCGCTTCGCGCTCGTCGTGCAGTGCGGCGGCTGCATGCTGACGCGTCGCGCCTTGCAGGCGCGCATCGCGCGCTGCCGGTCCGCAGGCGTGCCGATCACAAACTACGGCATCGCGATCGCCGCCTGCCACGGCATCCATGTCGTCCCCGAGACCTGTATGGTGAGGCGGTGATGAAGAATCGTTATCTACTGTGGCTCAACTGGCCCGTGGGCGCGTTTCGCCTGAACGCGGCGAGCCTGGCCGTGTTCAAGTCGTTCGTGACGGGCGAGGTGAAGGTCGTGCGCGGCGTGCGCGCGTTTCTGCGCGAACTGCCCACGGCGACCCATGCGATTGTCTGGGAATTCAAGAAGGAATGGTTCCCGCGGGCAAAGCGTCTGCGCGTCTTGGCGACGCCGGGCGCGGGACGCGAACTGCTGCCGTCCGATGCCGAGATGCCGCAGGGCGTCGTGCGCGTGAACGGCGCGTTCCACGGGACGATCATGAGCGAAACGGTGCTCGCGTTCATGTTCGCCCACGCGCGCGGACTCTACGCCGCCTATGATTGGCAGCGGGCGGCCGCGCGCGGCGAGACGTCCGTGAAGGGCGTCGATCCGCTTTGGCCGCGCGCCGCGATGAGTCCGTACTGCTCGTGTGTGGCCGGCACGACGGCCGTCATCCTCGGCTACGGCAAGATCGGCAAGACGATCGGCGCGAAGCTCGGGGCGCTCGGCGTGTCCGTGGTCGGGTTCGGACGCGCCAACATCGCCGGACTCAAACCCGCGCTACGCACGGCGGACTGGCTGATCGTGGTGCTGCCGGGCGACACGGGTACGGACAACCTCGTCGACGCGTCCGTGCTGCGCGCACTGAAACGGACGGCCGTGGTGATCAACGTGGGCCGCGGGAACGCCATCGACGAAGAGGCGCTTGCAAAGGCCCTCAAGGCGCACAAGCTCGCGGCGGCCTATCTCGATGTCTTTAAACGCGAGCCGCTCACGCCCGACGCGCCGCTCGCAGCGGACCTCCCCGGCCTTGTCCGCCTTCCGCATGCCTCCGCCCTCGCCCCCTCCTACCTCCCGCTCTTCTTCAAAGAACTCGCCGCCTCCGGCGCCCTGCACTAGTGTTGTGGCACGTTGGCATTTAGATCAATGCGGAACGTGCATCCCCATTGTCGCAAATCACAATTGCCACGATTGTTCACAAATTACAAATCTCAATTTGTATTTGTGACAGTGATGACATTTGTGAACAATTGAGATTTGTGGCTCTACTCCAAAGTTAGTGGAAAACCGACTTTTCGACCGAGCAGGACAGGCATCCGCCGCTTGACGTGGCGCGTTTCCCTGATGA
>CADCPA010000203.1 GCA_902803135.1 uncultured bacterium
AAGCTGTACATTTCCGTCATTCGCGCCCTCGGGACGAAGAAGTGCGGGATGACGCGGAACGAGATCATCGCGGCCACGCGCACGAGGGGAAACGGACAACTTTCGCGCGTCCTGAAGGAACTTGCGCAATGCGACTTTATCCGCGCATACGCGGAGCCGGGCCGCCGGAAACGCGACCTTATCTATCAGCTTATCGACAACTACGTCCTATTCTATTTCAGATTCATCGACGGACAGACCAACTTGATGCCGAACTTCTGGTCCGTGTCGCAGACGACGCAGGCCGTGCGCATCTGGTGTGGACTCGCCTTTGAGCGCGTGGCGTTGCAGCACATTGAGGCAATCAAGAGAAAGCTCGGCATCTCCGGCGTTGTGACGCGCACATACGGCTGGCGGTTCCGCAGCGATGGCAAGGACGGGGACGGTGCGCAGATCGACCTTGTCATCGAGCGCGACGACAAGGTCGTAAACCTGTGCGAAATGAAGTACACCGCCGGACCTTTTGCGGTAACTGACGAATATGACAGACGGCTCAAGATCAAGCGCGAGGTCTATGCGGAACAGACGGGAACGGCGGACGCAATCCATCTTACGATGGTCTCCGCACACGGGCTTAAGGTCAACGCGAACGCATTCGACGTCCAGTCCGTCGTCACGCTCGATGATCTGTTCAGAGAATGAACGTTCGGGGACTGTCCCCATAGGTCGTTTTTAAAGAAGGAAACATGAAATAAGATGAACCATAAAACGATGAACCATAGAATTGGACAGGTAGCGATCGTTGCGGCGGTGGTGCTGGGCACTTCGGCGACGCTAGGCGCCGACAGCGACCTCGCAAAGAAGGCGGCGGTTGCGGCGAATGCGGCAAATCCCGACTGGCCGAACCTCGAAGAGGTGATCGTCGTCTCGAAATGCCACCTCGACGCGGGCTACACGATGCCCGTGCCGCAGTTGCAGGATAAGATCAGAAAGGACGACTGCGAGAAGGCGCTTGCGCTTTTCGCCAGGGATCGCGGCGGACCCGCCGACAGGCGTTTCCGCTGGACGTTTCCCGTCTGGTCGATGGAGACGGCTCTTGACGAATTGCAGGACGCCGCGCGCCGCGCACGGATCGAGGAGGCGGTGCGCGAGGACCGCTTCGTGTGGCACGCGATGCCGTTCACGATCCAGACGGAATCCTCCGACCTTGAAGAGCTCGTGCGCATCATCGGCCGTTCGTCCGCGATGTCGCGCCGGTTCGGAAAACCGCTTCCCCGCTGGGCGAAGCAGACCGACGTGCCGGACCAGGCGTGGGCGCTTCCCACGGTTCTCGCCCAATCGGGCGTGAAGTTCCTGCACATGGGCATCAACGGCTGCAGCAAGCCCGTGCAGGTGACGGATAAGATGCCGCTCCTCTGCTGGTGGGAAGGCCCCGACGGTTCGCGTATCCTCCTCGGTACCTCGCCACAGTACGGCTGGAAAAGCGTAACGCCCCCGAAGGGTTGGAAGTACAGCAAGTGGCTGATGATCATCGTGGGCGGCGACAACGCCGGACTTCCGTCGCAAAAGGAAATCGACCGCATCTTCGCGGAGGCGAAGGAAAAGCTTCCCGGCGTGCGCGTGCGCTTCGGCGATCCCGGGGAGTTCGCGGATGCGATCATCGCGGAGGAAAGGGCGCATCCGTCGCTTCCCGTTGTACGCGGCGACATGCCCGACACGTGGATACACGGCGCGATGTCCACGCCGGAGGCGACGGCCATCCACCGGCGCGCCGTCGGCGAGCTCATCACGCTCGGCCAGCTGGATACCACGCTGCGGGCGTTCGGGCTTGACGCGGGCGATGTCTCGGGACAGCTCGACGGCGCGTGGCGCGACGCGGGCATGTACGCCGAGCATACGTGGGGACTTCGTGGCCACAAGGTGCGCGGCCCCAAACTCTACGACGGCAATTTTCCCCGTCGCTATGAGAAGGGGGAGTACAAGTGGTTCGACGACACCTTTGCCTTCCATGAGGACTACGCGCGTCGCGCGCACAAGGCGGCGCAGGATGGAATCGCCGCGCGGATGGAGACGTTGGCGCAGAGCGTTGCCGTGGATGGGCCGCGCGTGGTGGTGTTCAATCCGCTTCCGTACGCGCGCGATGCCGAGGTGGAGGTGGAGATGCCGGAGGGTTTCACCGTACCGGGCGGCGTGAGGGAAGGCGGCAAGGTGAAGTTCCTCGCGAAGGGTGTTCCGGCGGGAGGGTACAAGACATTTGCTGTCGTCAACGGGCAAGATGCCCGTTGTCCCAGTGTGAATTCTTTGCCCGAAATACTTCAGACGTGCCATTTCACGGTGAGGTTCGATCTGGAGAAGGGCGGCATCGCCTCGTTGATCGAGAACGCCACGGGGCGCGAGCTCGTGAAGCAAGGCGGGCACGCGCTAGGTCAGTTCATGCACGAGCGGTTCAGCAGAAAAGAAGTGAGGCGTTTCCGCGCCGCGTACGATACGCGCCAGCCGAACGACGGATTCAACAAGCCGGGAATGCCGGACGAGAAGCAGGCGCCCTACGCGGCGATGACGCCGAAGGGATGGACTGCCACACGCGTGCGCAACGCGCTCGGCGAGGTGGTTGTTCTGCGTCCGTCCGATACGCTCGGTCTTGCGAAGGGCTATGAGATCAAGTTCTCGTTCCCGGATGCGGCGACGTGCGTGGACATTTCATGGACGGTCAGCGGCAAGACGCCCGATCCGATGCCGGAGGGCGGCTGGCTGTGTCTGCCGTTCAACGTGGAGAAACCCGTCTTCAGGATCGGACGCATCGGCGCGACCATCGACCCGGCTAAAGACATTATCTTCGGCGCGAGCCGGAGCCTTTTCACCGCAGACCGCGCCGTGACGGTGAGAGCGGGCGTGGACGGTGCGGGCGTCGGCGTGGCGTCCGTCGATCTTCCGCTCTGGAGCCTCGGCAAGCCCGGACTTTGGCGCTACGAGCCGGACTACGTGCCGACGGAGCCGGAGGTGTTCGTGAACCTCTACAACAACATGTGGAGCACGAACTTCCCGTTGTGGATTCCCGGCTCGTGGACGGCTTCGCTGTGCATCTATCCCGTTGCCAAGGGCGCGGACGAGGAGCAGGCGGTGTTCACACCCGCGTGGGAAATCCGCCAGCCGTGCGTCGCGGCGTTTGCGGAGGGCAACGGGCAAGATGCCCGTTGTCCCAGTGCTGCAAGCGGAGTTGCCCTGTCGCGAAAGGGCGTGCGCGTGACGGCGTTTTGTCCCAATCCCGACGGCGACGGCACGGTGCTGCGCGTGTGGGAACAGGCGGGCACGGGCGGCGAGATTACGGTTACGCTGCCGCAGGGCATGAAGGCAGCCGCGGCGCAGCCGGTGAACTTGCGCGGCGAAATCGCTGGCAGGCCAATCGCCATAAAGAACGGCAGATTCTCCTTTGCGCTCTGTGCGTGGGCGCCGAAAAGCTTCATCATTTCCAATACAAAACCATGAAGGAGCATCAAATGTACGTCCTCGCATACGATTTCGGGACGGGCGGCATCAAGGCGTCACTGTACGGCGCGGACGGCGCGTGCGTGGCGTCCGGGTTCGACGCCTACCCCACAACCTATCCGGCGTCGGGCTTCCACGAGCAGGCGCCGGAGGACTGGTGGCGCGCGACGGTGCAATCGACGCGCCGCCTCACGGAACGCCTTGCGCCGGAGCAGGTGAAGGCGATCCGCGCGCTCGGCATCTCCGGACACTCGCTCGGCGTGGTGCCGCTCGACGCGGCGGGCAACCTCCTGCGTCCG
>CADCPA010000204.1 GCA_902803135.1 uncultured bacterium
GCAACCCGACCGCGCTCATGGAGCGGCTGGACGCCCTGACGGACCCGGATCGGGTGGAGGACGCCAACATGCTCGCGGGGTGGAGGGTGAAGTACGAGAATGAGATTACGGAGCGTATGAAATCGCCGTGGTGGCGGATGGCGCGGAGGCGGGATGTCGGGTAGGCGGACCAAAGGAGGCAAGTAGAGGAACGAGTTGCCAGGCAGAGGAACGAGTTGTGGAATGGAACGCGGTGAATTACGGGTGCGCCCGGAATAATGTTTCGTTGATTTTCGTCCTTGAAGCCAAACCGCCGATTCAGTATAATGTCAAAACAGTTGCAAAACAGTTTCAGAAAGAGTCGTCGATATGTCGTGTCTAACCGTCAGAGATTTGCCCCCAAGGACGTTGTCTTCCTTGAAGACGCGGGCGAAGTCAAACCACCGAAGTCTCAATGGTGAGATTCTCTTCATCTTCGAATGGGTGGTCGATCATGGCATGGAAACGCCGCCGCCCGTGGCGGGAATGGCGGATCCCCTCGTGGCTCGCCAAAAGAGCGAAATGGAATCGCTTATCGGGACCTGGGGCGACAAGAGGGCGACAGAGGAAATCGCAAATGAAATCTATGCTGCTCGGACGCTGGGGCGCGAGGTGGCATTATGAAGCTTCTCGACACCGATACTTGCATCGGTCTGCTGAAAGGCGACAACGCCGTAGTGGATGCTTGGCGCTCGTGCGGAGAGCAATGCGCCCTGCCGTCAATGGTTCTCGGAGAACTCTACTACGGGGCGTTCAAGTCAACAATCCGAGAGGAAGAGCTGAGGCGCGTCGACAGATTTGCGGACATCTTCCCGGAAATCAAGCCGTCAAGGCATGCCATGCGCAGATTCGGCGAACTAAAAGCGTCCCTTGAACAGGAGGGCACGCGCCTTGCCGATGCCGACCTCATCATAGCTTCAATTGCCCTTGAAGAAGGGCTTACGCTGGTGACAGGCAATATCCGGCACTACGGCCGCATTGACGGTCTTGAGATGGAAAACTGGTTTGCGCTGCACTAGCTATCTGCCGCCGTCTTGTGTGGAGGGGGACGATTGGCGACTGGAAGCGCGCCATTGACGAGTTCGCGAAGCTGGACAGCAAGGCGGGGCAGTCGGCGAAGTCCGAGCGGGATTCCAGAGGAGGCTTGACTTCCGCCGAAGTCGCCGATTTCTGGTGGACGTACCCCGGCATCAAGGACTCAAACGGCATAACGGCTTTTCAGCGTCACGCGGCGGAGTGGTATAGCGCGGCATTGAAGGACGGCTCCCTCAACGGACTTAGGCGGAATCTCGCCGAGAAGAGGGTCGGCAGGAGACGGAGTGTTAGAGCTTATTGATAGAGCAGGATTGATATAGAGTAACGGATTTTTGTCTACTTCCCACATGAGGAAAACCAGGTTTAGAGAGCAGAACCGGGCGTTGGCGGGTCGGACGGCAACGCCCGTGAGCTTCACCTTGAAGTCCGCGAACGTCAGCGTGTTCGCGAACGCGCTACGAAGCGGAGCGTGCCGCCCTTCATTACGTCGGCGTGTTTTATCTTGACGCCTTCAAGCTTGCGCCCGTTGAGCTCGACAGCGCGAGACGCCGCACCCGGAACTTCCGACACGACGCGGAATGTCTTACCGCCGCCGACGTCGATGGAAACGCTCGGCAGCTGCGCCTCGCCAAGCACGTATTCGCCTCCGCACGGATCGAACGGGTAGAAGCCAAGCGAGGCGAAGATGCACCAGGCGCTCATCTGACCGCAGTCGTCGTTGCCGCAGAGACCGTCGGGTTCGACGCCATACTGCGTGTCCATCACCTCCTTGATGTACTTCGCGGCCAGGTCGCGGCGGCCGAGAAGCGAGAAGAAGTAGATCACGTGGTGGCTCGGCTCGTTGCCGTGGCAATACTGCCCGATGAGGCCGGTCACGTCCGGCGGCGCCTCGGAGAGCTTGGAGGGGTCTTCTTCGAAGAGCGCCGTCAGGCGCTTGAGCGCGGCATCCCTGCCGCCGAGCTTGCGGACGAGAAGCCCGGGATCCTGCATCACATGCCAGTTCCAGTGGAAGGCGTTGCCCTCCGTGTAGTTGTGGTGGCCCTTGCCATGCACCCGATAGGGATCGAATGGGGTGCGCCACGCGCCATTCGAGTCCTTGGCGCGCATGAACCCCGTCGCGGAGTCGAACAAGTTGGTCCAGTTCAGCGAACGGTTGCGGAAGAACCTGGCCTCGTCCGCCTTGCCGAGCGCATCCGCGAAGCGGTACGCGCAGTACTGGTCGTAGCAGTCCTCAAGGAGGCGCGAGACGCTTTCATCGTTGATGACGTCGCAGGGATAGTATCCGTACTTTTCGATCAGCTCGTACCGCGCGATGCCACGGTTGCGGTTCTCCGTAAGCGTGGCCTTGACGTCACGCCAGGCGCGTTCCCAGTCTATGCCGCCGTCCGTTCCCGGTTTGCCGTTCCCCAATCCCTTCAGGTACGCATCCACGATCATCGGCACGGAATGGACGCCGACCATGCACTGGTTGTCACGCCCCCAAAGCGTCCACACGGGGAGGTAGCCGTTCTGGTCGAAATGCCACAGCATCGAGTCGACGAACGCCGGCACGTATTCCGGCGCGAGAATCGTGTAGAGCGGCCCCGCCGCGCGGTAGATATCCCAGCAGGAGAAGGTCGAATACACCGGCTTCTCCCCGACGTCCGAAAGGCGGTTCGGCTGGAAGCAGAGATGGTAGATCGACGTGTAGAGGGTCTTGAGCTGCTCGACCGCGCCCTTCGCCTTCACGCGGGAAAGGATCGAGCGCCACTTGTTCTTGTTCGCCGCGAGGACGCCGTCGAAGTCCCAGCCCGGCACCTCGACGTCGATGTTACGTCGCGCACCCTCCGCCGAGGACCGTGAAAGCGAGACCTTGAGATACAACACCCCACCGTTCCCCGTTCCCCGTTCCCCCTTCCCCAAATCGAACGAATACACGGTCTTCGGGAGATTGCTCTTCTTGTCGCGCTCGACGACGCTTGCAGAGGAGGGCTCGCACGAGACCTCCCACGCGAAGTAGTAGTCGCGGTTCGGCCACCCTCTGCGGTCGCTGACGTGGCCGGAGACGCGGCGACCCTTCATTGGGCCGATCGTGGCGGCGGCGACGCGTCCATGCCCCCACGTGGGGTCGTACAGGAGCTTTGCCGCCGCGTCCCGGAACGTAAAGCGGTACAGCGCGACGTGCTCGGTGCAGGTCGCCTCGACCTTCACTCCGCTCTTGAGCTCGACGGCGTAGTATCCGGGCGATGCCTTTTCGGTGGACTTGTCGAAGCCGTAGCGGAACTTGGCGGCTGACGCCGCCTTGACGTCGCCGGTAAAGGGCATGAACGCGACGTCCGAAAAGTCGGCGCAGCCCGTTCCGCTCAGGTGGGTCTGCGAGAAGCGCTCGATGCGGCTGTCGCCGTACTGGTAGCTGGAGCAGCGCTCCCAGCCGCCCAGACCGGTGTCGGGGCCAGGCTGCACCATGCCGAAGGGATACGCCGCGGCCGGGGTCGTGTGGCCCGTCCCGGCGGAGCCTATGAACGGATCGGCCCAGTCGAGGACGTCCTTCGCGTCCGCCGACGAGACGATCTTGGACGAGCGGCGCTTGAAGCCCTTGAGGGACCTCTTCCACTCCTCTTCAAGCTCCGCGCGGGTCATGCCGGTCAGAGACTTCCACACGTCCTCGCCGTAGCGCCCGTCGCGGCACGTCTTGTTGAGCTTCGCCACGAAATCCCTGTCGTATGACCGCGCGATGTAGTCGAGGAACGACGCCGTGATTCCGTAGCCCTTGTCGAGTTCCGGGTTCTTCTTCGCGTCTTCTGTCGCGCGCTTGACGCCCGCCGCGCCCTCCATGTTGAACCAGCGCACCCAGTCGACGATTCCCTCGCAGAGCCAGCCGGGCCCGGAATGGTAGGGTTTCGCCCGCCCTTGAAGGGGACGGTAGTCCTGGACGAGATGGCCGAACTCGTGGAGGCACGCGCCAACGACCTCGTTGGGGCTTGTCCTCGCGAAGTCGTTGCAAAGCCAGATCTTGTCGCCCCCGGCGCTGGTCCACGCCGCGCCTTTTTCGTCCGTGGGGACGATCGTGATTTCGCCGCCCGTCCATTTCGCGCCCGCGCCGTCGAGGAGCGACACCACTTTCGGGGCCATCACCTCAATCTGCTGCCTGAAGTTCTTCTCAACCGTTTTAGCGACGTCCGGAAACTTCGTCGCATCTACCTTGAAACGGTAGAGCGGAATGTCTGCAAACCGCCTCCTGAACGCCAGCGACTTGAACTCGTCGGCGCATCGGTACCCCTTCACCGTGTCAAGCGCGATCCAGTTCCTGCCGTCGTTCGAGGCGAGAAACCTCCAGGCGGACGGATTGCGGTCCGGCCAGTCGTTGGCCGTGAACCACGCATATCCGGACAGCTTCTTCGGCACCTTGAACCTGAATTCGAGATAGACGGCCGACCTCTGCTCTTCGGTGGCAGAGCGGCCGCCGCGCCAGTCGAGCCATTTCGTGCTTGGGTCGTCGTCGACGGCGTTTTCGGGGCCTTCCCCGTCGGGGCTCGTGGCGGAAACGCCCTTCAGCCCGTGAAGGCCGCTATCGAACGACAGTTCGAACGCCGAGGACGGAATCGCTGCGCCCGATTCGTCATAAAGCGCAACGTCCGAAAGCTGCATGCAGTTTCCGTTTCCGCTCGCCGCGTCGACGGCGAACCTGTAACGCGTGTACGCGCGTTCCCACGCATTGCCTTCAGCCCGCACCTGCGAGAATGCCGCGTCCGCAAAGGCGAACACCCCCGCGAATGCGAAAAATGAGGCGAGACAATAAGTCATTGTGGCTCTCATGTTTTTCTCCTTTCGTTTTGAACAGGAAAAGTTTAGCGCATTTCGCTTGGGGGCGCAAGGGATGTTCCGCTTGGAGTTTACCCCGTATTTTTTAGCGGCAGAAGCGACTAACAGGACAAAAGAGACAAAGGGGACGGGTGTGTCGATTACGTCTTTTCAGTCGCTAACGTCCCTTGACGGAGCCCACAATGGCTGATATGGCGCACGGCGACCGCACGGTTGACCGACATCGAATTCGCAGTAGATGGCGTAAGCTAACGGGACAGAGTGTCAGCTTATTGACAGAGTATTCGGATTTCGGTATACTTCCGGCGTGAGGAAAACCCGGTTTATAGAGCAGAACCGATGCTATCACCTGATCAGCCGGTTTTCGCACCGCGTCTTCTTCCTTGACGACGAGGAGAAGGATCGCGCGGTGAAACTTCTGCGGCGCGTCGAGGAGTTCAGCGGCGTCATCGTGCTTGCGTATGTGTTCATGTCCGACCACTTCCGCATCTGCATCTACGTGCCGGAGGCGGAGGAGATCGACGAGGGGGAAATTCTGCGCCGCATCCGCGTGCTCTACCACGACGCGTCGCTTGAGCAGGTCGTCGCGACGTGGAATCGGCTGAAGTCCGAAGATGAAGAACTCGCGAAGCGGGTCCGGCCGACGAAAGAACGGGTGCCGCGGTTCGCCGCCTACAAGGCCTCGTTCGTTCGCCGGATGTGGAACTCGGCGGAATTCATGCGGACGTTCAAGCAGCATTTCACGATGTCCTTCAACAGACGCCGCGCGCACAGCGGGACGATCTTCGAGGGGCGGTACCACGAGCGCAACCACCCGGCGGAGCGTGCGGCGATGCGGCGGACTTCCGCGTACATCGACATCAATGCGTGGAAGGCGGGGATTTCGGAGCGTCCGGAAGACTATCGGTGGTGCAGTTTTGCCGCGGCGGCGGATGGCGACGGCAAGGCCCGCGCCGGGTATGCCTTCATGTATGGCTGCGGAGAATGGCGCGTTCTTCGGGAGTGCCACGAGAAGTCGATGCACGAGGCGATGGGCGAGGTGCTGGAAGCACGGGGGGCCGAGAAGAAAGAGCGGGCGTCCGGACAGAACGTCAAGTTCGTCCGTTCAAAGGTGGAGCCGCAGCTGGCCATGCCGGGCAGCATCGGGATTGGGCTGGCGCGCGGAAGCGAGAAGACGGCGAAGAGGGTTCTTGAGCTGCTTGCCGAGGGGCCACTGCGGCCGTCGGAGCTGCGGGCGGCGGTGGGCATCAAGAGCCCCATCCATTTCTCACGATACTACCTGACGCCGCTGATGGAGCGGGGGCTCGTCGAGAGAACCGAGCCAGACAACCCAATGTCCCCTCAGCAGGCGTATAGACTGGCATGAACTACTCGATCACTAATACTCTATCAATAAGCTCTGATCCTCTTGGCGGGAGGCAAGAAGGATGGTGGATATGAGAACAGCCGTTTGGAAATCATTGGCCGTCGCACTTGTGGCGGAGATGTTCGCGTTGGGCGCCTGTGCGGAAGCGACGGTCACGGAGACGGAGATCGAATTCCCGACCTACCCGTTTTCCGATCCGAATCCCGTCCCGGCCACGGACACCACCCGCTACCCCTATTTCTTCTTCGACGGCACCAGCGCGACGAGCGTCCGGAAGAAGTGGAAGGCCGTCATTCTGGAAAATGACAAGATCAAGGTCACAATCCTGCCGGAGATCGGCGGCAAGATCTGGGGGGCGGAGGACAAGGCGACCGGCGAGGCCTTCATCTACTACAACCACGCCGTCAAATTCCGCAACATCGCCCAGCGCGGCCCGTGGTGCTCCGGCGGCATCGAGTTCAACTTCGGGATCATCGGCCACGCCCCCTCCACCTCCACCCCGGTTTCCTATCTCTGCCGGACAAACGCCGACGGCAGCGTCAGCTACTTCTGCTCCGACACCGAACTGATCTGCCGGACCACCTGGCAGGTGGAGGTGAACCTCCCGGCGGACGCCGACCACTTCCTGACGCGCACCATCTGGTTCAACGGCTCGAACGTCGAAGCCCCCTACTACCAGTGGATGAACGCCGCCTACTCCGTGCGCGGCGACCCCGAGTTCTTTTTCCCCGGTTCGGCCTACATCGGGCATAGCGGCGATTCGCACCCCTGGCCGGTCGATGCCGACGGGCACACCCTCTCCCGCGTCTCCGGAAACGCCTTCGGGGGGCCCAAGTCCTACCATGTGCTCAACGGCGACAACTCGGTCTATGGCATCTGGTGGCCGGAAAAGAAGTTCGGCTCGATCCACACCAATCCCATCACCCACAAGTACGGCCGCAAGGTCTGGCTCTGGGCGCTCTCGCGCGACGGCGGCATCTGGGAGGACCTGCTGACCGACTCGGACGGGCAATACACGGAACTCCAGTCCGGCCGCTGCTTCAACCAGGCGGGCGAGGCGCTGGACACGCCCTTCAAACACCCTTCCTTCGCGCCCGGCGCGACGGATCTCTTCGAGGAGAGGTGGGGCGTGGTGCGCGACCGTTCCACGCTTGAGCGCACGCTGAACGCGACGAACCATGTGACGCGCCCGCAAACCATGCCCGCCGATTTCGACTGGAACACGGCATACGGCCATTACCTCAAAGGCGGGGAGCTGCTTCGCCAGCGGCTGGACGCCGAGGGCGAGAAGGAGCTGACGGCCTGCCTCGCCGCCGAGCCGCACTTCGTCCCGGCGCTCGGCGCGCTCGCCTCGCTCGCGGTGCGTCGTGGCCTCTACGCCGACGCCCACGCCTACGCCCAACGCGCGCTCGCGGTCAACACCTACGACCCCGAGGCGAACTACGCGGACGGGCAGGCCTTCTTCGCGGAGGGGAACCTGCGCGCGGCGAAGGAACGTCTGGGCCTCGCAGCCTTCTCGCCGCTCTTCCGCGCCTCCGCGTTTGTCCTCGTCGCCAAGGCGGAAATGCGCGAAGGCCACTGGGAGGCGGCGGAAAAGAC
>CADCPA010000205.1 GCA_902803135.1 uncultured bacterium
GCAACCCGACCGCGCTCATGGAGCGGCTGGACGCCCTGACGGACCCGGATCGGGTGGAGGACGCCAACATGCTCGCGGGGTGGAGGGCGAAGTACGAGAATGAGATTACGGAGCGTATGAAATCGCGGTGGTGGCGGCGGATGGCGCGGGGGCGGGACGTCGGGTAGGCGGGCCAAAGGAGGCAAGCAGAGGAACGAGTTGCCAAGAATAGGAACGAGTTGCGGAATGGAGAGCGGTGAATTGCGCCCCCGCCCAAGAGGTAAAGTTTTTTCGCCACGCGACATAAAGTTTTTTTCACCTTGCCCCGCCAGGCGGTTTCTGCTATACTTCTGCATGTGACGCCTTTTGAGTGTTTTTGCAGTTATGCGGCTCTTTCAGATTGGGAGGATTGAACCGCAGACCCCGCGAAAAAGGCTTTCTGAATTACCTCGTACAAGGAGCTATCGCGTTATGGCATCGTTTTTCACTGATCATTCGCTCGTGGGTAATCGGCACTTGTGCTTCAAGCGGCTGGCCGTCTTCGCACTTGCGTCGGCGGCATTGGCGGCGTGTTCGGAAACGGTTACCCTGACGAAGGGAGACACCAACTCCACGTCGACTTCGTTCAACAGCAAGGGCAACTGGTCTGACGCCGCCGCGCCACATGACGATGCGGACTACCTTGTCGCGCTTGGAACCGGTTCGCCAATCCGTACGCCCGCCACGAGTTCCAAAGACTACACCTGCACCTTCAAGGGAAATTCCCTGCAGCTGGGCATCGTGGGCGGAGAGAAGGGCAAGTTGATCCACAAGAGCCATACCGACTGCGAGATCACCCACAACAATCTAATATTGGCGAATGGACAATATGCGCATGGCGACGGCGGCAAAACTTGCGTCATCAAGGGCACGGGCACCGTGACCTCCCCCGAGAGCGCTCCGTTCCAGTTGCAGGGGTCGGGATCTGGCGGAGATCGCAAGTTCCGGTTCAACGTGAACCTCTCCGGCGAAGCCGGCACGATGTTCGAGGTGTCGCGCACTTCCGGCGAGAATGATGGCCGCTTCCTCTGTTTTCTTGGCGGCGACAACACCGGCTACCATGGCAAGATGCAGTCGAACGGAAACGCGATGTACCTCGGCTTCGGCAGCACCAAAGCTGTCGGCGGCGCGCTCGATACCTTCACTCCCGACGCCATCAAGCTCGTCAACAAGGGCGTGCTCAGCTCGGCCGACACGGACGGCGTGGTGATTGCGCGCGAAAACGGCGGCATCACGGCCGACGATTCGGGATGTGTGCTCTTCGTCGGGAACGCCGCCACCTTCAAGACCACTTTCCAGATGCCCATCACGGGCGGGCCGATGGCGAAGCTGGGCGTGGGTATTGCGATCTTCGATGCCGATTGGAATGCGGGCGACCTGACGGTCTCGCTGGGAACGTTCAGTTTCAAGCCGGGCAAGACGGTTGGCGCGGACTGCACCGCCTTCACCGTTGCCGCCGGGGCCACCTTCAGCGCGGACCAGGCGCAGCTCAACGGCAGGACCATGACGAACAACGGCACGTTCAATCCTGCCGGGATCGGCACCGTTGGCGCGGTGACGCTCGGAAGCGGGCACACCGTCGCATCGCTGATGTTCGATGTCGTAGGGGCGAACGCCGACAGCGTGGCGTTGAGCGATGCGGCAAGCGTCGTAGCCTGGCCGATGCCCATCGGCCTGACCTCCTACGGCATGGCGAGCCGCTACCCCGTGCTCACGATTCCGACGGCGGTCAAGACCGTCACGGCGGAGGATTTCACGAACATCTCCGTCGCCGATCCTCTCGGAATCGCCACCAGCTCCATTGCCGTCGAGACGGATGAAGCGACCGGATTGCAGACCGTCTATCTCTGCCAAGGCCTTCCGATCATCCAGCAGGTCGTCAACGACAAATTCTTCACCCAGGCCGAGGCGTGGGAGGACGCCCAGCCGGCACATGAAGGCGCGGCCTACGTCACATACGCGAAACTGCTCCGCACGAGCGCCAGTACGGCCAACGACGTCGTATTCCCCGGCGACATCTTCTACATCTACGGAAATTCCACAACCCGCGCGGACCTTCGAATCAAGGACAAGTCCCTCACCGTCAACGACATGCGCATGGGCGCCAAGACAATCATCACCGCCGGAGCGGGCTCGGACGGCGTGAACACGCAGACGCTCTACGGCAACGTCACCATCTCGGCGCCCGACAACATGAAGGCCAATTTCGCGACGGAGGCGAATCGGTCTTTCGTGGTCGCGGCGTCCTTGCACGGCACCGGATGCGCCTGCGCGACCAGCTACAGTGCGACTTCCAAAGCCAATATCTACGTGACGGGCGACAATTCGGATTTCACCGGCACCTGGCAGATCGGCGACAACGAGCGCACCAAAGACGGCTATCCCATCATGTACATCAGCTCCAAGGCCAACGTCGGCGGCAATCCCGCCGCGCGGCAGGAACATGGACTGTACATCTACAACTACGGCGTCTTGTCGATTCAGGAGTCGCTTGTGCTTGACGACGAGAACCGCGTCGTCTGCCTGAACAACGGCTTCATGGACGTGCCTGAAGGGAAGACGCTCACCATCACCTCCGAGACGGTTTGGAGCGGCAACGCGACGAAGCGCGGCGCCGGTACGCTGGCGATGGGGAACGCCAAGCGCACCTCCAACAGCAAGAACATGGATATAATGGCCGGTTTCTTCAAGCCGCTGACGGTCGAGACCGTTGGCGGGCTCCAGCTGACGTTCCATCCCGGCAGCGGCTACCGGATCGACCAGAGTCCGGAAGACGCGCAGCTCGCGGAATTCGGATTGTTGGACGGCAACGCTGCCGCCATCACGCTGGCCGACGGGATGGAGACGCTGCCGGTAACGATCGACTTTGACGACGGACCGGCGAAAGCCGTGATCAAGGTGCCGCTGTTCTCCCTCAAAGCCGCCGCCGCCGAGGCGATACGCGATCGGATTTCCGTTGTCAACCGCCAGAGGGGGCAGAAAGCCGAAATCGTCGAGGAGCCGGTTGAATGGCCCGGCAATGGCACTACTTACCAGCGTTTCTCGGTTCTGCTGACAAAGGGCGGAATGGCCGTCTACATCAGATGATCCGCCTGTAGCCGAGACGATGAGCGGCTGCGTCGGGAACTGCTGAAGGCCATCCAATCTCAATTCCGGCGGACGCGTTCACGGCGGCCGAAGGCGAGCCGAACTGCGTGTCGTTCGTGGCGTACGACGCCTCGGGGGCCGTGGTGGCCCGCAACTACGCGCTTGTCGCCAAAATATCCCCCGTCACAGTGCTTCTGTTGCGCTGACGGCTGTCTGCAAGAGAGGCTTCGTCATCCATCCTTTATACGATCTTAAGCGCGATGTTGATGCGCGCACGGTGGATGTGAACGGCATCGGCCACGGCTCCGCGACCGTCAAAGGCAAGGTTGCCATCCCCGACGCGATTCATTAATGGGATTCGATTGGGGCTGATCCCATCGTCCGCGAATAGTCGAACCCGGCCAGCCGCATTTCGCTACTCCTCCTCCACTTTGAACTTGTAGAACCGCTGCGGGGCGTTGTCGCCGTGGTTTAGGATGATGGTGTAGCCCGAATCCTCCGCCGTGAGCGTGAAATACTGGTATTGGCTCCAGTCCAGGAGGTTGGTGCTGGAAATCACCATGAGCGTTACGCCGTCAGTGTTCACAAACGGCAGAAAATCAAGGGCGGGATTGCCGTTGATAAAGGAAATGCCCGTGAACGGGTTGCACGCACCGGAGGGCCTGTCGAACACATAGCGGATCAGGTTCGGGACACCCTCCGTTACCGCATCCGCCGCGCCGAGGCCGTTCTCCGCCGCCCACGCGGCGTAGCCCGAGGAGGGCGCAAACTGGAACTCGCTCGCGCCCATATCGACGCACCCGCCGGAGATGCGCGTAGCGCCGTAGAAGTCGGTTTCGCCAATGACAAGGTCGTACAAACCCGCGTCGATGCAGGGCGAATTTGCCTGGAGGTGGTAGTCGCCGTGCACGCCATCGACGAAGAGCGGGTCGGCGACGATGTTGCCGATATGCACGTTGCCGGAAAGCGCCTCACCGAGGCACGAGTAGAGGCAGGGTTTGGTGGTGGAGGCGTAAACATTGGCATACGTTTGCGCCTCATTGCCCCAGACGATGCAGTTCGCGATGGACGCGTAGTACACGCCGCCACCCGAGGATGCGGAATTGGCGAAGACGGTGCAGTTGGTGAGCGCGCCGCTGTAGGCGCCGCCGCCGTTTTGGGATTCCGCCGTGTTGTAAACGACCACGCAGTTCGCCAGCGTCGCGCCGTAGGAGCCGCCGCCGGAATTGACGACGGCCCGGTTTCGGACGATTCCGCAACGAGTCGCGATCCCGTTGTAAACACCTCCGCCATAGTTGGTAGCCTCGTTGCCCGAGAGCGTGCAGTCTGTCAGTTCCGCATCGTAGGCGCCACCGCCAGAGCTTGCGGAGTTGTCGTTGATGTGGCAGAACACAAGCGTCCCTCTGTAGGCGCCGCCGCCGTCCGAGACGGCGGTATTGTTGGTGATCGTGCATCGCGTCAGCGCGTAGTTCCGGGACATCGAGTAGCAACCGCCGCCGTATCCCGTAGAGGCGTTGCCGGAGACCATGCAGTTTGTGAGCGTTCCGTTGTAGATGCCGCCGCCGCTGTTGGCCCGGTTGTCCGAAATCGTGCAGCCCGTTAGCGTTCCGTA
>CADCPA010000206.1 GCA_902803135.1 uncultured bacterium
GACGTTCATCCCCCTGTCGGAAGAGACCTCGTTCATCGACACTGTGGCCAACCTGCTCACACTGCTTGCGAAGACATCCGCAATCAAGGGCATGACCTCCGTCGACATGTTCGTTTACAACAAAAGCGGGCAAAAGACGCAGACGTTCATCTCCTTCAAGGGACTACCCAAGGGCGTGTCGCTTGTTCTTGAGGCCGACGGCAGCTACTACCTCAAGGGCGTGCCGACGACGTCGCTGGACTGCGACCATGCGCCCGCGATCATGATCATCAAGGGCGCGAGCGGCTATTCGCGCGCCGTCAAGATACCCCTCGAGGTCATCGGAACTAAGCCGTTGTCCAGCACGCTGACAATCAACACGAGCCTTCCCCAGACGTCCATTGGCGGCAGCATCCTCGCCGTCCTTTCAGGCATGTCGTACTCTGCGGGAAGCCAGCCCGTCCTGATATCCGCCGCGAAGAAGATCAGCGTCAAGGCGAGCGGACTTCCCAAGGGGATCAAACTCTCCAAGGTGAACAACTTCGCCTACACGCTCGCGGGGCGTCCCACCGTGCCCGGCGTGTATGTGACGACGCTTACCGTGACCGTCGGCGGGAAGAAGGAGACGCACAAGATCGCCTACGAGGTCCGCAACAACCCGCTCGCGGGTTCCTACAGGGGCTACGTCTCGTCCTACGCGCTCGGGGCCGGCGCGGTGACGATGAGCGTGAAGGCGGACGGAAAGGCCACGCTCTCGTTCACGGAGGGAAGCGCCAAGACGACCGTGACAGGGTATCCCTCGTTCGAATCTGGCTCCACGTGGTCGGCCAACTCCCCCTTGGTTGGAAAGTTCCGCTTCTCGTTCGCGGTGCCGAAGGACAAGAAGCGCAAGCTCGCAAAGCGCACGCTGAAGCTCGCGTTTCTTACCGATGCGTCCAGCGGCGTCACGGGCGTCGCCCGCGTGCGCCAGGGGCCGATCGGCGGCTTCTCGCTCACGAAGGCCGAGATACTGCGTCTCTTCCCGGTCTACTCCGTGGCGGAACTTAAGAAATCTCCCTTCTACACGTCCAGTCCCTACAAGCGCGACTTCGGCGGCGTCTCGCTGCTGATCGGGCCGACGGCATCCCAGACCGACGGCGAGGCCATGTGGGCGGCTGCGGCGTACGACTACGACGCCGGCAAGGTCTATCTCAGCGGACGCCTTCCCGCCGGCAAGCTGTTCTCCACGTCAGTCCCGTTCGTCGCGGCGTACCACGCGCTTGACAACTGGTCTTTCTCCGAATCGTCAAGCTACCGTGCGATCGATGCTGCGCCTCTGGTAGTCAAAGACAACGACGGCATCGTCTACGTGCTCAAGATTCCTGCCGATCCGTCCGAGTTCAAGTCCAACGACTCTACGGGCCACGAAACCGTCGGTATCTTCGCCTGGGGGCGGGACGGTACGGGCGCGTTCCAGCACCTGACCGGCGCCCACTCCTACAACAACCGCAAAACCTATCCGACTTCCGCCCGGGCGATTGTGTCCGCCAGCCCCAAGCTCAAGTTCACCTTCGACCCCGCGCAATGGACGTCCGCGACGGCGCTTCCCACGTCCGTCGATACCTCCGCCATCGGTGTGAACGGCAAGGGGAAGATCACCTACGAGTTCGACCCCGAAACGGGCCTGTGGGCGTTTGACTTCGAATACAACGGCCTCGTCTACACGTTCGAGGGCATTCCGCCGACATCGACCTCCAAGTTCTACGGCATGATCGGCCGCACGGCCGATGGGAAGAACTGGACCTGGGGCGCGGCCAAGGTCGAATAGCGCAAAGGAAAGACAACGCAAGGAAATTTCAAAAGAAGAGGTGACGCAATGAAAAAGACACTCACAGCCCTGCTCGCATCCGCCTGCGCCTTCGGCTCGTTCGCCAAGGAGCTCGTTGTAGACAACACCAGATATGTTTACGAGGAGATTGCGGACGGCACAGTGGAATTGAAGGAAATCAATCCCAAAATCGAAGGTTCCGAACTCGATCTGGGTGCCGTCCAAAAAGAGTTTTCCGCAAATAATCTCCAGATTGTCGGCATTACTTCTGACGTGGACAATCTGGTGTCAAGCCGAGAGGCCGTGACGAGCGTCGTTCTGCCTGAATACTTCGGAGA
>CADCPA010000207.1 GCA_902803135.1 uncultured bacterium
CACTCGCTGAAGCCCGCTTAACAGGCCTTCTCTTCCCATTCCGCTTTTGCTAACTACAAATTTTCCGCTTTTGCTTTCACCGCGACAGGGACGGAAGCGAACGGAAGCGGCGGGGGGACGGAAACAACGGGCGGGGATTGCTCCCCGCCCGCCCGACACCACGCCTGTGCCTGAACGCCTACTTTTTCGCGACCGGCTTCTGGGCCTTCCTCTGCTGCTGCTTCTGCGCCTGCGCGCGCTTCACCTCAGTCTTCTGGACCTTCTGCTGCGCCTGCGCGCGCTTCATCTCAGCCTGCTGGACCTTCTTCTGTGCCTGCGCGCGCTTCACCTCAGCCTGCTTGGCCTTCTTCTGGGCCTTCTGTTGCACCTTCGCGCGCTTCGCCGCGGCCTTCTGGGCCTTCTTCTGGGCCTTCAGCTGCGCCTTGTGCTTCTTCTGCGCCTCCTTCTGCGCCTTCTCACGCGCCTTGAACGCCTTGCGCTGCTCGGGCGACATCTTCTTCAAAAGCGCCTTGCGCTGCTCCTTTGTCATCTTCTTCGGCGCCGGCTTCGCAACAGCGGCCTTCGGGCACGCCGACTTGGCCGCGGGCTGGACGACGGCCGGATTCGGCGCACGACGGCCCACGCCAAAACCTTGGTTGAAGCCCTGAGTCAGCCCCATGCGATAGGCCCGCATCATTTCCGGGTTCATCTTCTTCTGCTGCGCGGCCTTCATGCTGTTCTGCAGGAACTGGTTGCGCGCCTGCACGAACTGCCGCTGGGCGGGCGTCGGCTGCGGCGCCGGACGACGGGCCGGCTGAGGATCTGCAAAGGCGGTACCGGCAAGGGCAAGAACCGAAGCAACGGCGATTTTCATCAAAGACTTCATCGTAATCTACCTTTCTCTGTTAATGTTTGCGTTTGGGTTGGAGAGCCCCCGTCTCTCAAAACGGAAGTACGCAAGGCCAGACGAAAATCCACAGGCGAAGAGAAGATTTTTGCAAATCGTCCGCTGCGCCGTCATCGGCGCGTCAGTCTTCGGCGAAGACGTAGAACGTGTTCACACGCGGCTCGACGGCCTTGACGACCGGCGCGAGGTCGGCAACGCGGGACGTTTTCGGCGCATAGACGAACATCACGGTGATTTTAGCGCCCTCCTCGCCCGTCTTCGCAATCAGGCCGGGGAGCTCCTGCCAGTCCTTGAACGGCGTCGTCTTCGGCTTGAGCACGGGATCGAGCGCCTCGCCGCTCCAATCCTCCTCCACGAAGACGAAGGACTTCGTACCATCCGCGGCCACATGGACCTCGAACGGCTGGAAGATGCGCGACGCGCGGTCACGCCACTTCGGGTCGGGCAGGAAGGCACGGAAGAAGAACTGTCCGTCGCTCCGGCCGTTCATCTTCACGCCTTGACCGTCCAGCAGCGCGAACGCCTGGGCGACCGCCGCCGCGTGCGCGATTGTCACGCTCGCGTCGAACGCGAGGCGCACATGCACATCGAACGCCTTCGCCTCGTCTTTGAGGGTCGTCATCACCTCGCCGGCGTTCGTCGCGGTCAATTTCAGCTCCCGGTCTTTCACGACGCGCTTGCCGTCCCATGTCGCCACGATCTCGAACAGCGAACCCGCCTTGAATTTCGTCGGCGCCACGAAGCGTCCGTACACGCCCGACTGGTCGAACAGGCCATCCAGCTGCAACAGCGACTGGGCATGGTTGTAGAGGGAGAATACGGCACAGGGGATGTTTGTCGCCGCGATGGGCGAACCGGAGGCGTCGCGCGTGCCGCCCGCGTAGGCCAGCGGCGCCTCGAGGACCTTCCCGTCTTCGTTCGCGCGGACATCCTTCAGAAACGTCGAGAGTCCGCCCGACGGACGCGACGCGGCGTCTGCGCCCCAGGCCTTGACCGATAGGGAGACCTTCTCGCCCTGCGGCCAAAAGCGCGCCTTCAGCGGATCCACGGGGAAGCCGCGCGGCACGCCGACCGACTCGATCGCCTTGGCCAGCGCGTCCGGAGAGGCGACCGTCACGAAGAGGGATTCGTAGGCGCGGTCCGAGAGCGGTCCAATCGCAAAGAACTCGACCGTCTCGCCCGCCCCCAGCCCCGTCGCTTCCGCGAGGAACCGCACCGTGCGCGCGGCCTTGTCCACCACGACGCCCGCCGGTGCCTTGTTCTCGGCCTTCCAGCGCGCGATTTCGTTCGTCTGCACGGGCGCCCACTCCATCGGCGACTTCGAAGGTTCCGCCAGACAGGACAGGGTTGCGAAAGCGGCAAGGGCAAACAGTCTCATCTTTTTCAGGCTTTGCATTTGGTCAGGCTGTACATTTGGCGGCTGCGCGCTTGAAGCCTTCCGCGGACCGCGCAATGATCTTTTCATCCACGCTGCACGAGAGGCGCACATGGCCGGCCATGCCGAAGCCGCGGCCCGGCACCACGAGGATGCGTTCTTCCTGAAGCGCATCCACGAACGCGAGATCGTCGCCGCCCGGCGCCTTCGGGAAGAAGTAGAACGCACCCTTCGGCATCACGAACTCGATGCCTGCGTCCGACAGCACCTTCGCCATCAGCTTGCGGCGGCGGTCGTAGATTTCCAGGTCGACCGTCTGGTCGAGCAGCTGCGCGGCGAGGCGCTGGCCGATGACCGGCGCGTTCACGAAGCCGAGCGTGCGGTTCGTGAGCGTCACCGCGCCGACGAGCGTCTGGCCGTCGGGCATCTCCGGATGGAACGCCACGTAGCCGACGCGCTCGCCCGCGAGCGAGAGCGTCTTCGAGAAGGAACCGAGCACGACCGCGTACGGCGTGAGCGGCATCACCGGCGGCACGACCGCGCCATCATAGGCAAACGCGCGGTACGGTTCGTCGCTCAGGAGATAGAGCGGACGCGCCGCATCGCCCAGCTCGGCCTGGCGCCGGGCGTTGACCTGGTTGACGATCGCCGCGAGACGCCGGAGATCTTCCTCGGCGTAGATGCAGCCCGTCGGATTGTTCGGCGAGTTGATGAGGATCGCACGCGTCTTCGGCGTCACCGCCGCCGCCATTGCGTCGCAGTCGGGACGGAACCCTTCATCGGGCTGCGAGGCGATCGCCTTCAGCACGCCGCCGAAGTGTCCGCAATAGCTGCCGTATTCCACGAAGTACGGCGCAGGGCAGAGCACTTCGTCGCCCGGCTCGATCACCGCACGGAAGAAGCTCACCAGGGCGCCGGCCGCGCCGACGGTCATCACGATCTGCGCGCCCGTCACCGGCGTCTGCTGCTGCCGGGAAATGTAGCCCGCCATCGCATCGCGCACCGCGGGAATGCCGGCGTTCGGGCAGTAGCCGAGGCCGAGCGGCTCGATTGCCTTCACCGCGAGCGCTTCCATCACCGTCTTCGTCTTCGCGGGCGGCGGCACGTCCGGATTGCCGAGCGAGAAATCGCACACGGCGTCCGCACCGTACTGCTTCTTGAGTTCGAGGCCCTTTTCGAACATCTTGCGGATCCACGAGGATCCTTCCATCGACTTCTTGATCTGATTCGTAACCGTCTGCATGCTCTCTCAACTCCGTTGCGCCGCGCGCACGATGAAAAAAAAATGGTTGTCCCGCCTGGGATCGAACCAGGACTAAGAGAATCAAAATCTCCTGTGCGGCCTCTACACCACGGGACAAAAAGCAGTTGGAATTATAGCAATTCCAGACGCGGGAAGCAAGGGATTACGGCTGGCCCGCGGGCGCCGGCTTCGCGTCGGCGGTCGGCTTCGCCCCGTCCTTCTTTTCAGGCAGAATCGTCACCTTCTCGATCACGACCGGCGTCGTCGGCACGTCGCGGAAGAAGCCGTGCAGGCCCGTCTTCACCGCCGCGATCTTGTCCACCACGTCCTGCCCTTTCGTCACCTTGCCGAACACCGCATAGCCGAAACCGTCGAGCGATTCCGAACGATGGTTGAGAAAGGCATTGTCCGCCACGTTGATGAAAAACTGCGCCGTGGCCGAGTCGACGACTCGCGTACGCGCCATCGCAATCGTGTACTTGTCGTTCTTGAGTCCGTTGCCGGCCTCGTTCTTGATCGGCGTCTTCGTCGGCTTCTGGTTCATGTCCTTCGTGAAACCGCCGCCCTGGACCATGAAGCCCGCGATCACGCGATGGAAGATCGTCCCGTCATAGAAACCGTCCTTCGCGTAGTCGACAAAATTCTTCACCGTAACCGGCGCCTTCGCCTCGTCGAGCGCAACTTCGATCGATCCGAGCGACGTCTTGATCTCCGCACACGTCGTCGCTTCCGCGACCACGGCGCCGACCAGCGTCAACAGCATGACAAGATTCTTCATCGCCACTCCTTTTCTTTGGTCCTATCAATAGCTACTTCTTTTCTTTGGTCCCATTATAGCAAATCGTCCCCCGCCAAGGCAAAAGGGAATATGCTATACTATCCGTCGTGGCGGCAAACAGCGAACGTCTGGCCCTTTTCGAAAAGGCCTTCAAACAGGTGATGGAACATCCGTCTCCCGCGTTGGCGTTTTCGTCCTTTTCAGGTTCCTCCGCCGCCTTCGCCGCCGCGCTGCTGGCCCTCCATCCCGCCGCGGGCGGCACGCCGTTCGTCCTGGCCGTGACGCCCGGCCTGCCGGAAGCGGACGCCCTGCGCGCCGACCTCGACCTTCTGGCGAAGGAAGACTGCGCGCTCCGCGTCTTGGAATTTCCGCCCCCGTTCGACGACGACCGCGGCGGCACCGCGGCGCGCCTCAAGGTCGCCGCCGCGCTCGGCGCTTCTGCGCACCGCCCCTATCCGCTTGTCGTCGTCGCCCCCGCCACCGCGCTCGCGACGGCCGTTCCTCCCGCCGCAGCCGTCGCCGCCGCGACCATCACGCTCGCCCTCGCGGAACCGGCCGCCGTCCCGCCGGCCTTTGCGGACCTCCAGACCCGCCTGCTCGCCGCCGGCTACGAGCGCGTCCCCGAAGTGACTGCGCCCGGACAGTTCGCCGTCCGCGGCGATGTGCTCGACGCCTGGTCGCCCGACGACGACGCCCCCGTGCGTGCCGAATACTTCGGCGACGAGCTCGAGTCCCTGCGTACCTTCAACCCCGCCCTGCAGACGAGCACGGGCAAACTCGACCGCGCGAAACTCGTACCCGTCGAACTGCCGGCCGATCCGGACGGCACGGCGGCCGCCACGTTGGTCGACGCGGTCCCCGAGCGCGCGACCGTGCTCTTCCTCGAGCACAACGACTACACGACGCTCCTCCCGACGACGCCCGCGCTGGTCGCCCGCCATCTCCGCCGCCTCTACACGGGCGACCCGGCGCCCAAGGGCGTTCCTTCCAGCGGCTTCCAGGCGAGTCCGCTGCCGGGATTCGCGGAGCTCGGCATCGAAGCGGCCCGTTCGCCGGAAATCCTCGACGCCGCCCGCGCCCGCCTGCAGGCCTATCTCGTCGCCGCGGAAAAGAAAGGCTCGCGCGTCTTCGCGGAGACGCCCTTCGGGGGCGGCTTCGAAGTGCCCGGCCTCGTCGTCGTCGCGAAAAGCGACCGCGTGTTCGCCCATCGCCGCCGCGTCGCGACGACGCGCTTCACGTCTCCCCATGTCGGCGAACGGCTGACCGAAACGCCCGACCTTGAAATCGACGACTACGTCGTGCATCTCGACTACGGCATCGGCCGCTTCAAGGGATCGGCCGAGATCGACGTGGGCGGACGGCGCAGCGAGGTCTTCACCATCGAGTATGCGGACGGCGCCCTGCTGCACGTACCCACCGCCCACGCCCACCTCCTCTCGCGCTACATCGGCGTCAAGGGCGAAACGGTCAAGCTGCACCGCCTCGACGGCAAACGCTGGACCAAGGACAAGGCCGACGCGCAGCGCGCCGTCCAGGACCTTGCCGCCTCCCTGCTCGAAACGCAGGCCCGGCGCGCCGTCGTGCCCGGCTTCGCCTACGCGACCGACGGCGAGGACGTCGCCCTCTTCGAAGCCGCCTTTCCCTACGAGACGACGGACGACCAGGCCCGCGCCATCGCGGACGTCAAGCACGACATGGCCGAAGCGAAGCCCATGGACCGCCTCATCTGCGGCGACGCGGGCTACGGCAAGACCGAAGTCGCCGTGCGCGCGGCCTTCATTGCCGCGATGAACGGCAAGCAGACCGCCGTGCTCGCCCCCACGACCGTGCTCGCCGAGCAGCACTACGAAACGTTCCTTGCCCGCTTCGACGGCACCCCGGTCCGCATCGAGGCGATGAGCCGCTTCCAGAGCGCCGACGCCAAAAAAGGCACGCGCGCGCGCCTCCTCTCCGGCGCGACGGACATCGTCATCGGCACGCACGCCCTGCTGTCCGCCAAAGTCGCGTTCCACGACCTCGGCCTCGTCATCATCGACGAGGAACAACGCTTCGGCGTGGCGGACAAGGAGCACCTCAAGCGGCTCCGCGCCACCGCCGACGTGCTCACCATGAGCGCAACCCCGATTCCGCGCACGCTCTACCTGTCGATGACCGGCGCCCGCGACCTGTCCCTCATCCGCACGCCGCCGCGCGAGCGCGTCGCCACGGAGACGAAGATCGTGCGCGGCTCCGACGCCACGATCCGCACGGCCATCGAGAAGGAACTCGCCCGCGGCGGACAG
This sequence comes from uncultured bacterium, assembly GCA_902803135.1. GTDB lineage: Bacteria > Verrucomicrobiota > Kiritimatiellia > RFP12 > UBA1067 > RUG572. Next base: position 6,565 of record CADCPA010000207.1, read on the forward strand.
GTCTTCTTCCTCCACAACCGCGTGCTGACGATCGACAAGGTCGCCACGCGCCTCCAGGCGCTCGTTCCGGAAGCGACGATCGAAGTCGCCCACGGACAGATGCCCGCCACCCTGCTCGCCCGGAAGATGCAGAGGTTCGCGCGCGGCGAGGCGAACGTGCTCCTCTCGACGACGATCGTCGAAAGCGGCCTCGACATTCCCCACGCCAACACGATCCTCGTCGACCGCGCGGACCACTTCGGCCTTGCCGAACTCTACCAGCTCCGCGGCCGCGTCGGTCGCTCCTCACGCCAGGGCCACGCCTACTTCCTGCTGCCCGAAGAGGGTCCGATCGATTCGGAGGCGCGCGAACGCCTCGACGCCCTCCGCAAGCACGCCGGCCTCGGCGCGGGCTTCAACATCGCCCTGCGCGATCTGGAGATCCGCGGCGCCGGCAACCTGCTCGGACGCGCCCAGAGCGGACACATCGCCGCCATCGGCTTCCAGCTCTACTGCCAGCTCCTCCAGCGCACGATCGCCCGTCTCCGCGGCGACAAGGTGCCCGAGCTCGTCGACGTCACGCTGAACCTCGACTTCCTCGACCTCTCGCCAAGTTCGGCCGACGTCGACACGGCCGGCGCCTGTCTCCCCTACGACTATGTCGAAGAGGAGGCCCAGCGCATGGACTTCCACCGCCGCCTCGCCGAAACGTCGACGCTGCCGGCCGTCAGGAAGCTGAAGCTGGAACTCGCCGACCGTTACGGCAAACTGCCGAAGGCCGCGGCCCGTCTCGTGAAGCTGGCCGAATTCCGCGTGCTCTGCGCGCAAGCCGGCATTTCCCGCCTCGACGTCAAGAACGGGCGCGCCTTCTTCTACCGCCCGGGGTCGCACGACATCGCGTTTGTCGGCCATCCCGAGGGCGGCACGCCCGAGAAGAAGCTCGCCTCGCTCGTCAAGATCCTCCTCGCGCATGCCACCGGAACGGCCGCCGCTCAACCCGGAATCTGAGGGAGTTTCCGGAGGGCTTCGGCGATGTCTTCGTCCGTCGGCACGGAGTCGCCCATCGTGCCGTCGTTGAACGATTCGTACGCCTTCATGTCGAAATAGCCCGTGCCGGTCAAACCGAAGAGGATCGTCTCTTCCTTGCCCTCCGCCTTGCAGCGCAGCGCCTCCTTCATGGCCGCGCAGATCGCATGGCTCGACTCCGGCGCCGGCAGAATGCCCTCGACGCGCGCGAACTGCTGCGCGGCGGCGAAGACGTCCGTCTGCTTCACGCTCGTCGCCTCAATCAGCTTCTGGTCGTAGAGCTCGGAGATGATCGAGCTCATGCCGTGGAAGCGAAGGCCGCCCGCGTGGCTCGGGGACGGAATGTAGTCCGCGCCGATCGTGTACATCTTCGCGAGCGGACAGATCCGCCCCGTGTCGCAGTAGTCGTACGCGTAGATGCCGCGTGTGAGCGACGGACAGCTCGCCGGCTCGACCGCGATGAAGCGGTAGTCGTTTTCGCCGCGGAGCTTCTCGCCCATGAACGGCGAGATGAGTCCGCCCAGGTTCGAACCGCCGCCCGCGCAGCCGATGATCACGTCGGGCTTCACGCCGAGCTTCCGGAACGCCGTCCGCGTCTCGAGGCCGATGATGGACTGGTGCAGCAGCACCTGGTTCAACA
>CADCPA010000208.1 GCA_902803135.1 uncultured bacterium
TATACCGTAACCTTTGATCCACAGATATATCATTTGGTAGGAGATCACAATATGGAGGTTGAAGAACCGACAACTCGTAAAGTGAATAGCGGACAACCTGTCGGAGAATTGCCCTCGCCAAGTTGGGATGATGTATATGTACAAGGATGGCGTCATGTGTTTCTTGGATGGTTTACCATGGAAGGAGATGGCATTGAGGTGTCCAGTTCCACGCTTGTAACGGCGGATGTTACATATTATGCACATTGGGCGTACGTGAATGGATCAACCAAGATATACAAGGTGAAATTTGATGCGACTGGTGGTCGTGTGTCTCCGTCTTCACGTTCCGTAACGGAGGGTATGGCAATTGGAACACTTCCCGAGCCAGTACGCAGTGGATACACGTTCACCGGATGGTTTACAGCGGCAAACGGCGGCACGAAGGTGACTGAGGCGACGGTTGTGACCGGGAACGTCACCTACTACGCGCACTGGGCGCAGGACGGCGGCGGTTCTGGCGGAGGCGGCGGCGAAGATGACGGAACGATTGATCCCGTGCCGCCGGGTTATGAGGAAATAGGGCCAAGCGACATTACGGAAGCGTTCGTTGTACCCAAGGCGGTGACGATTATGGGCGCGGCGTACGACGGTGGCGGTGCCGTGGTCGGAATCGTGGAGCTGAAGCTCGGCAAGGTGAACGCACGGAAAGGGACGAGCAAGGTGTCTGGGGCGTTCACTGGGCTCGACGGGAAGAAGATCACGATGAAGGCGGTGAACGCCGAGGGCATTGACGGAATCGCGCCCGCGACGGTTTCGCTGGATGTCAAGAATCTCGGCACGATGACCGTCACCATTGGCGGTACGCGGTTCGCGGGTTCGCTTGGCGGCTGGCACATACAGTCTGCAGATGTGGGTGGCAACTGGACGGGGAGTGGCGCGACCGTGACGGTTGATGCGGACGACCTCTCGATGTTCCCCGGCATGGTGCTTTCCGACCTTCTGCCGAAAGACGAACAGGTGGCGGTCAATAACGGCAAGTGGATGTTCGCGAAGGCGGCGGGCGTGAAGTGGACCAAGCCGAAGAAGGGCGTGGAGCCGCCGGAGATCTACGATGAGCAGTCCGGCAAGGGGCTTGTCATTGACGACACCAAGGGCAAGACGAACTTCTCCAGTTTGAAGCTCACCTACACGCCGAAGAAAGGTATCTTCAAGGGTTCATTCAAAGTGTACGCACTGGAGGGCGAAGGCAGGTCGACAAGGCTCAAGAAGTACACCGTCAACGTAAGCGGCGTGGTGGCTGATGGCGTTGGTTACGGCACGGCCACGTGCAAGCAACCCGCCGCCAGCTGGCTGGTTACGGTCAGGTAGCCAGAAATCGGCGACGTACAAGAAGTCCACATCTGGCGCAACCAAGCCCCCGCTCATCACAGCGGGGGCTTTTCTTCGGACGGCGACCGCGTGTGTCTCTACGGAGATATACAAGACAGACTGTCGTTTGTTGCGCCTGGATGGAAATGCGATGAGCGTGGCACGCGCATGGCGGAGGGCGAACGGGCGGCGCTTGCGGAGGTCAAGGCGTAGTTCCGTGCGCAAAAAGGTGATTCTCCCGTCCACGGATGGCTTGTTTTTTGATATAATACACAGTATCAATTTCACGCAGAAAGGTGTGATGATTCACAGACGAGCGGAAAACAGCGCATTCGTCCAAAGACGGAGGGAACACGTGGGCAGGGGCGCACGTGAGGGATGGTTTTCCTGCATCGGCGCCGAGGGGGCGAAACCGGCATGTTGACGCGGCTTTCAGTTCGGAATCTGGCCATTGTCGAATCGGCGGATGTCGAATTCGGCGAGGGGCTCACTGTCGTCACCGGCGAGACGGGCGCGGGCAAGAGCGTTCTGATGGGCGCCCTTGAGCTCGTCTTGGGCGCGCGGGCGGACGCCTCAGCCGTGCGCGACGGCGCGAAGGAAGCGCGCATCGAGGCCGAGTTCCGGAATCCGCCCGCGTCGGTTGCCGCGTTGCTCGACGAGGCGGGGCTGCCGGCCTGCGAGGAAGGCGCGCTGCTCGTGCGCCGCACGATTTCCGCGACGGGAGGCGGACGCGTCCATGTGAACGACGCGGCGACGACGGTTCAGACCCTGCGCGCGCTCGGCAAACTGCTGGTCGACGTGCATGGTCCGAACGATCACCAGTCCCTGCTTGAAGAGCCTTTCCAGCGTGGCGTGCTCGACGCCTACGGCCACGTCGACGTCTCGGCCTATGCGAAGGCGTGGGGGGCGTTTCAGCGTCTGCGCGGCGAGTGGACGAGCCTGCAGGGCGACGCCTCCGACTTCGCGGAGGAGATCGGGCGTTTGCGCTACAGCGTGGACGAGCTCGACGCCGCGGGGCTGACGGAGGAGGACGAAACCGAATTGCCCGCGCGCCATGCCGCCGCGGCCCATGCGGCGGAGATTCTCGCGTGTGCGAATACGGCGACGGCCGCGCTCTCGGAGGCGGACGACTCCGCCGCCGCCGCGCTCATCGGCGCCGGCAACCGCGTGCGCGAGATGGCGAAGTTCCACGAGCCGGCGGCGGCCTGGAGCGAACAGCTCGAACAGCTGACCGTGCAGGTGCAGGAGCTGTCGCGCGAGATCGCCGATTCCGTGTCGCGCGTCGACGCCGATCCGGAAACCCTGCAGCGCCTCGACGAGCGCCTGTCGCTCGTGCAGCGCCTCAAGCGCAAGTATGCGTGCGCGACGGTGTCGGATCTGCTGGCGCTGCGCGACGCGCGCGTGGCGCGGCTGGCCGATTTGGAAGGGCGCGAAGGGCGCATCGCCGCACTGGACGCGGAAATCGCCGCGGCGGAGACGAACGTGGCCGCCGTCGGCAAGAAGCTCACGGTCGTGCGCGCGAAGGCGGCGGAAAAGCTGGCGAAGGCGATTACAAAGGAGCTCCACGGCCTCGGCTTCCTCAAGGCCGGCTTCGGCGTGGCGCTGGTGCCGCACGCCCCCGATGCGTCGGGCTGCGAGGCGGTCGATTTCCAATTTGCGCCGAACCCCGGCGAACCGTCGCGTCCGCTGCGCGAAATCGCGTCCTCGGGCGAAACGGCGCGCGTGATGCTCGCCGTCAAGGCGGTCGTCGCGGCGCACGATGCGACGCCGGTGCTGGTGTTCGACGAAATCGACTCGAACATCGGCGGCGAAGTGGGGCGTGCGGTGGGCGAGAAGCTGCGGACCGTGGCGGCGCACCATCAGGTGGTGGCGATCACGCACCTGCCGCAGAGCGCGGTGTACGGCGACCGCCACTTCGCGGTGGCGAAGACGGTGAGCGGCGGACGCACCCGTTCCACCGTGCAGGAACTCGAGGGCGCGGCGCGCGAAGGGGAAATCGCACGCATGCTCGGCGGCACGTCGCTGACGTCCGTCGTGGGCCAGCACGCACGCGAGCTGCTCGCCAAGGCGCAACGGAAGATTTAACAAACGGAGAGGCGAGACGATGCTGCTGGAAGTCAAGAATCTGAGGATTGCATTCCGCGTCGAAGGGCGCGAAACGGTGCCGGTGCGCGACGTGAGCTTCACGGTGCCCGAGCACGGACGCGTGGCGCTCGTGGGCGAATCGGGCTGCGGCAAGTCGCTGACCGCGCTGTCGCTCGCGCGGCTGTCCCCGACCGACCATGCGATCATTTCGGGCGAGGAGAAGTTCGACGGACGCCTCGCCTACGTGTTCCAGAATCCGAGCGACTCGCTCAATCCCGTGATGCGCATCGCCGAGCAAATCCGCGAGGCGCTGCCGAAGGACATGGACAAGAAGGCGCAGAACGCGCGCATCCTCGAGCTCCTGGCCCGCACGGGCCTGCCCGATCCTGCGCGCGCCGCGCACGCCTATCCGTGCGAGCTTTCCGGCGGCCAGCAGCAGCGCTGCATGATCGCGATGGCGCTCGCCGCCTCGCCGGACCTGCTGGTCGCGGACGAGCCGACGACGGCCCTCGACGTGACGACGCAGAAGCAAGTGCTCGAACTCATCGATTCGCTTGCCGCCGAGACGGGCATGGCCGTGCTGCTCATCACGCACAACCTTGGCCTCGTCGCGGGCCGCATGGACGAAGTGAACGTGATGTACGCGGGCCGCATCGTCGAGAGCGGCCCCGTGCTGGAGGTCCTTTCGAATCCGAAGCACCCCTACACGAAGGGACTGCTCGCGGCCGTGCCGGCGCTGGACGCGCCGCGCGATGCGCCGTTGGCGGACATCCCCGGCACCGTGCCCCCCCCGGACGCCTGGCCGAGCGGCTGCGCGTTCTGGCCGCGTTGCGCGGCGGTGCAGGCGCGCTGCAAGCAGGAGCAGCCGCCGGAGAACTGGACGGGCGGACGCCGCTGCGCCTGCTGGTGTGCGCAGTGAGGGCGGACGGCTTCAACGATTTGACGAGTACACACAAAAAAGGAGAAACGAGAAATGGCTCAGAAATGTGGATGTGGTCGTGGCGCGGCGTGCACGTGTGAAAAGGACGTCGGCTTTCAGTCCCCGCTGAAGGCGTTGAACTTCCTGCGTGCGCATGCGCAGGGCAAGGGGCAGATCGTGGCGATCGCCTGGGAGCGCGAGGACGGCAACGTCTACCGCTATGACATCGAGATCCCGAAGCGCATCGATCCGGTTGCGATGCCGGGCGTGAAGCACCTCGTGGAGCGCATCGTCAAGTTTGTCCTCTGGAGCGCAGGCGGCTGGAAGCTCTACATGGCCGGTCCGGACGAGATCGTGCAGCCCATCGCGAAAGCCTATACGAAGAAGGGCGCGCGCGCGTTCGACTACGACTTCTTCAACGGGCTCTACGGCCGTCCGATCGAAGTTGCAATCCTGCCGCTCAGGAAGATGCCGGTGACGAAGGAGCGTGAAGTCCTCGTCAAAAACAACACGAACGGCAACCGCATCGGCTTCGACCTCGGCGCGAGCGACTTCAAGATCTCCGCGCTCAAGAAGGGCAAGGTCGTGTTCTCCAAAGAGTTCCCGTGGGATCCGCGCAACCAGACCGACCCGGAATACCACTACACGAAACTCAACGAGGGCCTCGAGGCCGCGGCGGCGGCGTTGGGCGGCAAGGTGGACTGCATCGGCGGTTCGACGGCCGGCACGCTCGTGGGCAAGAAGCTGGGCGTGGCGTCGCTCATCCGCGGCGTGAAAGAGAAGAATCCATCGAAATTCGAGTTGGCGCAGAACCTGTTTGCGCGCATCGAGGAAGAATGGCAGTGCCCGTTCGAAGTGTTCAACGACGGCGACGTGACGGCGCTCGCGGGCGCGATCACGATGAAGCGCACGGGCATCCTCGGCGTCGCGATGGGTTCCTCCGAAGCGGCGGGCTACATCAATCCGAAGGGCGCGCTGACGGGCCGCATCAGCGAACTCGCGTTTGCGCCGGTTGACCTCAACCCGAACGCGGGCCGTTGCGAATGGAGCGGCGACTTCGGCGTGGGCGCGATGTACTTCTCGCAGCAGGCCGTCGACTTCCTCGCGCGCCGCTACGGCATGAAGTTCCCGAAGACGATGAAGCTGCCCGAGCGCCTCAAGACCGTGCAGGCCGCGATGGAGAAGCACGAGGAGATCGCGCTCAAGATCTACCTCATGATCGGCCGCTATCTCGCCAATGCGGCGGCGTGGTACCATGAGTTCTACGACTACCAGAACCTCATGATCCTCGGCCGCGTGACGAGCGGCTTCGGCGGCGACATCATCCTCAACACGGCGAAGATGGGCCTCGAGGCGCTCGATCCGTTCCTGGCGGAGCAGATCGACATCTTCATGCCGGATGAAAAGGCCCGTCGCCTCGGCCAGTCCGTGGCGGCCGCCCAGATTCCCGAGATCAAGTAAGATTGCCAAGATGGACAAGCGTGAATTGATCGTGGCGCTCGACGTGCAGACGCGCGCCGAAGCCGAGGCGCGCGTAAAGCTGTTGGGCGACGCGGTGGATTTCTACAAGATCGGTCTCGAGCTGTATACGGCCGAGGGGCCGGATGTGGTCAAGGCCGTGAAGGCCTTCGGCAAGAAGGTCTTCCTCGACCTCAAGTTCCACGACATCCCCAACACCGTCGCGAAGGCGGTGAAGTCCGGCGGCAAGCTCGGCGTCGACCTGATGACGATTCACGCCGTGGGCGGCAAGGCGATGATCCAGGCCGCGCACGCCGCGGCGGCCGAGTATGGTGCGGCCGCGCCCAAGATTCTGGCGGTGACGGTGCTCACGTCGCTCGACCAGAGCGATCTCGCGGACATCGGCGTGAAGGACCGCACGCCCGCCGGCCAGGTGGAGGCGATGGCGAAGTTTGCCGTGGCGAATGGCGCGAACGGCCTCGTGTGCTCCGCGTTCGACGTGGGCGGACTGTCGCCGCTGCTGCCGGCCGGCACGCTCTTCGTGACGCCGGGCGTGCGTCCGGCCGGTGCGGCCGTGGGCGACCAGAAGCGCGTTGCGACGCCGGCCGTGGCCGTGAAGGGCGGCGCGACGCACCTCGTGGTGGGTCGCCCGATTCTCGCGGCGGCCGATCCGGTCGCGGCGGCGCGTGCCATTCGCGCCGAGATGGACAGCCTGTAAGTCGATGCCGCTTCAATGAAGATCATCGACTTCCACAGCCACAACTTTCCGAAGAAGCTGGCCCCCCGCGCGCTCGCCGTCATGTGCGAGAAGCTCGAGGGGCTGGACATGGAGGGCAAGGGCGGCATCACGCCTGCCGGCGACGGCACGATCGACACGCAGCTGCGGGATATGGACCGCAGCGGCGTCGCCCTGTGCGTGAACTGTCCGGTGTGCACGTACCCCGCGAACTTCGGCGCCATCCTCCGCCGCGCCGTTGCGGTGCGGGACGGCACCGAGGGCGAGGCGGCCGCGCAGCGGCTCGTGCAGCTGGGGTCCGCGCATCCGTTCGACCCCGACTTCGCCGCGCACATCGCGCAGCTCAAGGCGGCGGGCATTCCGGGCATCAAGCTGCATCCGAACTACCAGGGCTTCCGTCTCGACGATCCGGCCGTGGCGCCGTTCTTCACGGCGCTGCGCGACGCGGGCCTCTTCGTGCTCTGCCACACGGGCTTCGACCCCGGGTACACGACGGCGCCGTCGGTGGCGGGTCCGAACGAAATCGTGAAGCTGCTGACCGCCGTGCCGGGGCTCAAGTTCGTCGCCGGCCACGTCGGCGGCGAGGCGGGCAATCCGGTGCGGGCGACGGACGCGCTCCTGCAATTCCCGAACTGCTGGATCGACACGGCCGTCATGTACTACCACGACGACAACGCCGAGGCGCAGCGCATCGTGCGCGAGTGGCCGGCGGACCGCATCGTGTTCGGTACGGACTATTTCTGGCGTGCCGAGGCGCCTCTCATCGACTGGGTCAAGGCGCGCCGCCCCGATCCGGCCGACCAGGAGCTCATCTTCCACGCCAATGCGGAACGGATTCTGAATGTTTGAATGGGAGGTAGACGATGAACGAAGGCCATATCGCGACGATTGCCGAGTTGAATGAAATCGTGCGCCGCGGCGACTTCCCGCTGCTCGTCAACCGCGAGGAATCGCGGCATGTGGCGCGCATCGTGCGCATCGCCGAGCGCATCGCCGCACACGTGCCGGCCGTACGGCTGGTGCTCGTGGCGGGCCCGAGCTCCGCCGGCAAGACGACGACGGCCATCCGCCTCTGCACGCGCCTCAAGGAGAACGGCCTCACGGCGCTGCGCCTCTCCACCGACGACTACTTCGTGGGCGATGCGCGCAATCCGCGCGACGAAAACGGCAATCTCGACTACGAGACCGTGGAAGCGGTCGACCGCGAGCGGCTCGTCGCCGACCTCGCCGGCCTCTTCGCCGGCGAGCCCGTGCATCTGCGGAAGTTCGACTTCGAGGCGAAGGACGGTTTCGACGCGGCCGAGACGACGACGATGGCCCCGCTCGGCATCGTCGTTCTGGAAGGCATCCACGCGCTGAATCCGCTGCTGACGGAGGGAATCCCCGAGGCGATCAAGTTCCGCGTCTACCTCAACACCTTCACGCAGCTGATGGCGGATCCGTGCGATGCGTTCTTTGCGGACGACGTGCGCCTCTTGCGGCGCATGGTGCGCGACGCCCAGTACCGCAACGAGTCGGCGGCGACGACTTTGGCGCGCTGGCCGAGCGTCGAAGCGGGCGAGCAGAAATGGATCAATCCGTTCCGGCGTCTGGCGGACGCCGTCTTCAATTCCGCGTTGGACTACGAACTGGCCGTCTTGAAGCCGTTTGTCGGCGATTTGCTTCTGGGCGTCGATGCGTCCGACCCCTTCTTCCGCGAGGCGGATCGGCTGCAGCGCGTGCTGGCGGGCGTCATGGAAGCGCCGAGCGAGGGCATCCCCGGCAACTCGATTCTGCGCGAAACCATTGGCGGCAGCCACCTCGACTACGCGTAATTTGCAGTTGGCGGGCATTTTCACGGGCTTCTCCCGCGTCTGCCGGTTTTTTGGTATAATATTGATTTAAGCAGAGTTTTGAAATTCGTTTGCAGAGAGATGGATAGAAACGATCCCTACGATATCGCCCGCGCCATTGCGGAGTTGAAGGCCTGGAAGCAGGCCTCCCAGCATAATTGGGCGCTTGTTCCCCAGTCGAGCGAGCGCCCCTACATCGCCACCGTCATTGCCGAAAAGGGTGCGGGGCCCGTGGAGGGTCGTCTGATGCTGTTCCCCGGCCTCGAGGTATTCCGCGACTACATGCTGGCGCGTCAGATTCCCGACTACGGCGTGTTCATGAGTCCGTTGGACATTCCGCATTTCGAAGCGGTGGGGCTGCGTGACGGCGGTGTCGAACTGTTCTCCTACGAGTCCGGCTACGTACCCCGGTTGCCCACGTTCGAGGAGAAGGCCTTCTTCGCCCCGTTGCTCTACGAGTGCTACGGATTCCTGATGCGGCTTGAGGAAAAGCCCGATCTCCCGCTTGCCTACGTCGACAAGAAGGCGATGTTCGCCCGCAAGGAGGTGCTGCCGGACTGCTGGATCGACGGACCGCTGGCATTGCCCGACGAGGATGTCGTCCAGTCGCAGGAGCAGATCACGCTGCAGAAGGCCGATTGCGCGAAGGCGCGGGAAATGCCCGTCTTTCCGAAGGAGGTGTGGGAAATCGACTACGTGCTCGTGCCGTCCTACCACACGCCGCCGCCGCGGCCGCGCTTCCTCTACTTGCTGGCGGCCGTCAATCAGACGACCGGCGAGCGCATGATGTGGGAACGGCTGTCCGTCGACGGACAGGAGAAGGGCCTTCAGCGTCTTTGGGAAGGTCATGCCCAGCGGCTCCTGAGCGCCATCGTCGGCCATGGTCGTGTGCCGGGCGAACTCCACGTGCGGTCGTGCCGCATGACGCGCTTCCTGCGTCCGCTCGGGCTCCAGCTTCCGTTTAAAATCGTCCAGCATGCCAAGCTCCCGATGCTTGAACGCGTGCTGAGCACGGCCATCAATTCCCGAAAGGTCTAGTTTCGTGTTCGACCTGAATCAGAATATTCCGCTGGTGCTGTCGCTCGTCTTCATTATCGGCGGACTCGTCGCCCTGAGCTGGAGTGCGGACCGCTTTGTCGATTCGTCGGCCCGCCTCGCGCGGGCTTTCGGCGTTTCGCCGCTGATTGTCGGCATGGTGATCATCGGCTTTGGCACGAGCGCGCCCGAACTCGCCATTTCCGTGCTGTCGAGTTTGGCGCACGAATCCAACCTTTCGCTGGGCAACGCCTACGGATCGTGTACGTTCAACATCGCGGCCATTCTCGGCTTGTCCGCGCTGGTCTGGCCGTTGAAGGTCAAGCCGGCGGTGACGTTCTTCGCCGTTCCGCTCCTGTTGGGCGTTACGGCCCTGTCGTATGTGCTCGTGCGCGACATGGATTTCGCGCGGTGCAACGGCGTCATCCTGCTCGCGGCCTTTGCCGTCATCATGCCGTTGTACTGCTGGTTCGACCAGATGAAGGGCAAGGACAGGAAGAAAGAAGCGTCTCCGGCCGCCGTCGAGGTTGCGGTCCCCGCGCGTCCGCGCCCGGCATTGAAGGACTTCGTCCTGCTCGTGGTCGGTCTTGTGCTGCTCGTCGTCTCGTCCCATCTGCTCGTGTGGGGCTGCGTCGACTTCGCCCGCGACATTCTCCATGTTTCGCCGCTCTTGATCGGCCTCACGATCGTCGCCGCGGGCACGTCGCTGCCGGAACTCGCGAGCGCCATCGCGTCCGCCCGTCGACACCAACACGAGTTTGTCATCGGCAACATCATCGGTTCGAACCTCTTCAACACGCTCGGCGTCGTGGGCCTGGCAGGCACGATCTCGCCGTTCCGCGACTTCAGCCCCTACATCGTTTCGCGCGATCTGCCCGTCATGGCGCTGCTGTCCCTTGCACTCGGCTTTTTCGGACTCAACTGGCGGAAGCCGCTCGCGAGCGGGAGAATCTCCCGCGGGGAGGGCGCAATCTGGGTTGCGGTTTTCGCGGTCTATTGGGTCGTGATGATACTTCAGGAAACGGGTCATTGGCCTTGGTAAAGGAGGAAAAGCCGTTATGCGCAAGGGAATCATTCTGGCCGGCGGCGCGGGGACGCGCCTTCATCCGCTGACGCGGGTCGTGTCGAAGCAGCTGCTGCCGGTCTACGATAAGCCGATGATCTTCTATCCGCTTTCCACGCTGATGCTCGCCGGCATCCGCGAGGTGCTGGTCATCTCGACGCCGCAGGACCTGCCGAACTTCGAACGTCTGCTCGGCGACGGTTCGGACCTCGGCATGAAGTTCTCCTATAAGATCCAGGAGGTGCCGAACGGCCTGGCCCAGGCTTTCGTGCTCGGCCGCGAGTTCCTCGGCGAAGACGACGCCTGCCTCGTGCTGGGCGACAACATCTTCTACGGGGCCGAGCTGCCCCATCTCCTGAAGGCGGCGAACGCCTCGACGGAACCGACCGTGTTCGGGTATCGCGTGGCCGACCCCGAGCGCTACGGCGTCGTCTCGTTCGGTCCCGACGGCCGCGCCGAGACGATCGAGGAGAAACCGGCGAAGCCGAAATCCAACTACGCCGTCGTCGGCCTCTATTTCTACCCGAACGACGTCGTGAAGATCGCCGCCGAGCTCAAGCCGTCCGCCCGCGGCGAATACGAGATTACGGACGTCAACCGCGAGTATCTTCGCCAGGGCCGTCTCCGCGTGCGGCAAATGAGCCGCGGCTTTGCCTGGCTGGATACGGGCACGCACCAGTCGCTGGCGGACGCCACCAACTTCGTGCGCGCGATCATCGAGCGCCAGGGACTCCAGCTCTCCTGCATCGAGGAAATCGCCTGGAACCGCGGCTGGATTGACGACAACCAGCTGCGCAAGCTCGCGGACGGCTATGGCAAGTCGTCGTACGGACTTTACCTGAAGCAGCTGGTGGGCGAGGCATGAAGATCCTCATCACAGGCGGAAAGGGGATGCTGGGGCGCACGCTCCAGCGCCGTTTCGCCGCGCACGACCTGTTTGTCGCCGACTTGCCCGACGTGGACATCACCCAGGCTGCGGCGCTCGCGGAAACGTTCAAGGCCTTCTCGCCCGATGCCGTCATCCACTGCGCGGCGATGACGCGCGTGGACGACTGCGAGTTGAACGAAGAGCTGGCCTTCCGCCTCAACGGCAGGGGCAGCGCCAACGTCGCCCTCGCCTGCAAGGCCTGCGGCGCACGTCTGATCGCGATCTCCACCGACTACGTCTTCAGGGGCACGAATCCCGGCGAGACGCCGTTTTCGCCGGCCTCCGCGGAAGGATATCTCGAGACGGAGCGTCCGGCTCCCGCGACCGTCTACGGCAAGACCAAGCTCGCGGGCGAGCAGGCGGTCTTCGACATTCTGCCCGAGTCGACCGTCGTGCGCATCGCGTGGCTCTACGGTGCGGGCGGACCGAGCTTCGTCCATACGATGGCGCGTCTCGGCGCCGCCGCGGGCGATCCGCTCAAGGTCGTCGACGACCAGAAGGGCAACCCCACGTCGGCGGACGCCGTGGCGGACGCCTTGGCTTTCCTGCTCGACCACCCTGAGGTCCACGGCGTCGTCCATGCGACCTGCGAAGGCATTTGCAGCTGGTACGGGCTCACGGTCGAACTTTTCCGCCTCCTCGGCCTGACGCGCGCCGTGACGCCGTGCACGACCGGGGAATTTCCGCGGCCCGCGCCGCGGCCCGCCTATTCGGCGCTCCGGAAAGGCGTGCTGGCGCGCCTGGGCTACACGATGCCCGCCTGGCAGACGGCTCTTGCCGCGTTCGTCGCACGGGAATTCCCGAAGGCCTGATTGAAACATGAAACGAGGATACGCATGAAGAAGCTGTTGATGGTCCTGGCGCTCGCCGTCCTGTTTGCGGGCTGCGACGAAAAGAACAACGTCCGTACGGTGATGTCGCTGAGCGGCGACGGCTGGAAGTTCACGCACGATCCGACGGAAGGCGGCACGTTTGACGCGTCCGCGGCGAAGTTCGACGATTCACAGTGGGAGGCCGTCGTCGTGCCGCACGACTGGGCGATTGCGGGCCCGTTCGACCCCAACGGCGACGGTGGCACGGGCAAGCTCCCCTGGCGCGGCGTCGCGTGGTATCGCCGTGCGTTCAACGTGAGTCCCGAGCTGTGCGCAAAGGTCATGGCCGGTTCGGCCCTCTGGCTGGAGTTCGACGGCGTGATGGCTTCGCCGCGCGTCTACGTCAACGGCAAATACGCGGGCGGCTGGCAATATGGCTACATGGGCTTCCGCGTGGACGTCTCGCAGCTCGTGAAGGCGGGGGCGAATTCGCTCGCCGTGCGTGCCGACACGCGCGACCACCATTCGCGTTGGTATCCGGGCGCGGGCATCTACCGCAACGTGCGCCTCGTCTCGGCGCCGGCCGTGCACATCGTGCCGGGCACGGAATTCGTCACGACGCCCGGTGTCGCGAAGCAGAGCGCGACCGTGCATGTCGAATTCACGGTGACGAACCGCCTCCCGGTCGCCGCCGAGGTCGGCGCCGGCTTCCGTCTGGACTGGGCGGGCAACAGCGCGCCCCTCACTGTGCTCAAGCCGTCTGCCGAGGACGGACAGAAGCGGACGATTCCCGCTCGGAGCGCCGCGACGTTTGCGTTCGACGTCGAGGTGCGCGAACCGCGCCTGTGGGACGTCGACGCTCCCAACTTGTACATGGCGCGTCTCGCCGTGGCGACGAAGTCCGCGCCGGACGTGGCGGACATGGTGGACGTGCGCTTCGGCATCCGCACGTTCGAATTCAAGGCGGACGACGGCTTCCACCTCAACGGCCGCCGCGTGCAGATCCACGGCGTGGACCTCCATTCGGACCTCGGTCCGCTCGGCATGGCGTTCGACCGCTCTGCGATGCGCCGCCAGCTCCGCATCATGCAGGACATGGGCGTGAATGCGCTCCGCACCTCGCACAACGCGTGCGACCCGCAGGTGCTGGACCTGTGCGACGAGATGGGCATCGTCGTGTGGAACGAATGCTTCGACAAATGGAACGGCACGAGCGGCCGCTTTCAGAGCCAAAACCTCGAAGACTACGTGGACGCGAACCTCGCCGCGTTCGTGCGCCGCGACCGCAACCATCCGTCCGTCGTCGTGTGGTCGGTCGGCAACGAGATTCCCTCCGTCACGAGGGACAAGGACGGCACGAGCGCCGCGCGCTTCCGCCGCTTCCGCCAGACGATCCGCGCGATCGACACGACGCGCCCCGTCGGCATCGGCTGCTGCTTCACGGAGGCCGTGGACGAAGGCCAGTTCGCCGAGCTCGACATCTCGGGCTGGAACTACGGCTCCCGCTACAAGCCCGTGCGCGCGAAGAACCCCGACAAGCCGATCCTCTACACGGAGAGCGCATCCGCCCTCAGCTCCTACGGCTACTACGAGCTGCCCCCGGCGCCGCATAAGACGGCGTACGATGTGTCCGCGCGCGAGGTCGGTTCCTACGACCACAACGCCGCCGGCTGGAGCGACATTCCCGACCTCGAATTCGACCGCATGGAACGCGACCGCTACGTGGGCGGCGAGTTCGTGTGGACGGGCATCGACTATCTCGGCGAACCGACACCCTACGGTCTGGGCATCATCAAGCTGCCGCAGCCCGAGCTGGCGCGCAGCTCCTACTTCGGCATCTGCGACCTGATGGGCATTCCGAAGGACCGCTACTATCTCTACCGCGCGTACTGGAACAAGAAGGCGCACACGCTCCACATTCTGCCGCACTGGAACTGGCCGGGCCGCGAGGGCCGGAACGTGCCGGTGTACGTGTATACGGACGGCGATTCCGCCGAGCTGTTCCTCAACGGCAAGTCGCTCGGCCGGCAGGTGAAGGGCCAGGCGCCGCAGCTGCCGAACTTCGCCGCGGGCAAGTCCTGCACGGCGAGCAGCGAGGAGAAGGGCAACGGGCGCTTCAATCCCGCGACGTGCGCGGTGGACGGCGACGGCACGACGCGCTGGTGCGCGGAGAACGGCGCGAAGGGCCAGTGGATCCAGGTCGATCTCGGCGAGAAGAAGACGTTCCGCTCCGTGGCCGTGAAGACCGAGCAGGACGACGGCAACTATGCCTGGACGATCAAGGTCTCCGACGACGGACAGACCTGGCGCGATTTCGACAAGAAGGAACTGGGCAAGGGACAGACCGTGGCGCCGAAGCAGGAGACGGCGCGTTATGTGCGTGTGGTCTTCGACGCCCTCAAGCCGGGCGCGTGGGCGTCCGTGCGCGAACTCCTCGTTTCCGACGCGGCGGAGGTCCATCTGCTGAACGCCTACTACGACGTGTGCGCGAAGTACCGTCTGCGCTGGTTCAACGTGCCGTACGAGCCGGGCGAACTCAAGGTCGTCGCCTACAAGGACGGCGAGAAGATCGGCGAAGAGACGATGCGCACGGCGGAAAAGCCGGTCGCGGTGAAGCTGACGAAGGAAGAGTCGGTCGTGGCGCCGGGCGACGTGACGTTCGTGCAGGTCGACCTCGTGGACGCGAACGGCACGCGCGACCCGCTCGCGACGAACCGGGTTTCGTTCACGCTGGCGGGTCCGGGCGAAATCGCCGCCGTCGGCAACGGCAACCCGCGCGGCTACGATTCCTTCAAGAAGACCGACTCGCATCCGCTCTTTTACGGCAAGGCCGTCGTGGTCGTGCGCCGCAACAAGTCGAGTGCGACCGGCGAACCGATCACGCTCACGGCGTCGGTCGAGGGCTTGAAGTCCGATACGGTTGAAATCAAGTAAGGAGGCTGCCTGATGAAGAATCTGCTGTTCACGCTGTCGTTGTCGCCGCTGCTGCTTGCGGCCGCGCCGCTGACGCTCGTCTCGCCGGAGAACGGTGCGACGATGCCCACGCTGTCCGACGGACAGAAAGCCTATCTGCACATGCCGCGTGCGGAACGCGTCGAATACTTTGCGAGCAAGTCGAAGCGCAAGGAAATGAAGGCGCTCGGCTACTATCCGCAGCCGATTGTCCTCGCCTGGAAGGGCGGCCGGCCCGGCGCGACCTACAAGGTCGTCGTCAAGCGCGTGCCCGACGGCAAGGTGTTCTACACATTCGAGGGCACGAACACGTCGGTGAAGGTGGACAACCTTGAAATCGCGCGGAACTACGAGTGGACCGTCTCCGGCGGCGGGGAGCTCGCCGCGAAGTTCTCGACCGAAGACCAGGCGCCGCGCCTCATCCGCGTGCCCGGCGTGCCGAACGTGCGCGACCTCGGCGGCCGCATCGGCCGGAACGGCCGGCGCGTGAAGCAGGGCCTCGTCATCCGCTCGGCCGGTCTCAACGACAACGCCCACGACGCGTACTATACGAAAGAGGAGATGGAGAAGAACGGCCTCGCCGCGAAGAACGCGGAGCTGAAGGCCGCGCTCAAGCTCGCGGAGAAGAAGTGGACCGCGTGGCGCGATGATCCGAAGCGGGTCAAGGTCCTTGCGTCGCCTCTGAGCGCCGACTGGTCGATTCAGTTCGCCAACGGACAGATCCAGCCCATCCGGCCGGACAAGAACGGCAACTTCACGTGCGACCCCGCGCCGACGGGGCCGGTCACGCTGCGCCAGACCTTCGAGGCGAAAGAGTCGGGCGTCTTCCTCGCGAACGTGACGAAGACGCAGATGGCGACCATCCGCGTCAACGGCGAAATCGTGCACGATTTCGCCGCGGTCAAGCACGACCGCCGCAAGCTGACGCAGGACGACACGACGATCGCCATTCCCGTGAGGGCGGGCCGCAGCGAGATTTCCGTATCCGTCGACCCGAACGGCGCCTCGCGCGTGTGGCGTCTCTCATCCGCCTCGGGCAGCGGTGTCGGCAAGGCCCTCGCGGCGATGGTGAAGAACATCCAGATGCGCCGGGCCTCCCTGGGCAAGGTCTTCAAGGGCCGCGTGGCGGGCAAGAACCGCCTGACGCCCGAGACGTTGCCCTACATGCTCAACGAGCTCGGCATCAAGAGCGACATCGACCTGCGCAGCTCCGGCGAATGCTGGGGCATGGAGGGGTCGCCGCTGGGGCCGACCGTCACCTGGTTCCACTATTCGTCCCAGGCCTACGGCGGCATGCAGACGAAGGAGGGCAAGGCGGCCTTCACGAAAGTCTTCAAGGTGTTCCTCGACGAGAAGAACTATCCGATCGACTTCCATTGCATCGCGGGCCAGGATCGCACGGGCGCCGTGGCGTTCATCCTCAACGGCCTCCTCGGCGTCAAGGAGGAGGACCTCTACCTCGACTGGGAGACGACGGGCTTCTGGAACGGCTCGCCCGACTTCAACCACAAGAACCTCTTCGACCAGCTCGTGTCGGGTTTCATGAAGAAGGTCGAGGGTGCGACGCTCCACGAGAAGATCGAGAACTACGTGCTCGGACTCGGCTTCACGAAGGACGACATCGAAAAATTCCGCGCGTTGATGCTCGAGTAGTCAGATTCGCGCATCTCATCCACCTTGTAAACTGAAAGGGAACCGAACATGAAGAATCCGATTGCAGTCTGCTCCTGGTCTTACCAGAAGCCGCTGATGACGGTTGCGGCGGAGATGGAGAAGATCCAGGTGAATCACGTCCACCTCGCGCTCCAGCCGTTTCTCGAAGGCGATGCGCGCCACGGCGCGGCCGAGGGCGCGTACGCGCGCGGCTATGTGGAAGGGTTGATCGACGGCGGCTACTGGAAGGTCTCGGCGGCGATGCTCTCCTTCTCCTACGAGGACTACACGACGCCCGTCACGATCCGCCGGACCGGCGGCATCGTGCCCGACGACAAATGGGAGGCCAACCAGAAGCTCATCGTCGACGCGGCGAAGCTCGCGGCGCGCTTCAAGACGAAGTACCTCACCCTCCATGCGGGCTATCTTGACGAGAAGAATCCCGACGCCGTGAAGAAGTTCGTCGCGCGCGTGCAGTTCATGGCCGACGCCTGCCAGGCGAACGGACTCGAGCTCCTCCTCGAGACGGGACAGGAGACGGCGGACGACCTGGTGAAGTTCCTCGGCCGGGTGAAGGGCGTCGGCGTCAACTTCGATCCGGCGAACATGCTGCTCTACGGCATGGGCGATCCCGTCGCCGCCGTCGCGAAACTCGCCCCGTGGATCCGCCACGTACACATCAAGGACGCGACGCCGTCTCCGAAGCCCGGCTTCGATTGGGGCAACGAGACGCCCTGGGGCGACGGCAAGGTCGGCGCGAAGGCGTTCCTCGCGGCGCTCGAGAAGATCGGCTACACGGGCGTCGTCGCCGTCGAACGCGAGGGCGGCACGCAGCGGGCGGCCGACATCGCGCTCGCGGTGCAGCGTCTCCGCAGTCTGTGAAAGTGTAGACAGCTTCCCGGATTTTTGGTAAACTGAATGAAAAATTTGAACACGAAAGGATAATGGACAATGAAGAAGCTCATGCTCCTCGGTGCGGCTCTTTGCGCAACGGCGGTGATCGCCGACAAGGTCGCCATCGATTTCAAGTTTCCTCCGCCCCACATCACGGGCACGCCGAAGGAAATCAAGAGCGACAACCTCGAGCCTGACCGCGGCCCCGGCAAATTCCGCCCGCCGATCATGGTCGAGCCCGAGTTCGCGAAGAAGCTCACGAACGAAGATACGAAGGTCACGACGTCCGAAGAAGCCGTCACCGGCGACAACGACTATGTCGTCGACGGCGACAAGACGGCCGACATGACGAGCATGCTTCAGCTCCCCGGCGGTCTCCAGTGGGTCCAGCTCGACCTCGGCGCGGAACACACGATCAGCGCCATCTGCGTGTGGCACGACCAGGGCGACGAGCGCGTCTACCGCGACGTGATCATGCAGATCTCCAACGATCCGAAGTTCGCCGACAAGGACAAGATCACGACGGTCTTCAACAACGACCACGACGAGTCCTCCAAGCTCGGCCTCGGCAAGGGTCCGGACAAGGAATACCGCGAGCGCAACGAAGGCCGTCCGGTCGACGCGAAGCTCACGAAGGGCCGCTATGTGCGCGTCTATTCCGCCGGTTCCACGAGCGAACCGGTGAACAACTACATCGAAATCGAGGTCTTCGGCAAGTAAGTCTCAGGACCACATGTCGGACATCGCCTCGATCGCGATCGACTTCATGGGACGCGGCGGCAAGCAATTGCGGCCGCGTCTTTGCAAAGCCGTCTTCGCCGCCTGCGGCGGCGAGGGCGACCTTTCCGCCGTCTGCGAGGCCGTCGAATGTTTCCACAAGGCCTCGCTCGTGCATGACGACATCCAGGACGGCGACGAGACGCGCTACGACCGTCCGACGATTTGGAAGCAATACGGGGTGCCCGTGGCCATCGCCGTCGGCGACTGGCTGGTCGCGCGCGGCTACAATCTCATCACGCATAGCGGCTTTGCCCAAACGGGGAAGATGCTCGCCGCGACGGTCGACAGCCATCTGCGCCTCTGCGAAGGGCAGGGCGACGACCTGCTGAATCCGTCCGTCAACCCCCTGACGGCGGAACCGCTCGACGAAGCGGCCTACCTCTCCGTGTGCGAACGCAAGACGGGCGAGGCCTTTGCCCTTGCGGCGCAGCTGGGCGCGCTGGCGGCGGGGTGCGAGGACGCGCCGTATCGGGCGTTTGGCCTGGCCTACGGCGTGTTGTTCCAGATGAACGACGACGTGTCGGACGGCGCCGGCAAATCCCGGTTGGAAGCGTTGATCCAGAAGCAGGAACGGATTTTGGACGGGCTGCCGGTCACGGCAGCCGTCCGGCGGCACTTTGTCTGACGGGAGGACGCGATGAAGCATCTGGTGGTCATGGCGGCCGGTCTCGGCTATGAAGGCCTTGAGCGGCGGAAGCTTCTGCGGATGGGCGGACTCGAATTCCGTCCGGCGGCCAGCGTCTTTCCCGCCGTCACCTGCGTGGCGCAGGCGTCGTTCCGCACCGCGGCGGATCCGTGCGAACACGGCATGACATCCAACGGTTTCTATTCCCGCGCGCTGCGGAAGCCCGCGTTCTGGGAACAGTCCGCCGCGCTCGTCGAAGGTCCGCGCATCTGGGACCGCGTGCGTGCCGCGGGCGAGACCGTGGGCCTGTACTTCTGGCAGCAGTCCCTCGGCGAGCGCGTCGACTCCCTCATTTCCCCCGCGCCGATCCACAAGCACGGCGGCGGCATGATCATGCGCAACTACACGCAGCCGCCGGTCATGGGCGACGCGCTGGACAAGGCCTGCGGCACATTCCCGCTTCATCGCTACTGGGGTCCGCTCGCCTCGCCGAAAGTGGGCGATGCCGTGCTCGACAACTTCTACACGATGGTCGAGGCGTACCCGGTGGACCACGCCTTTCTCTATCTCCCCACGCTCGACTACGAGGCGCAGCGGTTCGGCCCGACCGGCCACGCGCCCGACAAGGCCCTCGCCGTCTTCACGAAGCAGCTCGAGTCCCTCGTCGCCTTCGCCGTGAAGCAAGGCGCCGCGCTGACCGTGTGCGGCGACTACGAAATCGCCGCCGTCGACCGGCCGCCCGTCCATCCGAACGCGACCTTGCGCCAGGCGGGCTACTTCAACGTGCGTCCGATCTCCGGCCATGCCTATCCCGATTTCCATTCGTCGCGCGCCTTTGCCCTGTGTGACCATGAAATCGCCCACGTCTATGTGCGCGATCCGGGCGACGTGGAGCCGCTCGTCCAGCTCTTCGAATCGTCGGGCGACTACGCGCGCGTCGCGCGCCGGACGGTTCAGGACTGGGCGCACGCCTCCGCCGGCGAAATCCTGCTCGTCGCGAAGAAGGGCAGCTGGTGCGCCTATCCCTGGTGGACTGCGCGGCGCGAGGCGCCGGACTGGGCGACGCACGTCGACATCCACAACAAGCCGGGCTACGATCCGTGCGAACTGTTCTTCGACCGTTCGTTCCCGCCGAAGACGTGTCAGGACGACACCCGCATCAAGGGCACGCACGGCCGCCTCTCGACAATCGCCTGGGCTTCGACCGATCCGCAAGTCGCCGGCGAGACGATGGTCGAGCTGGCCAAGACGCTGTTCGTCTGAATTGTCCGACCGTTTGCAGTGCTTGAATTGAGAATGTTTGACAGATAATTTCAATCTGAGATTTGAAATTTTTGGGGGAACGTGACATGAAAAAGACTTTTGCGAACCTGCTGTTCGACGGCCGTACGATCGATCTGACCGTCGAAGGCGGCCTGATCGCCGCCCTCGACGACCACGTTTCCGTGCAGGGCGAAGCCGCACCGCGGCCCGTCATCCCCGCGTTCTACAACTGCCACACGCATCTGGCGATGAACCTCCTCCGCGGTTTTGCGGACGACCTCGAGCTCATGCCGTGGCTGCAGGAGCACATCTGGCCGGCAGAAGCGCATCTGACGGACGAAATCGTCTACGCGGGTACACGCCTGGCGATTCTCGAGATGATCCGAAACGGCACGGTTTTCGCGAACGACATGTACTGGTACGCGCCCGCCGTCGCCCGTGCGGCCGAGGAGATGGGCATTCGCTGCGCCGTGTCGATGCAGACGATCGAGACGGGCGGCCCCGGCAGGAACGATCCAAAGAACATCGCCGCGAACAGGGCGCTCGAGAATCTTCCGCGTTCGGCGGCGAGCCGCGTCTTCACGACCCTTGCGCCACATGCGATCTACACGGTGTGCGAGCATTCGCTGCGGGAGCTCGCGGCGCGCGCGAAGGCGGAGGACACGTTTCTCCACATACACGTGGCGGAGACGCGCTGCGAGTGCGAGACGTGCAAGAAGGAGCATGGCGGCCGCACCCCGATGGCGTATTTGAACGACTGCGGGCTGCTGGGTCCGAAGACGCTGATGGCGCATTGCGTGCATCTGACGGACGACGACATCAAGATCGTGCGCGACACGGGTGCGGTGATCGTGGAGAACCAGCAGAGCAACATGAAGCTCGTGAGCGGACTCTTCCCCTACGCCCGGGCGCGGACCTGCCGCATGGCCCTGGGCACGGACGGCGCCAGCTCGAACAACTCGCTGTCGATGTTTGCGGAGATGAAGTGTGCGGCCCTCGCGGCGAAGATCGAGAGCGGCGATCCCACCGCGGCGCCGGCACCGGCGATTTTCCGCCTGGCGACGCGCGGCGGCGCGCAGGCGATCGGCCTCGACGCAGGCGAGATCCGCGTGGGCGCGGCGGCCGACTTCTCGATTCTGAATCCGGATGCGACCCCGCTCGTGCCGGGATTCAACCGCACGAGCGATCTCGTGTACGCGGCGGATTCCTCGTGTGTCGACACGGTGGTCTGCGCGGGCCGCACGCTGATGGAAGGGGGCGTCGTCCCCGGCGAGGCCGAAATCCTCGCGGCGGCGCGGCAGGCGGCGCGCGAGTTGACGGGCAGCCGTCGAATGTGATAGGATATACCCATGATTGAATTGTCTCCACCGCAGAAAAAGACGGTCGCCGCCGGCTTGACGGTCCTGTCGTTCGCCCTTGTCCTGGCCTTTGTGCTGTTTGTCGGCTGGGTGCTGCTGAAGTTTCTCGGCTTTGCCTCGCCCGCGCTGACGCCGGTGATCGTGGGCTTGTTTCTGGCCATGCTGTTCAAGCCCTACTACGAGTGGATTCTCGGCAAGGTGCGAAATCCGTCGGCGGCCTTGGCGCTGATGCTGCTGAGCGTGCTCGTGCCGTCCGGCCTCGTGTGCTGGTTCGGCGGCGCGATGGTTGTGGACCAGATCAGCCACCTGCTGAAGACGGCGCCGATGATCGTCGGCCGCACGAGCGAATGGGTGAACGTGCATTACCCGAATGCGCAGACCTTTCTCACCGAATTCGGCGCGAAGCCCGACGACCTCGTGTTGATGTTCCTCGTCGATCCGGTGCGTTTCTCGCAGGAATGCCTGTCCCAGTTCGGCACCGCCTATGGCGCGAACGCGGTGAAGGCGGGCGTCGGTTTCCTCAAGTATCTGACCGGACTCGCCTCCTGGCTGGTCGCCTTGATCTTCTTCGCGTTCTTCCTCATGCGTCCGGTCATGACGGGTTCGGACTACGTGCGCGAAATGCCGTTCCTGAAGGACGAGACGAAATCGTTCGTCGCC
Organism: uncultured bacterium; assembly: GCA_902803135.1. Lineage (GTDB taxonomy): Bacteria > Verrucomicrobiota > Kiritimatiellia > RFP12 > UBA1067 > RUG572. The sequence goes on from CADCPA010000208.1 coordinate 22,404, forward strand.
AAGCAGATCGACACGTTCTTCGACATCCTCGTGAACTTCTTCCAGCGCCAGGTCGTCATCTGCCTGATCGAGGGCGCCCTCTACGGTCTCGGCTTCGTCTGCGTGGGGCTGCCCTACGGGTTCGTCATCGGCTTCACGCTCGGCGTCCTGAACCTGGTGCCGCTTTTCGGCACGGTGACGTGCCTGCCGCTCGCGCTTCCGATCGCCTACTTCGGCGATGGCGGCAGTCTGTGGCGCCTCGTCGGCGTGGTCGTCGTGTGGCTGACGGGCCAGCTCCTCGACGGCTATCTGATCACGCCCAGGATCCAGGGCGACAAGACGGGCCTCGGCTATGCCGGCGTCATCTTCAGCTTCTTCTTCTGGGGCGTCGTCTTCCATTCGTTCCTCGGCCTTCTCCTGGCCATCCCGCTGTCTGCGTTCTGCGTGGTCCTCTGGCGTGCGCTGAAGGGCACGTACATCAAGGGAATCATTTAAAGGCAATCGGCAAGTGAGCGAACCGCGCGAAGAAGCCGTCCGCCTGCTCGGCGGCGTGCGCAAGATCGTCGTCCATGGGGGCTTGGCCCACATGGACGACATCATGTCCTGCGCCATGGCCTATGCCTTCGGCGTGCCGCATGACGCCCCGATCGAGCGGCGCAACCCCCAGCCGGGCGAGCTGGACGATCTTGCGACGCTCGTGCTCGACATCGGCGGCGTGCACGATCCCGCCCGCCTCGATTTCGACCATCACCAGCGGGCGCGCACGGACGAACCCAAATGCGCGTTCCGCCTCTTCGGCGAATGGCTCGGCGTGGACGACGAGATGCGTCAGATCTGTCCGTGGTACACGGCTTGGAATGACGTCGACGTGCTGGGACCCTTCCAGACGGCGAAGCGCCTCGGCGTATCGTCCGACGCGATCGCCGGCCTCATTTGCAATCCGCTGGGCGATTGGATCATCCGCCGCTTCGCCGACGATCCGACCCTCCGCCGCAAGTTGACGATCACGCTCGCAAACGAACTCGACTTGACGCGCCGCTGCTGGCGCGGAATGGGATCGAAGGTCGTCGCCCGCGAAATCGCCGGCCTCCCCGTCGCCGATTTCACGAACTGCCTTTCGGAAGAGATCTCGCGCTGCTCCGAGGCCTGGGTGGCGCAGCACCGTCCCGCCTGCCTCATCTCGCGGGACAGTCGCGGCGAAGGCTATTCGCTCCTGCGCTGCAGGGACGATCCGCGCCTCGACTTTTCCCGCTGCGCCGGCAAGCCCTACACGCTCTTTGCCCATCCGGGCGGCTTCATTCTGAAGACCCGCACGCGCGATGTCGATTTCGCGGCAATCCTCGGCGACGCGAAGATTTAGGCTCTTCAAAGTTTCCACAAAAAA
>CADCPA010000209.1 GCA_902803135.1 uncultured bacterium
AGGGCGGCGGCCGCCGCAACCGCGAGTGAAAGCCGCAAACCACGAAAAACCATTCCTCTGGACATAGAATTTCCTTTCTTCCCGCAAGGTGATCGGCAACAGAATACCATAATCCGCCTCTTTTGTAAAGTCGGGCACGGACGTAGGGGAGGACCGCGTACAAGAATTCAAACATTCAAACATTACAGGACAGGGACGAGATATGGTACAATATGCCGTGTGACACGTGAAACCAAGAACATCCTGCGCTACTGTGCTCCGTTTGCGACCTGGATCGGCCTCCAGACCGTCCTGCCGGCGACAGCCGCGATGTACGCGCTCCGCAGCGTTGCGACGCTGGCCGTACTGCTCGCCCTCTTCCTCCCCGCGCGGATGCGTGCGCCCGAGAACCCGTCGACCGCCCCCGCGACGAACCGCGGGGCCGCCGTTCTCTTCGGAATCCTCGGCGGACTCCTCGTCTTCGCGCTCTGGGTGGGTCCGGAATACTGGGTACCGCAGCGCCTCGCCGACTTCTACCGCACCTGGTTTTGCTGGCCGATCGGCTCCCCGCCCGCGGCGTCGGCCGGGCCATCTCCCTATGAGCCCGCCGTCTGCGGCTGGCCGCTGACCGTCGCCAAACTTGCCGGCAGCGCGTTCGTCATCGCACCCGTCGAGGAGATATTCTTCCGCTCCTTCCTCTATCGCTGGTTGCAGAAACGGGACTTCCTCTCCGTGCCCCGCACGCAGTTCGACCTCTCGGCCTTCGTGTGGACGACCGGCCTCTTCCTGCTCGAACACGACCGTCCGCTCGCCGCCGCGCTCTGCGCCGTCGTCTACGGTTTCCTCTACATCCGCTGCGGGCTCCTCGCCGCCATCGTGGCGCACATCCTCACCAACCTGCTGCTGGCGCTCTTTGTCATCCACTTCAATCTCTGGACTTTCTGGTAACATGGAAGGCGACATTCGCGAATTCACCATCCCCTCCGCGGGCATCGACCGCCTCGACACCTGGCTCACGACCCAGTGTGAAGGTTTTTCGCGCGCGCGCGTGCAAGGGCTGATCAAGGCCGGGCTCGTCACGCTCAACGGCGCGCCGATCGCGCGCGCCTCTGTGACGACACGACCCGGAGATGCCGTCGCCGTGGAGATTCCGCCGCCGGTTCCCGCCAACCCGGAACCCGAAGACATACCCCTGGACATCCTGTTCGAAGACGACGACATTCTCGTGCTGGACAAACCGGCCGGACGCGTCGTCCATCCCGCGCCCGGACACCTCTCGGGCACGCTCGTGAACGCCCTCCTGCACCATTGCCCAAACCTCAGCGGCATCGGCGGCGTGGCGCGTCCCGGCATCGTACATCGCCTCGACCAGGACACCTCGGGCGTGATGGTCGTCGCGAAGTCCCAGCGGGCGATGGACAGTCTCACCAAGGAGTTCGCTTCGCACGCGAACATCCGCAAGGACTACCTCGCGATCATCCATGGCCGGCCGTCCCCGCTTGAAGGCCGCATTGAGAATCTGATCGGGCGCTGCCCCTTCGACCGCAAGAAAATGGCCGTCGTCGAAAAGAACGGCAAGATCGCCATAACCGAGTTCAAAACGCTTAAAACCGTCGGTGCGGCACGAGATCCTCGGAGCCCCCGTGCGTCGCACGCGGCCGCGCCGGTCCCCTACGCGCCGCTCGCGCTCGTCCAGTGCACGATTCGCACGGGGCGCACGCACCAGATCCGCGTCCACATGGCGAGCACGCTGGGAAATCCCATCGTCGGCGATCCGATCTACGGGCGTCCCGGCTGGGACCGTCTGCTGACCCCCGCCCCCGCCCGGCAGCTGCTCCATGCCTGGCGGCTTTCGCTCAAGCATCCCGTCACGCGCGAACCGTTCACGTTTGAAGCCCCGGTTCCCGACGACTTCAAGCCCTTTCTACCTGCTGAAAGCTAAGCGCGAAAGGTCTTTATGAAAAGGGCTGCCAACACCCACGTCAAAGTGATTCAAGAGAAATGAAAAAGCCGATCCTTGTGGCCGCCCTCGCCGTCGTGGCATTGGCCGGGGCGATTCTTTTGCACCAACAGCGTTCGAGCCAGGCGAACCGCACCGTGCGGTGGCCAGTGATGGGAACGATTGCGCAGGTGACGCTGCGTGGCGAGAGCCCCGGCGAGACGGCGATTCTCGCGACTGTGCGCGCGACCTATGATCGGTTGAACGGACTGCTTTCCGCCTGGGACTCCAACTCCGAGCTTTGCCGCCTGGCTGCGGCAGGATGCACCAATTGGGTCGAGGCGGTTTCAGGCGAAGTCAAACCCTGCTACGCCGCCGCGCTCAAGCTGGCGGATGAATCGGGCCACGCGTTCAATCCCTACATGGGACGCAAGCTGCGCGCCCTCGGCGTCGGCAGCGGCACGTACTCCGACTTCGATCTCGGCGCCATCGCCAAAGGCTACGCCGTCGACCGCGCCGCTGAAGAACTGGGCAAGGGGCCTGTCCCCGTGCCGCCGCTGCTCCTCGACCTCGGCGGCAACCTGCGCGTCGTCGGCGACGCCGTCTGGCGGACGGGCATCCGCAATCCGTTCGCCGCGCGCCAGCCGGATCTCCCGCCCTACGTCGCCCTCATCGCGCTGACAAACGGCGAGTCCGTCGCGACCAGCGGCAACTACGAGCGTTTCATCGAGCAGAACGGACTTCGCCTCTCCCACATTCTCGACGGCCGCATCGGCCAGCCCACGAGCGGTGTCGCCGGCGTCACGGTCGTCACCCCGTCCGACTACGGCGCCGTACTGGCAGACGGTCTTTCCACGACGCTCTTCATTCTCGGACCGCAAAAAGGCGCGGCGTTTCTCGCCGCGCGCTACCCGAAGGCCCTCGCCCTCTGGATCCCCGATACGCCCGAAGATCCGCATCTCCTCGCAACCGAGGACATGTCGAAGCGGTTGGAAGGGATTTCAATCAAAATGTCCCGGCTGCAAACCGATCCATGATTTCGGCGTATTCCTTGTTGGACCAACCGCTCTCCTCGATTGAGACCCAGCCGTTGTAGCCGACTGCGTCGAGGACGCGCCGCACGCTCTTCCAGTCGATCGAGCCTTCGCCGAGACGCACGAACTTGCCTTCGTTTGCCGCCGCACGGTCGATCTTGAAGTCCTTGATGTGCAGCTTCACAAGCTGGTCGGAAAGCGCGGCCACCCATTCCTCCACGGGCGCATAGCGCACATGGTTGCCCAGATCGAGATAGGCCTTGACCCACGGCGAACGGAACGAGCGGATGAAGGCGGCCGCAAACGCGGGCTTCACCCAGAGGTTGTTCCACACATTCTCGAGGCCGATGATCACGCCGTGGTCCGCCGCACAGGGAATGAGCTCGGCCAGCGCGTCCTGCGCATACTTCGTCGCGTCGTTCTGCGCCTTGACGTAGGCGGCGAAATCGCCGTCCTTCGCCGCGCGCGCGAGGACAAGCGTCTGCGGATCGAAGTCGAGGTCGAACTGCGAGGGCTTCGGCATCGGTCCGCCCACGCGGCCCGCCACCGCGAGCATCACCGGCGCACCGTAGGCTTCGGCGAGGCAGATGCCCTGCTTCGCCGTTTCAATGGCGGCCGCGCGCTTCGCCGGGTCGGGCGAATTGAACTCGAACCACCCGCCCATGAACGAGTGGATCTTGAGTCCGTTGTCTTCGGCCAGACGACGCGCCGCGCGCGCCTCCGTCCGCGTGGCCGTCTTGTCGCTCAGTTCGACGCCGGGGAATCCCGCCGCCTTCAGCTCGTCCACGACCTTCACATCGAGCCGCGCGCGGATCAGCGCCTTCTTCAGCTGCGTCTTGAACGTGCCCGCGCACGCGGCGCCGCGCACCGCGCGCGGCAGCCCCGCCGCCGCACACGCCAGCGCGCCGGCGACCATGAAATCCCTTCTTGAAACCATTTTCCGCCTCCTTTTGCTGTTGGTTGAAGCATCTTGCCAGATGCAGCCGAATCGGACAACCTCCCGTCACGGCATCTCAACGGTCACGCGGAAGAACCTGTACGCGCCGCCGTTGATTTCCGCGTCGGAGAGCGGATTCGCGGACCACTCGTCCGAAAGCCGTTCTTTTCCAAAGACCTTGTAGACGCGGCGGATTTGCCCGCCCACGTTCAGGTCTGGCGCCCAACCCACGTACATGACCCCCTCCTCAATCGCGATCGTGGCGTAGAAGACGTCGGCGGCGTCGGTCGGATCCGTCCCTGCGATGAACTCGTCAAGAAGCGTCGTCGGCTTTCCGTTCGCACCCGTCTTTCCCGTCTCCGTCGCCATCGCGCGCAGGTAGTCGCCCGCTGTCGCCGTTGCGGGATTGATTCCGCCGTAGGTCTCCATGAACGCGGCGAAATCCTCGTCATACGCCGCCTTCTCCGCCTGGAGCGCCTGTTCGTCGGCGCTCGCAGAAGCATCCGTTGTCCATGACACGCGGTCGAGCTGGCCGACGGCTCCATTCGAGGCGACGAACGAAACCTTCGTGAATCCGGAACCGATGGCGAGGGTCGCCTCGCCCCATTCCGCCGAACTGCAGACAAGCGCCTCCACGCCGTTCGTCTTCACGCAGCACGTGCCGCCGGCACCGGTCTTCTTCCAGTGGAACGTCAGCACGCCCGGTCCGACCACACGCGTCTGCAGGGCGGATTCCGGTTGCGCGGCGGCGGACGAAATGGCGTAGTCGCCGCCGTAGGGAGATTCGCCGGTCTGCGCGAGCCAGGGCTGTTCCGCCGTCGTCGTCCAGATCAGTTCAGGGGCGAGCTCGTCCGTGTCCAACGCCTCTTCGAGCGTGTGGAACGGAAGCGCCTCGAACTCATACGCAAACGCCTTGCCGACCGAGGCGTAGCGCACGTCCAGCGTTCCGTCCGCATACCCGGTCACAAGGTCGTCCAGCCCGTCGCCGTCGACGTCGATCGCCACGGGACGCGTCCGCTCGTAGAGGTTCGTGTTGGCCGCACCGGCAAGCGACAACGGCTTCGAGCCGTCCCAACGGCCCTCGCCGTTGCCGATGTAGAGCGCAAGTCCGCCGCGGCCGCGGCCGGCGACCATGATCGGACAGCCCTCGTGCGACCAGTCCGCGCTGAACGCGGCGGCGCTGCGGACCGGCGAGGCCGTGTCCACCACCAAGTCCCCGCCGGACAGGTTCTGCAACGCGCGGCCGTCCAGACGCAGCAGCTTGCCGTCGGTTCCGCCGATTACGACATCGCCGTCCCAGACGGACAGGACCGCCCGTTCGCGGCCGGCGTTCACACCGTCGAGAAGAGCGCCGTTCTTGTAGATCCGGCCGTCGTACGTGCCGTGGTAGACGTCGCCGCCGATCTTAGCGACGGACACGCCGAGGCAGAATGACGCAGAGACGCCATCGACGACGCGCTCGCCCCTCTCGCCCTCGAAGCCGTAGAAATACGCCTCCCCGGAGCCGTTCTTCTTGACGCCGACCACAAGCCGTCCGTCGAAGTTCGCCGGCGCGGCGAACTCCCCGTCGGCGGCAAACAGCGTCTCCGGCCGCGAGAAGTGGACCAGCGAATCGATCTCGGAGTTGCCCTTCAGCGGATTCCGTGCAAGATCGGTCACCAGCCCCGCGTCGAAGAGGAAGCGCAGCCGCGAGACGGGAAGCGCCCTCTCGGCGCGCGTCCAGACAATGGCGTTCTCGCCGGAGCGCCACCTGAACTGAGAGGAGACGACGGCGACCTCGCCCGTCACGGTGCCGGAACCGTCCAGCATCTGCACCCTGATCGCGCGGTCAAGCCACCCGCCCGACTTGAGCGAACTGAAGTTGACAGGCTCGGAGAACACGAACTTCACCTGCGCCGCGCCGTTCGATGCAACGGACGTCTCGCCGCCAGGGCCGTACATCTCCGCGCCGTCGAAGAGAATCCGCAAAAGTTCCGGCGGCGTCGTGTCCGGCGGCGTGTAGTGCCAGGACACGCTGTGCGCCTCTTCGTCGAACTCGCCGCGCAGTCCCGACGAGAGCTTCTCGACGCGGGAGAGGTCGAAGGTGACGGTGTAGGTTCCGCCGGACGCCGTCAGCGCGTCGATGCCCGAGACCGTCCACACGAGGTTCGACTCGTCGGGCGTGATCGTCAGCGCGCCGGCGGGGATCTCGATCTCTTCGCGAACGCCGCGCCGGATCGAGAAGTTCTCCGCCGTGACGTTGGCGACCGGAGCGGAGAAGACGAGCGCGACGTCGTTCGTGAGCATCCCCTCGCCTTTCTCGGGGAAACCGGCGAACTCGAACGAAAGCGGGATCGCGTCCACGAAGAACTCCTTCTCGCTGTCCGACGACTTGCCGCTCGAGTTGGCGCAGCGGACGACGAGCGTGCCGCGTCCGATCGGCAGCGTTGCCGCCTTCTCGAACGACGTCTCGCCTTCAGGATAGAACTTCTCGACGACGACGCTTTCGACACCCGCAGCGTCGCGGACGAGGATCTCGACGGAGTAGGCTCCGTTGGTGAGCGTACCCGTCACCGTCACGTTGCGCTGCCACGTGACGCCGTCCGTCGCGTTGGTGCCCCAGTCCGGCGAAAACGCGAGGTCGTCGATCGGCACCGGCGGCTCGGAGCTGTACCGCCACTCGCTGGTCGCGGCGGTCCCGACGCCTGCGTTCCCGCTCGCGTCCCGAACCTGCGAGACGTCGAACGAAAGCGCGTAGTCGCCGTCCTCGGCAAGCGCGGAGTCGAGTCCGGAGACCGTCCAGACCGTGTCGGAGACCTGCGTCAGCTTCGCGGACGCGGGAACGGCCACCGACGCGCCGTCGCGCTTCAGCGAGAGCGCCGCCGCCGTCACGGTCGAGGCCTGGACCGGCTTCGAGAAGGTCAACGTCCACTTGCGCGAGCCGAACACCTCGCCGTCGTCTTCAAGCGTCGCGGTCGGCGCATCCGCGTCAATCGTCACCGTCGCGGCGAACTTCGCGACACCCGCGACTCCGGCCGCGTTGCGGATGAGCGCCGTGTCAATCTCGATGGTGTGGTCGTTCGGACCGCGCCGCGCGGCGAGCGTGGCGTCGAGACCCGTCACCTTGAAGCTCGTATTCGCCTTGTTGAGAGCCGTGATCGTCACTTCGTCGCCCACCGCCACGCCATCGACCTTGATCGCACGGCAGGTGAAGGTCTCGGGGTCGACCGCGGCGGCGAACTGCACCGTGACGTTCGCGACGCTGTTCACCGTCGTGCCGTCGAGCCAGCCCCTGATCGTGACGACGGCCGGCTTGTCGATCACGTAGTAGGTCCAGCCGACCTGGCGTCCCGCGGACTTGCCGAGCGTGCCGGAAAGCGACGTGACGCCAGACGAGAACACCTGGACGATGAATCGCCCTTCCTGCTCGGCGAAGCCCCGCTCGAACGCGAGCTCGTAGCGCGAGAGGTCGCCGTCGACCGGCGTGATCGAGGTGACGACGCCGTTCGTGAGCGCACCCTGCCAGCGCACCGTGACGTCGTCGGGCGTGAAGGTGGTGGAGTCGATCGCCTTGGAGAATCCGACAACAAGCCGCTCCACCGGGTTCGTGACGAGCGCGTCCGCCGTCACGCCCTCGAATCCCGTCACCTCCGGCGCGTCCGTGGGCTTGGCGCGAAGCAGGACCGTGTAGGACTTCGCGCCCGAAGCCGAGGCGACATCGAACAGGTGGAGGCGCGTCTCGACTCGCGGATCGGCGCCGTCCACGAAGGTGCGGTCGGTGATCCAGGCGTTGCGCACGGGAAGAACCGTGCCGTCCGCCCGCGCGAAGCCGACGACCTCGTATTCCTCGGCGCCGGGCAGCGCGACCTTGGCGTAGAACGGACCGCTTCCGGGCACGGACGCCGTGACGGTGATTTCGCACTGCGCGCCACGGACCGAGCCGGACGCCTCCGCCGTCGCGTCGCTGCGCACGTCCAGCACCTCGCCGTCGGCGCGGTAGAGCCGATCGGGGTTGCCGTACCGCGAGCCGTCCGCCGTCAGGAAGGACGGCAGCTCGTCGCCGACGTCGACGCTCCTGACAAGCGCGTGGACGTCGACGGCGCGGATGAGCGACGTGTCGACGATTCCCTGCGAGTTGAGGTGGGTGACGGACGCCCTCATGCCGGTGAAGTGGCCCTGGAGCGTCGAGGTGAGCCACCACTGGGCGACGCTGCTCGTCCGCGCCGCGACCGTGCCGAGGCTCACGTCGTTGAGCCCGAGCCCGGCGGTCGCGCCGTTGAGCGCCGCCGCGTCAAGCGTGTAGTCGGAAAGCCGGAAGTCGACCATCAGCCCCTTCTCGTTCTCCACCACCTCCGGCTGGACGCTTTCGATCCGCACGTCCTTCGCGTCGCCGTAGCCCTCGTTGCGGACCAGCACCGCGAGTTCGGCCGGCATCGACGCCTCGACCACGTCCTTGGTGAACGGGTTGTCGGCGTAGACGTCGCGCTGGACGAAGTAGTCGAGGTAGAGCTGGGGCGTCGGATTCACCTCGAGCGTCACCGGCAGGAGCGAAATCGCCGCCTCCTCGCCGGTGAACGGGTCGCGGTAGTGCACCTTGCCGCCGAAGTTGTAGGCGACGGGCGTCTCGGGCGCGGCGGCGACCGCCGGCACGAACTGGACGACCGCCGTCCCCTCCTTCTTCGACGCGACGTCGTTCACATTGACGATGTTGCTGCCGTTCGCCTCCAGCGCACCGCCGGACTTCGCGCTGATCTCGAAGAGCCTGTTGCAGTTGTCGCCCTGTCCGTTCGTGATCTGGAGTTCCAGCCACACGTTCGTCATCGCCACCGATTCGTTGCCGTTGTAGAGCGTCAGCGTGCCCTCGAACGCCTCGCGCGTCATGGTGTACGTCTGCGAGAGCTTGAGCGAGACCTTGGCGCAGACGGCGGACGACGACTCCGTCTCCTCGAGTGCGTCGCCGAGCATGTCGATGAAGACGAGCGTGACGAGCCGCACGATGTTGTCCGCCTCGTGGGACTTGGCGTAGTCGTTGGCGGCTTGGACGCGGCCGGCGCAGGCGGAGAGAACCTCGATGCGGACGAGCCCCGCCGCGCCGAAGTCGTCGGCGTAGGGGTCTTCCGCCGTCGCGATGTCGTCCAGCATGTTGTTCCACCGCGATTTGAACGCGGAAATCTCGTCCGCCGACACGCCCTGCGGCACGTCGAGGTCGGCGTCCGCGCCGAGCCGCCCGTCGGCGTCCGCCGCCTCGTCGCACGACACGAGGAACGCCGCGAGGTCGTCGTAGGTCGCATTGCGCCAGCCGTCCGTGTTGCCGAACACCTCCTGGATGAAGTACGTGAACGCCCTCAGCACGTCGGTCGCGTAGCTGAACGCGTCCTCGCGGACGTTGCCGGAAAGCGACGGGCCGCCTTCGGCGACGGTCTCCGCAAAGGTCTTCGGCGACGAGGCGAGCGGCGCGGCGGCGGCGTGGAGGAGCGACGAGCCCGGCACGCCCGACCCGTTCATGAGCGGCAGGCAGTTCTGCTTCACGCCGCCGAACGTGTCGTCGATCTGCTTGATGGTGTTGAGGTTGTCGATGATCTTCCCGACCTTCGAGTTCTTGATCGAGTCGGGACATGCCTTCAGGATGTCGCCGAGACCGCCGCCGATGGCCTTTGCCTGCTCGCGACGGTTGTTGCCGGCGGCGTAGTAGTTCTCGACCGCCTTGTTGATCGACTTGAGCGCCTTCGTGCCGCTGACGAACTTTCCGAAATTGGCGTCGCTCGACGCGCCGACGTCGGCGAGGGCGGAGGTCAGCGTCGACCTGATCTCGTTCGCCGCGGTCAGCCGAGTCCTGTCGGTCGCTTTGTCGCCATTGATCTGCCTGTACCATTCGTCCGCCTTCTGGCTGAACTTGATGACTTTGTCCGCGCCGGGAACGGCCTTTCCGAACATCATCATCTCCAGGTCCACCCCGGCCTTCGCGAGGTCCTTCAGGCACGGTCCGAGCTTGTTCGACACGCCGCCGTCGCAGCCGTCCTCGAACACCCAGAAGTCGCCGCCGTTCATCCCCGGCGGGATGTTGACGATCTGCTCCACGCCGCGCGAGGGCTCGGACGACGATCCCCCCGCCGATCCGATCCCCACAAGGGAGCCCGCCACCTGGGGGCAGTTGTCGCCGTACACGAGCTGGCGCGAAACCGGCACCCAGCGATCGCCGTCGCACTCGTAGCCGTAGACGTACTTCACGAAACCGGTGCAGGGGTTGCCGTCGGACTCGCCGTCGCCGAGAGGTCCGGCGTGCGTCGAAGACGTGCCGCTTCCCGAGCGCGCGCCGTGCTGCACGACCTTCATGCCAGGTCCGCCGTAGGCGCCGCCGATGTACACCGGCTTTGACGGCGAGGTCGACGAGCCGGGACCGTTCTCGTCCTCGATGTTGCCCGCAATCTCCGAATGGGATCTACCGCCGGACGACGAGCCCGTATGCCCGGGGTCGTCGAGATAGTCCTGGTAGTCGTCCTCGGTGGAATAGGGGAGGCGCGTCAGCACGACCGGTACCGCCCTGGCCGCGCCCGCCGCGAGCGAGAAGCTGCCCGCAGGATAGGTCCACACGTAGCCATAGAACGCCGGCAGCTCGAACGTCACGTCGTCCGCGCGGATGAGACCGAGGTTGGTGAAGACCGCCTTGGTCGCGTAGCTCTCGCCCGGCTGGATGTCGGGAAGCCGGTCGATGAAATCCATCTTCACGACCGGCACCGGCACGGACGTCTCGAACTCGAGGACGAGGTCGACCGGATACTGGTCCTCGATCTCGGTGCGCGCGACGGTCCAGTTGGCGGTGATCGCCTGGTACTGGAGGAACGCCGTCACCCTCGCCGTGCGTCCGGGGTTCACCTCGACCGCCGCCGCGTAGCTGCCGTGCTTGTCCGCCGTGACGACGAGCTGGTACGTTCCCTCTGGGATCTCGGACGCGGCGAAGACTCCGTCCGCCCCGCTCATCCCCTCCGCGACGACCGCGCCCGTGGAGGGGTTCGGCAGCTTCACGTGCGCGCCTTCGAGGTGCGGCGCCGACTCGAGGTTGTAGGTCGCGTCGTCGACGCAGTCGATCCGCACG
>CADCPA010000210.1 GCA_902803135.1 uncultured bacterium
GAACTTCGCGCCGCCCTTCACCGTGACCGGGCGGCTAATCGACAGTCCGTCGTAGACGTAGGTCTCGCCCCCCTCGCACACGAGCTGGGAAGACGAAGTCTGATTGCGCCGGACGTGCAGGATTCCGCTGCCGACTTTGGTGATCGCGCCCGGCCCCTGCGGATCGGCCTGGAGATCGCCGTTGTTTCCGTTGGTGTCGATGACGAGCCCGTCGGCGTCGATGGTTATCGGCTTTATCGCCGTTCCGCCCTCGCCCATCGTCTCGAACTCGGGAGATGAATAAATCGAATTCTCCAGGTATGCGCCGAGCGTGAGACGCGTGTTGTTGAACCGCGCGGCGTTGAGCGGACGATCATGATAGACCCTGAACGATCTGGTAGTGATGGCGCAGTGCTCGAAGTCCGCCGTGTATGAGCCGGCAGTGTTCGCGCCAGAGACGTTGTGCCCTATGCTCATTGCGTATTCGACGACAATGGTCGAGTTGGTCGCGGCGAACACGCCCGTCGGCAAGGCGGGGTTCTTGTTGTTCCCGTCATAGCCGAAGCGCAGGCTCTTGCCGTTCGCGACGCAGAGCGTTGAATCGACGACCTTCAGGTACAGCGAGGGGTTCCGGTATTCGTTTGAGCCGTCCACCGTGTCGCGGCAGGTGAGCATGTACACCTCGCCGCCGAAATAGAGGAGTCCGCCGTCCGTCACGTTGATGTTCAGCCGGCCTTCAGGCGAAGTCTGCATGATCCAGTTGTTTGCGTTCTTCGCCGCCGACGCCTTGCCGCCGGCGATGTTCAACGTGGCCTCCGTCATGGTGTTCAGCGAGAAATGGTCGCCGAACACCAGCGATGCGCCGCTCGCAACCGTCAGGACAGACGGGAAGGTGTCTTTCGTTAAATATATATTGCCACTATTGGAAATGACGGCGTTCATAAGCGTAACATCCGCACCGGGCTTGACAAAGGCCGCAAGGGCAGAATCCAGCGTCCCGCCGCCGTAGTCGAACGTGACCGGCTTCGACGCTTCCGAGCCGAGCCTGAGCTTCGCGGGATCGACCGTCGCGCCGCTCGCCATCACAAGCGTTCCTTCGGAAAGCGTGGTCTGCTCCGTGCGCGAGGAGCCAAGCGTGAGCGTGCCCCCGCCTTTCTTCGCGAGCGAGCCCGCCGTAGGCGTGTTGATGGTGGCTGAGACACCCGGATCAACCGAGACCGATGGAACGGTAAGCGTGCCAGTGCCGGAAATCGTCGCGTCGGCGGTGACGCGCATTTCTGCGGCAGAAGCGTCGGCGGCGAGGGCTGCCGTTGCGTTCGCCATGCCGAAGATCGCATTGTTGCCGTCCGACCATGTCACGATGGCACCGCCCTTCATCCAGGCGTCCGTGTCGTCCCAGTTCGGCATCATTCCGTTCCAGACGTAGTCTTCGGCGGTGATGGTCAGGACGAGATTGCCTTCGACTATCGCCGTTTCATGGGGCAGTTCAAGGCTGCCGAACATCGGCTTCACGTTGAAATCCTCCGCGTTGGCGGTCGGGAAAAGCGTGAATGACGTCCCCGAGGCGGGAATTGCGGAAAACGTGATTTCGATCGTCGCCTTCCTCTCCGCCGTGGCGGTCGTCGTCACGGTGGCCGGGAGGGCGTCCACCGCCGTCGTGTTGCCGTCAAGGAAGATCGTCGAGTCCGCGCCGAGCGCAAGCGAGGCAAAGGCGCATGCGCTCGACACGTCGCCGTCCTGGTCGAACCAGTGGACCGTCGTGTCGTCGCCCACGACGAACGCGCCGGCGATGTCGCCCATCGCGGGGAACGTCACGGTTCCGCCGCCCGTCACGGTGAACGTACCTGCCGTGTTCTCCACGGCATTGATGGCCGCAGGGACGTTGAAAGAGTTGCCGCCGGTGTTGATCGTGCCGCCGTTCGCGTCAACCTCGACGTTGACGCTGGCATCGATCAGTCCGTATTGGGCCGTGCCGTTGCACTGGATCGTACCGCCGTCCAGCACCATGCTTGCGCAGCCGCCCGTGTAGTCTAGTCCTTGACGTACCGGGTCGTGAACGTCGCGTTGGCTATGCGGATCGACCCCGTGCCGCCGGACTCGAACCGCGTCCACTTGCCGGAAGCGACCTCGAACGAACCGCCGGAGATGGTGAGCGCCGCCGTGCCTCCGCCGTTGCAGATCGAGAGGTCGCCGCCGCATTTGACGGTGGCGTTTGTGGCGGCCATCGAGCCGCGTTGCAATAAGATGTTGTCCGTGGTCTCAAGGTTGACCGGGCCGTGGTAGGCCGTGCCGGCCACGTCCTTGTCGTCCAGAATAAGCGTGCCCTTGGTCGTGCCGGAACTTCCCACGAGCAGCCGCCTAAGCTTCACGTCGATCGCGTGCATCCGCAGCGAGGCGTCCGCCGTGTCGCCGCCCTTCCACGCGCAGCCGACGCAGATGCGCTCCTTGTCCTCCGACGAATCGTAGCCGCCCGAGTTGTCCCACGTGTAGATTGTGTCACCGGGCTTGCCGTGAAGCTGCCAGCTGCCTTTCTGGAAGTCGAGGGCGCGATATCTTGCCGTGCCGTCGCCGGCGAACTTGAAGGAGCCCTTAAGGTTGCTCGGAAGATAGAGCGTCGTCACCTTGTTGCCCGTCAAATTGTCGGTATTGTAGTAGCCGCTATAGGTGGTGGCGCTGTAGTTGTTCTTGTTGTTGATGTTTCCATCGACATTGCCGGTCCAGGTGTGCGCACCCTGCGCGGCTATGGCC
>CADCPA010000211.1 GCA_902803135.1 uncultured bacterium
AAAGGGCACCGAGGCCGCGCTGGCGAAGAAGGGCACGGTGCTCGAACCGTCGTTCGGACCCGACCTCTACGCCTGGGAGCGCGATCTTTTCGAAACCTATTGCGTCAAGGCGCGCTACGGCTACGAGAAGCTGCCCGACGACGTGCGTCAGGAGCTGGAAGGCGTGGCGGCGGAGCTGGCGGGCCAGGTTCCCGTGCTCGTGCATCGCGATTTCCAGAGCTCGAACGTGCTGTTCCGCAAAGACGGTTCGTTCGCCTTCATCGATTTCCAGGGCATGCGTCTGGGACCGGCGGTCTACGACCTGGCCTCGCTGCTCTACGATCCCTATGTGCCGCTCGAGGAGAAGGACCGTCTGGCGCTGGCGAAGCTCTATCCCGCGCCGAAACTGGCGCTGGGCGCCGTGCAGCGCCTCGTCCAGGCGCTGGGCGCGTACGGACGCCTGGCGTCCGTCGGCCAGCCCCGGTTTGCGCGCCATGTGCCGCGCGCCCTGCAGAATCTGCTCGCGGCCGCCGACGAGGCGGATCTCGACGCGCTGGGCGGTTTCGTGGAGGATCTGATTGCCAAGGAGGAAATGCGGCTCGGACATTTCCCCCACCACACTCATCACGGCGAAGAGGAAGAGGAGCTCTAATCCTCGGGCAGTGCGCGCATGAAAAGGTCCGTCAAACAGCTGCTTCGCGAAATCCAGCGAAAAGCCATGCGTCGCCCCGCACGGGTGGTGACGCGCGCGATGGGCCGCCAGCGCTATTTCCGCGCCTACGACCTCGGTCACGACACCTTCATTTTCGAACGTGGCGTCTGGATGAATCTCGACGCACACGCCTCGGTGCTGCTGGTCGAAAAGTCCGATTTGCGTCCCAACGGCGGATCCGGGCATGTTATGACCGTGACGACGGGCAACCATTCCGTCGCCGCGCTGCCGCTTCTGCAGGGTCTGTTCTGGGATCTCTGCCGCCTGCCGCCGCAGCGTCGCGGCGAGGTGATGATGCAGAACGTCCTCTGCGGCAACGTTGTGGACGGCAAGCTTGAACTGTCGCAGCGCGATGTGCCGTGCCGCCGTCTGGCGGCGCTTGACGACTGGTTGACGGAGACGCTCAAGTTTCCGTATGCCAACGTCGTCATGGTCGAGCGCAACGACCAGACGCTCGAGCATTTCCGCCGCCGCGGGCAGGAATGGCGCGTCAAGCCGCTCGCCTGGACGGAGCGGGAAATGTCCGTCGCCCTGGCGGCGAGCCGCAAGCGCATTTCGACCGGCATCCGCTACTACCACGGCTCCCGCGGCGTCCACTTCCTGTCCTACAGCGAATTCCACCGGCTCGTCGAATCGGCGCGCACCGACTACGCGGCCTTTCTCGACGGCTTTCACGAGCTGGTCAGCGTGTTCGAAGGCCACACGGCGTCGTTCCTGCGCGAGAACAAGTTCCACGGTCATCATGAGGTCGAGCTCTTCGGTCTCCGCCGCGGACACGCGATGGAGCGGCTCGTGCCCGAACTGGAGAAGCTGATGGAGCGGATCGTGCTCCGCCGCGTCGACCCCGGGCAGGTTGCGGGGCGCATCGAGGAGATCGACGCGCTCTACAAGTCGCTGCTGGCGCGCCCCGAATTCGCCGACGAGCAGTCGAAGGTTTTCATTGAAACGCTCTACATGCACATCACGGGCGAAATCTACTCCGTGATGGGCGAGGGATCGACGCCGGCGTTCGACGACCGCCGTACGGCGCTCCCGGGCGTCCAGTACAAGGACGGCCGGCCGATCTACGACGAACTCTGCGACGCGCGCAGCGAAGTGCTGCTCTCCAATCTGCGGGCCTTTGTCAGCCGCGACGAGCATGTCGAGTACGCGAACGTCTACGAGCTGCGCACGAACGACGCCGAGGCGGATTGTCCGATCGGCCAGGGCGCGACACGCGAAGTCGTGTTCAAGACGGACCGCAGCCCGCTCGTCGCCTCCTTCGTCGAGAAGCGTCTGGCCCGCACCCGCAGCGGCTACGGCAGCTACGTGATCACGCGCGCCAAGGCGTTCAAGTCGCTGGGGGTCGACTTGCCCGACTACCGCCTGCTCCAACGCCGGGCGGGCAAGAAGCGGCGGAAGGTGCGGGGCGACTTCTACATCCGCACGCGCTGCGAAGGCGAACCGCTGGTGGACATTCCGGCGCACTATTTCCAGCTGGCCGGCGAGTTCGGCGGAGCCGACGCCGGCGAGGATCCGCATGTCGTGGAGGCTTTCGCGTCGCTCATGGGCGATGCCGCCGCGCAGAATCTGGCGATGAAGAAGTACGATCCGGCGACCAAGTCGCCGCTTTACGGCATCGGCAAGGAAATCTATCGCTTCAGCTACGACATCAAGGCGGGACGCCAGATGCCGCAGGCCGTGTCGTACTGTTCCGTGCGCGGCTCGCTCGGCTGGCCCGACCGGGCGCGCACCGACCGCAATCTCGAGGCCATCGCGGCCTTCTACCTCTCCGTCTATGCGAAGGCGCTGGCAGATTTCGCCGCGCAGCATCCGGTGTGTCCGCTCGCGGAACTGGGCGAGCGCTTCTTCGCCGGCTTCGAATTCCGCCTGCGCGCGATGGAATGGGCGTTCACGGTGCGCCGCGACAGCTTTGAAGATTTCGAGCCGCAGCTGGACGCGAGCTACGGGTTCCTCAACAAGTGGCATTTCGCCCTCTGGGCGCTCGAGCGCCACGTGCGTCGCATCGACGCGCTGCGCGCGCGGTTCATGTTCTTCCTGTCGCATCCCGAGCAGGCCGAGGTCGAGGCGCCGGAGGTCGACGTGCGCGTGCTCGAGGAGTCGAATGCGGAAAACCTGCTGAGCGCCCTCGACGACATTGAAATCCATTTCATCGGTGAATCGCAGGTATGAAAGACGAACGCATTGAGATCTTGGACGCCGCGACGCGGATTTCGCTCGTCTGCGCGGATTGCACGACCGCGGCCGGCCAGCTGGCCCGCGGACACCTGTCGGGTCCGACCGCCTCGCACTATCTCGCGCAGGCGCTCGCCGGCGTGGCCTTGCTCGGAGCTGAAACGTCGGAAGACGACGAAACGGTGACGCTGCGGCTCGACTGTGCGGGGCCGCTTGAAGGCTTCCTCGTCGAATGCACGGCGGCCGGCACGCTGCGCGGCTATACGAAGAAGAAGGTGCTGGACGGATTCGACGGTCTCGGCGCGCCCAAGGACGCGAAGGTGCTCGGGGAGACGGGCACCTTCGAAATCATCCGTTCGATTCCCGGCGCGATCCTGTCCAGCGGCGTCGTGGCGACGGCGTGGAAGAAGCAGGCCATTGCTTCCGGCCTCGACGCGTTCTTCTCCCAGTCGCTGCAGCGTCGCGTCTGCACCGCCGTGGCGGCGGCGGCCGGCGACGACGGCGTGCCGACCTGCGCGCGCGGCGTTCTCGCCGAGTGTCCGCCCGACGGCGACGCGGCGGCGTTCGCGCAGGTGGCGGAGGTTTTCGCGTCGGGCGCGGTTGCGAAGGCGCTTGCGTCCGGTGCGGCTTCGCCGCGCACGCTCCTGAAGAAAATCGGCCTCCCGCAGGCCGAGATCCGCAAGACGACGCCGATGGCCTTCGCCTGCCGCTGCAGCGCGGAGCGCGCCGCGGCGATGCTCGCGACGATTTCGCCCGCGGAGCGCGCCACGCTCCCGCCTACGCTCGACATCACGTGCCACATGTGCGGCCGCACGTGGACGATTGCGACCAAGTAGCGGCCGGCGGGAGATCTTCAGCGAAACGCCGTGGAAAAATGACGGATGAAAAAAGCAGACTGAAGATTGCCGATATGCTATAATTGGCGCATGAAAAACAATACTCCTCTGCTGTTTGCGGCGGCCAGCGTGCTTGCCGTGTGTGCCTGTTTCGCCGAGACCGTCGAGGTCAAGTCGCCGGACGGCAAGAACGTGATCCGTCTTTTTGACGCGCCGGTCGCCTACGAAGTCGCGCGCGACGGCGTGACGGTGGTCGCGAAGACGCCGATCGACCTCAAGATGGACGGTGCGAGTCTTGCGCAGGGCGCGTCGATCAAGGACGTCGCGCGCAAGACGCTCTCGGGCTGCGAGGCGTCGCCGTACTACAAGAAGGACAAAATCTGCCTCGACGGCAACCAGGCCGATGTGAAACTGTCGTCGGGCCTCGGCGTGAATCTCGTGGCGCGCAACGACGGCGTCGCGTACCGCTTCACGACGCCGAAGGGCGGCCTTGTCGATTTCGAAGCCTCCGATGTGACGATTCCGTCCGCCGCCGCGCGCTGCTGGTTCAACCGCACGAACGCGTACGGCAATGAGGAAACCGTGCCGGAGGCGGCATCCGCCGGCGAGCTCAAGAGCGACAGCAGCCTCTACTACCTCCCGTTCGCCTACAGCGTGGGCGGCAAGGCCGTGGCGGTGACCGAGTCGGACGTGCGCAGCTATCCGATCTGGAACTTCCGCGGCGTCGCGAAGACGGACGCGGGCGTGAAGCTCTCCGCGAAGATGGCGCGCTATCCGAAGGCGACGGAGCGCGTGGGCGGCTGGGGCGAGGCGAGGGGCCTCAAGACCGGCGGCCGCTGGGTGCGCGTCACCGACCGCGAGGCCTATATCGCGAAGGCGGACGGCGCGCGCACGCTGCCGTGGCGCGTCTTCGTGCTCGGCGACTCGCCCGCGCAGTTCTGCGAACAGGACATCGTGCGCGCGCTCGCGACGCCGGCCGATCCGAACCTGGACTTCAGCTGGGTCAAGCCCGGCAAGGTCGCGTGGGACTGGTGGAACGACTGGAATCTTCAGGGCGACCACATCGACTTCAAGGCCGGCTGCAACACGAAGACCTACGAGTACTACATCGACTTCGCCGCGAAGAAGGGCGTCGAGTACGTGATCTTCGACGAAGGCTGGAGCGAAAGCCTCAACATCTGGAAGTTTCACAAGGACGTGGACGTGCCGTATCTCATCGACTACGCCAACAAGAAGGGCGTGGGCATCATCCTGTGGATGGCGTGGGCGCAGGTCTACGGCGAAGAGGAGAAGGTGGCGTCGCACTTCGCCAAGCTGGGCGCGAAGGGCTTCAAGGTCGACTTCATGGACCGCGGCGACGCCGTGTGCGCGGAGTTCCTCGAAAAGTTCGCCGCCGCGTGCGCGAAGGAGAAGATGCTCGTCGACTACCATGGCGCGTATCGTCCGGTCGGCATGCAGCGCATGTACCCGAACATCCTCAACTACGAGGGCATCCACGGCCTCGAACAGATGAAGTGGTTCCGCGACGTGAAGTCTTCGGGCGACATGCTCGGCAACGACGTGCGCGCGTTCTTCCTGCGTCTGACGGCGGGTCCGATGGACTACACCCCGGGCGCGATGCTCAACTACCCGGTCGACGCCTACAAGGGCAACGGCCACTCGCCGGGTTCGATCGGCACGCGCTGCCACCAGATGGCCATGATGGCCGCTTACGACGCGCCGCTGCAGATGCTCTGTGACTCGCCGACGAACTACGAGAAGAACGAAGAGTGCTTCACGTTCATGGCGGCGACGCCGGTCGTGTGGGCCGATACGAAGGCGCTCAAGTGCTGCCCCGACAAGCTCGCGGCCGTCGCCCGCAAGGCGAAGTGCGGCGCGTGGTACGCGGCGGCGCTCGCGAACATGGACGCCCAGCCCTATACGCTCGAGACGGCGTTCCTCGGTGAAGGCGAGTGGAAGGCGGAAATCTTCCGCGACGCGCCGGAGAGCGCGACGCAACCGATGAAGTACGTCCATGAGACCAGGACGGTGAAGGCCGGCGACAAGCTCGACCTTCCGATGGCGCCGGGCGGCGGCTTCGTCGTGAAGTTCACGAAGTAGGCGCGTGCGCGAAATCTTGATGCGGTCCGCCGTGCGATTCCCGGCATCGCATCTGCAACGGTCGTGCATGGCGGCGAAAAGATGTCCGTAAGGCCGGTCTTCTTTGGGCGAACAAATAGGCGCGATTGGCAGATAGGCCGCTCGTGAATCTGTTGGTGTTGATACTTTTCTTCTGTTTTACCATTACTGAAATAGAAGAAAAGTTTTGACTGAAAATGCGCCTGAACTTTCATCTATTTCTGATTTACTGAAATAGATGAAAAGTTGTGATTGACATTCCGCCGACATTATGAGATAATCAGCACAGAAAATGCAGGGAGGTGGCATGTTTGTAGGCAGAGAGCGAGAATTGAGAGATCTTGAAGCCCTTTGGGGGCGCGACCATGGAGTGCTGGTCACTTGCCGTGGGCGTCGTCGTATCGGCAAGTCCACGCTTGTTGACGAGTTTGCCGCCAGAAGTGCAGAGACATTCATCTGCATAGAGGGGCTCCCTCCGCGCAAAGGCATGACAGACGCCATTCAGAGAAGGCGCTTTTGCGAGAAGGTAGCCGAGTATTCGGGGCGTGAAGTCGTGCCTGTCGAGACTTGGTCGCTTGCATTTTCACAGTTGGACGCCTTGCTGGCGACTGGGCGCAGGACTGTAGTGCTCCTTGACGAAGTGTCCTGGCTTGGCGGGTACAATCCCGATTTCGCCGGATACTTCAAGGAGGCCTGGGACCGCAAGTTTCGCAAGCATCCGAATCTCGTGTTCATACTCTGCGGTTCGGTGTCGGCATGGATTGCCGAAAACATTCTCGATTCCACTGGTTTCGTCGGGCGGGATTCGCTGGACATCGAACTGAAGGAGCTGACTCCGCTTCAATGCCAGCAGATGCTTGGCCATGCCGGAGAGCGCATGTCGGTGAGGGAGAAGATTGACCTCTTGTCCGTCACGGGGGGGATTCCGAAGTATATCGAGGACGTTAGGCCGGAACTGTCCGTAGATGAGAATGTCCGGCGCATGTGCTTCATGCCGAGGGGCATCCTGTTCCGTGAGTTCGACGAGACGTTCAACGGCGTATTCGGGCGCAAGTCGAAGACCAGGGGGCGGATACTGAGAATGCTCATGGACGGTCCGAGATCTGCGGCGGAATTGGCTGTGATGGACGGCAAGACGCCAAACGGAAGTTATGTGCGGACCTTGAAGGACTTGCGCATGGCTGGATATGTCGCCGGGGATGGCGGATTGAATCCCTGCACAGGCGAGCCGTTTCGCGAGGAGCGGTTCAGGGTCTCCGACAATTACACCCGTTTCTATCTCCACTACATCGAACCTCGGCGTCAGATGGTCGAGAAAGACCTTTTCGCGTTCTCGTCGCTTGAACAGCTTCAAGGGCTGGAGCCGATGTTCGGGCTCCAGTTTGAGAACCTTGTTCTGAACAACCTGCAGACGTTGTTTCCGCTGCTTGGACTTGACAAGTCGCTTGTGCTGTCTGCCGCTCCATACTGCCAGCGTGCGACGGCAGACCGGGCGGGATGCCAAGTCGACCTTCTGATACAGACACAGCGCATGGTGATGGCGGTGGAGATAAAGCGCCGCCGTGAAATCGGGCGGGAAGTCATTGACGAAGTCGATGGAAAGGTTCGCAAGCTGAAATTGGGAAGAGGTCATTCGTTGCGTACGGCGCTTGTCTATGACGGGCGGCTTTCACCGGCCGTTCCGGCAGATCGCTACTTCGACTTCCTGATCCCCGCCGACAGTTTCTTTATGCCGACTGCCCATTGACGCAATGTCCGCAAGGCCGGTCTTCTTTGCTGCCATTGCGGCGAACAAAAAGGCGCGATTGGCAGATAGGCCGCTCGTGAATCCGTTGAATTTTGGCAGATAAGTCGCCTGTAAACACCTTGAATTTGGTGGATAGTGTGTTTGTTTATCATCCAGTGACAACTCAAGGAGAATGTTGCTATGGCTACACGGAGAAAAACATGTGTTGCGGCGCTGGCGGCGGTGGTCGCGGCGGCGTTTTCGCCGCTTGCGGGCACGGCGGCGGACTACGACGTGATCGTGGCGGGCGGCGGCCCCGCCGGAATCGGCGCGGGCTACATGGCCGCGAAGCGCGGCGCGAGGACGCTTGTCCT
>CADCPA010000212.1 GCA_902803135.1 uncultured bacterium
AGGTCAAGCATATACTGTAAAACATATACAGAAGGGTCTGACCCTTTTTGACCAGCGCCGCCCCGGCCGCCTAGTCGAGGCCGTAGGATTCCTTGAATTTCACCATGATCTGGAGGAGCATCGGCGAGGGCTGCTCCGCGTAGGCCGTGCGCATCTCCTTCAAGGCGCGCGCCGCGAAACGCGGCTCGGATTTCGAGGCGACCATCAGGGTCTGATAGATGACTTGGCGGAGTTCGGCGCGGTGTTCCTTCCGGCGGGCCGTCTCGAGCCCGCGCGCCGCCCAGTAGAGGGCGCTGGCGAGCGGACTCGTCCAATCCTGCTTGCCGTACTCCTTGTCGATGGCGTCCATACGTGCGCGGTCGAGCCCCACGGCGTCGTAGGTGCCCATCATGCCGCACCCGTTCATCAACGTCTTCCACTGGTCGCGATAGTAGTCGGAGGCTTCGTCCAGCTGGCCGCCCAACTTGATGAGAAACATCCAGGCGAGTTCCTTGTAGAGAACCGGGTCGCCGGGGTTGAGACGCAGCCCGTCGTCGCGCAGGAGACGCATGCCCGCATCGACCCAGCGCCAGCGGTCCGCATGCGTCGGCATCATCACGGACACGTTATACGCGAGGTTCCAGGCTGTAAACGCCCACACTTCGGGCGTATGGGGCTCGAGGAACGTGAGCCATGCGGCGAGCTGCGCGAGCTCGGCGTAGCGGCCTTCATCCTGCAGACGGTCCGCACGGAACCACACGACCTCCGCGGCAATGCCGCGGAAACCGCCGAGGCCCGCCACGATCATCTCCGCGGCGGGAGACGGCGCCACCGTCTCCTGCGCGGCCTGCTCCGCGCCGCGCCGCTGGCACATCCAGCCGCCCGTCGCACAGGCGACAAGCGCCAGGCACGGCAGCGCTTTCGTCAACACGCTCTTCATAGAAACCCGTTCTCCGCGAGCATCTCCATCGTGAGGCCGCCGCGTTTCGCCTCGCCGGCCCCGCCCTCTTCCTCCACCGCCAGCTCGCCGCGCCGGATGGCGTACTTGCCGAGCACGTCGCTTTCGAGATTCACCACGTCGCCCACGCGCAGTCCGCCGAGGTTCGTCTCCGCCGCGGTCGTGGGGATCACGTCCACCTGCAACCAGTCGTCGCCGAGTCCGCTCACGGTGAGCGACACGCCGTTGACGGCGATGGAACCCTTCAGCACCGTCGCCGCGGCGACGGCGCGCGGACACGTGAACTTCAACGCGAAGTCGCGCCCCTTCGGGATGCGGGCGGACAGCTCGCCGCACCCGTCCACATGCCCCTGCACGACATGGCCGCCAAACCGGTCGCCGGCCTTCATCGCACGCTCGAGGTTGACCTTCGCGCCGGGCAGAAGCCCGGCCAGACTCGACCGACGCTCGGTCTCGCCGAGCACATCGGCCGTGAACCGCGTCGCGTCGCAGGCGCAGACGGTCAGGCACACGCCGTTCACGGCGACGCTTTCGCCGGGCACAAGCGGTTCAGGCCACGGCTCGAACTGGAATTCGAGCACGAGGCCCTTGCCGCGGGAGACACGCTTGAGCGTGCCGACTTTCTGGATCAGCCCTGTAAACATTCCTTAGCGCTTCAGGCGGAACACCGTCAGCGAGAACGGCGGCAGCGTTTCCACCACCACGCCGTCCTGCGTCTTCGCGGTCCCCGTCTTCTCCTTGAGGGCCTCGCGGTTCGTCGGCGAGTTGCTCGCCTTCGCGTCAGGGCCCGTGAACCACGTCTTCTTCGCCTGCGCGACCTTCGCGCCGGCGATCGACACCTTGATGTCCTGCGGCTTTTCCGAGCAGTTGACCGCCTTCACGATCACCGTGCCGTCCGCATCGCGCACCGCGGACGCGGCGACCGCGCGGCAGCTGCGCCCGTCCTTCGTGCGCATCACGCGCGAGGTCTGTTCGAACGCGAGCACGTCCTTGCCGCGGTTCTCGCTGAAGAGCTTCTGCACGTTCCAGCTCGGATTGACGAAGTTGCCGTCCGTCGTCGGATAGATCAGGTTCGGACTCCACACCGTGTGCTTCGCATTCGCGAAGAGCGGCGCGTAGGCGGCCAGCTTCACGAGGTCCGCATTGCGCTCGAGGCCGCACATGAACGCCGCCTCGCCGATTGCGGCACGGAGGTCGCCCCAGTGGCCGACGTCCTGCGTGACGGCATATTCGCCCACGAACACCTCGAACTCGCCGCGCGGCGTCTGGTCGTAGTGCTTCGCGCCCTGGCTCATGAACCAGTCGGGCGTCATGTAGTAGTGCTCGTCGCGGATGTGCTGCGGCCGCCCCTTCACCGGGCCGCCCCAGAGGTCGGAGATGATCTTGATCTCGGGATAGCGCTTCTGCACGGCGTCGTGGATGAGCGCATAGCGTTCATGGTAGGCCGGGCCGCCGTTCTCGTTGCCGATTTCGAGGTACTTGAGATTGAACGGTTCCGGGTGGCCGTTCGCCGCACGCACCTTGCCCCACTTGGAGGTCGCCGGACCGTTCGCGTACTCGATGCAGTCGAGCGCGTCCTGCACGAACTCGTCCATCTGGTCCATCGGCACGTTCTCGCGATGGCTCATGCCGCAGTTGATGCAGAACATCGCCGTCGCGCCGAGATCTTCGCAGAGCTGCAGATATTCATGGAAGCCGACGCCGTTCGTCGACCAGTAACGCCAGATGTTCCACTGCGTGCGGCGGTCCCAGATGGAGCCGATCGTCTTCTTCCAGCGGTAGGCCTCGGCCATCGTGTCGCCTTCGACCCAGCAGCCGCCGGGGAAGCGCACGAAGCTCGGCTTGAGCGCCGCGAGACGCTCCATGAGGTCCTTGCGGAAGAGTCCGCTCTTGCCGTAGGTATCGCACGGGAACAGCGAGACGCAGTCGATGTAGAACGTGCCGCCCCCGGGGGCGCGGAAGACGAGCTTCGCAGCCGGATCGACGGCGTTCGCCGTGAATTCGAGGGTGTAGGTCTTCCAGTCCGGACCGATTTTCTTGATCTGGCCCTTCGCGTACGTCGCGCCAAGCGCGGCGAGCGAGACATCGATCGGCCCCTTCAGGTCGCCGCGCAGCGCGACGGACAGGCGGTACTTTTCGCCCGGCTTCACGGCGATGCCGAAATAGCCCGTGTTGGCGATGCCCGCGCCCGGCTGCGCCTTCACGCGGCCGCACTGGCGGTTGCGGTCGGAAAGCGGCTTCGTCGTGTCGATCGTCAGTTCCGCGTCGCCCACCGTCTCCCAGTAGCCGAGCGCGTCCTTGTAGCCATTGTCTTTGTCACGGCCTTCGCCGTCTTCGAAACTGCGGTTGCGCACGAGTTCCGCGTACACGCCGCCGTCAAGGGAGAGGTCGATGTCTTCGAAGAAGATGCCCCACATGTCCTCGGCCACGGGGTACTTCGCCTTCGTATCGTCGACGACGATGACGTTCGGCTCGTCGGGAAGCGGACGGTCGGTGATTTCAATGTTCTCGTAGATCGGCTTGCCGTCCACCTTCATCGTCAGGCGCTTGCCCTTGCAGACGACTTCGAGGTCGTACCAGCGGCCCGTCTCGAAGGCGTCCGTCGCCCGCGCCATCGGCGACGGGAAGTCGTAGTCGCCCCTCGTCTCAAAGCCGCTCTGCGCATTGTTCCAGCCGCCGTAGTTCGCGTAGATGCACTGCTGCGGGCCCAGCTCGCGCACGTGGAGAATGAAGCCTTCCTTGCCGGAGAGCTTGCGCGCCTTCACGCGGAACACATAGTCGCCCCACTCCTTGCTGCCGAACGCCAGCGTCGCGCCCTGCGTACCCTTCTCGTTCGTCTGGCGCAGAACATCGCCGTCGACGACCCACTTGCCCTCGTTGCCCTTTTCGGCCTTCGCGAGGTTCGGCAGCCCCTTCCAGAGCACCGTCCCGCGGAGATCCGTTACGGAAATGTCCTTGAATTCAGCCGTCGTGGCCCAGGTATGCAACGCCACGCGTCCCTGCGGCGGCGCGGCAAACAGCGCCCCGCCGGCCAGCGCAAGACCCGCCGTCAGCAGAAATTTGACTTTCGAACCCATTTCTTGCCTCCTCTCATTTTAAGATCCCGATCCCCAAGAACGAGGATCAACGGTGGAATTATAGCAAATGCCCCCCAACCTGAACAGATATATTCGCGCATTTATTCTATCATTTTTGCGCAATCCCGAAGGGGGCCGGCACAACGATTACTTTGCGGGCTTCCCCTCGAAGAAATCGACGATGCGATGTCCGTCCTTCTTGTCCACAAATCCGTGCGGATGGTGGTCGCATCCTGCACGCACAATCACGTCGAGCGTGCCGCCGGCGGCCTTGAAGCGCGCGAGGAAGAGCTCCGCATTGTCCGCAATCGGCACGACCTTGTCCTTGTCGCCGTACATCAGCAGAATCGGAATCTTCGCATCGACGAGCGGCTTCGTGCGCGCCACGGGCATCGCCGGATTGTCCTTCCAGTTGGCGCCCTCCGGGAAATGCCACGCCTCCTTCACGCCATTCCAACCGCGGGGATTGAACGCGCCGAAGTTGAGCACCGGGTTGTCGAGGTACAGGCGGTTCACGCAGTCCGGATGCGTCGAGGCGAAGCGCGTCGCGTAGAAGCCGCCCCAGCTCATGCCGATGAGGTTCGCCTTCGGCGCGAAGCCGAGCTTGCCCGTCACGAAGTCGTAGAAGGCCTTGGCCCGGGCCACGCCCGCGTCGTTCATGACATGCTTCCAGTCGTCGATGTACATGTAGTGGTAGCCACGCGCAAGCGCATCGACCTGGCCCGTGCCCTCGGCGAACGCGCCCGGCCACTTCATCACCCAGATCCACTTGCCCGGTGCCACAGGACCCGTCGGTTCGACGATCCAGGCCGGTTCGCCCTGGAAGTCGAACTTGATGCGGCGGCCGCCCAGGTAAGTGTCAATCCCCTGCATCTGATAGCCCGCCGCGGCAATCTTCGCCTCCAGCGTCGCCTTCGGCGCGGCAACCGCCGCTTCTTCGGCCGACACGATTCCGACGCCCGCCAGCACGGCCGCCGCCAGCGCACCCAACATCGATTTCTTCATTGAGCCAGCTCCTGATTTTGCAAGAACGGCCGTGGCCCCACGACGGGATCCACGACCGCTGCTTTCTCGCACAACTGACACGCTTACCAGCCGAACAGCACGTTCAGGAGACCGCGCTGACGACGGCGGGGCGGCGGCGGCGGCGGGGACGGCGGAGTCGGCGTGACCACCACCGGCGTCGGAGGAGGCGTCTGCACGACGACTGGCTGGGCGACCAGCACCGGCGGCGGCGTGAGATGGTAGCCGCCGTTGTAGCAGTAGTTGTAGCCGTCGAAGTAGTAGCCTTCGCCGTAGTAGTAGACGCCGTCGACCGTGTAGCTCCACGGCGAGGCAATCCAGCTCCACGCACGGAGGGCATGGACCATCGGCGGCGGCGTCGGCGGACGGCTCCAGAAGCGGGCGCCGTTCGGACGCTTGTCGTGAAAACCCTTGCGGTTCGGCGGCGCCACGTGTCCGCCCGCGCCGCGCATGCCCATCTGGTGATGGGACTTCTGCAAGGCGCGCGGCGGCTGGCTGGGCACGGACCGCGGCGCGGCATGGGCGCCGCCCGACGCCGGACGCGGCGCAACGGCGGGACGCGAACCCGGACCGGGACCACGTCCCTGACCACCCGGCGGCGGCGCGGCCACAAGGCCAAGCGCGACGACGCACGCGAAAGACGAAATCAGTTTCTTCATATAATGCTCCCTTCGTTCAAGATACGAAAATAGAATACCACAAAACAGGGTTTTCGGCAAGAGCGGTTAGAGCTGGACGGAGAATTTCAATTCGCCCGCCGCACGCGTCGCGACGCCGTCCGCATTGAACTCCATCAGGCGCTTTTCCGACACGGTGAACTCGACCGTCGTCGACGCCCCGGCCTTGAGCGGCACGCGGCGGAACGCGACCAGCGACTTGAGCGGCGCGCCCTTGCCCGCGTTCGGCGTGGAGACGTAGAGCTGAACTACCGCCGTGCCGTCCGTCTTGCCGACATTGGAGACGGGCACGGCGACCTTCGCCACCTGTCCCGCCGGCGCCTCGGCCGCCACGGCGCCCGCCGCGAACTTCGCGTAGGAGAGGCCGAAGCCGAACGGATAGGCGATACCCTTCGTCTGATACCTGTACGTGCGGCCTGCCATCGAGTAATCCTCGAACGGCGGCAGCACGTCGACGGACTCAGGGAACGTGACGGGCAGACGGCCCGTGAAGTCCTCCTTGCCGAACAGGAGGTCCGCCAGCGCGTTGCCGCCCTCTTCGCCCGCATACCATGCCATGACGATCGCGTCCGTCAGCGGCTCGATGCGCTTGAGCGCGAGCGGGCTGCCCCCCGTGATCACGGCGACGACCTTGTTGCCGCCGCGGCGCGCATCCTGCAGTTTCTGGAGGAACAGCATCTGCTCGCGCGGCAGCGCGAGGTTGGCGCGGTCGCCGTTCGAGGCGCTCGCCATCGCATCGCCCTCTTCACCTTCATACACGCCCGTCAAACCAAGCACCGCGATGATCACGCCTTTCTCCTGCAGCCAGAAACCGTTGATGTGCTTCTCGTCGTTGTAGAGGAACGTGGGATTGAACACCATGCCCATACCCGGGTCGATTGCCCCCGCGATGCCCTCGAGGTACGAGACCATGCGTTCGGAGACGCCGTAGTAGTTGCCCATGAGCGCGAAGATGTCCGTCGCGCCCGCGCCGCCCACGGCGAAGTTGCCCTTCGCCGGATCGAGCGGCAGCACGCCGTCGTTCTTCAGCAGCACCATCGACTCGCGCGCGGCCTTGCGCGCCAGCGCACGGTGCGCGTCGCAGCAGAGGAGCGCGGGATCGTAGGTTTTGTAGGGGCATGCCGCATCGTCGCCGAGAATGCCGAGTTTGAAGCGCGTGAGGAGCAGCTGCGTCAGCGCATCGTCCACTTCCTTCACGGTGACATAGCCCTTCTTGAGACCTTCCTTCAGACCCTGGAAGCAGGATCCGCACTCGTAGGTGAGACCGTTGCGGATCGCGAGCGCGGCCGCCTCCGGCTGCGTCTTCACGATCTTGTGTCCGCGCCACACGTCGCACACCGCGCCGCAATCGCTCACGACATGGCCCTTGAAGCCCCAGGTGTTACGCAGCACGTCCTTCAGCAGGAACTCGCTGGCGGACGCGCTCGAACCGTAGACGCGATTGTACGCGCCCATCACGGATTCGACATGTCCCTCGCGCACGAGCATCTCAAAGGCGGGCAGATAGGTCTCGAAGAGGTCCTTCTTCGACGGATGCACGTCGAACGTGTGGCGCAGGCGTTCGGGGCCCGAGTGCACCGCATAGTGCTTCGCGCACGCGGCCGTCTTCAGGTACACCGGGTCGTCGCCCTGCATGCCCTTCACGAAAGCCGTGCCCATCACGCCCGTCAGATAGGGGTCTTCGCCCCACGTCTCGATGCCGCGGCCCCAGCGGGGATCGCGGAAGATGTTGATGTTCGGACTCCAGAACGTCAACCCCGTGCACCAGCGCCAGCCCTTGCCGAGCTTCTTCGACGCCTCGTACTTGATGCGTCCTTCAGTCGAAATGACGTCCGCCACCTCGCGCACCAACTCGGGATCGAAGCTCGCAGCCATGCCGATCGGCATCGGGAACATCGTCGCCCGGCCGTTGCGCCCGACGCCGTGCAGCGCCTCGCTCCAATAGTTGTACGCGGGAATGCCGAGGCGCGGAATCGCCGGCGCCTCGTTGCGCAGCTGGGCGCACTTTTCATCGACGGACATCTGGGCGACGAGCGCGGCGGCCTTCGCGCGCAGCTCGGCTTCGGTCGCGGCCAACGCCGTCTGCACGGCCACCGTCAGGGCCAGGGAAAGGAACAGGAGTTTATTCATGGGAATTTCCTTGAGGGAGTGGAGGTTGAAAGGTGAAGGTTGGACAAAGAAACAAAACTGAAGTCGTTCATGCCGATAATATACCACATTTTCCCTGCGCCGACAAAAAAAGGACACGCGACGGCCTGCCGCGTGTCCCTTTGGACCCGAATGGCTTGCGCTTCGCGCTTATTCCCATTCGATCGTGGCAGGGGGCTTCGGCGTGATGTCCCAAACCACGCGGTTCGCGCCCTTCCCCTTGGTCGCGATCTTCTCGGCGACCA
>CADCPA010000213.1 GCA_902803135.1 uncultured bacterium
CTGGTAGGTCTGCGGGTCGGCCTTCGGCTCCGCGTGGGAGTATTCGTAGGGGTAGAATGTCCAGGCGTCGAGGTCGAGGCCGTACTGTTTGTAGAGCTGCGCCGCGTAGGCCGCGCCGTTGTGCCCCTTGAAGTTCCAGTCCGAGTCCAGGACGGCCGCCGCGCCCGCACCGCCGGACGTATGGTCGTCGCTGCGGCCGTTGGGCGCGTGGAGCGTGAGGCCCACCTCGCCCGCGGGGCCCGTGAAGAAGACCTTGGCGTTCTCGACGCCGTTGCTGGCGAGGAGCGTCTGCATCGAGCCGAGCCAGTCCGCGCGCTTCCCGTTCCACCAGTTGCGGTACTCGGTGTAGAGGTCGGACCAGTACTGGTTGCCGTACTTGAAGAGATTCTTGTACTTGTCGCCCGCGGAGTTTCCGCTGATCGTCGCGAGGATGTCCGTGCGCGTGACAGACCCGACGGGGCGGCCGGTGTCGCGGCAGAAGTCGGCGAGCGCGGCGTCGCTGAACGAAACCGGCATCGAGCCGCGGTTGCGGATCCAGGCGCCGACAAAGTTCGCCTGCGAGGCGTAGCGCAGGATCGTGCAGCCGAGGATGCGCGTCATGTCGTCGTAGGCCGGCTCCTGCGTGATGTCCACGTTGGCGTTCGACGCGCCGTTCGAGGCCTTCACGTAGTGGTTGACGCGGTTCGTCTCGTCGCCGTAGATGCCGGTGTCCTCGAAGAGCGGGACGGACCGGAGGCGCTTGCTGACGCCGAGCGCGACGCCGTCGTAGGGGCCCCACGAGCCGCGGCTGCCCGAATACTCGTAGTAGGGCAGCAGGTAGATGCCCCCGTCGGCGAAGGCCTCCAGTTCGCCCGTGTAGTCGTCGGACGGCGCCGACGAGGACCAGTAGCCGCCGCCGCCCCAGTCGTTGTTCCACCACGGCGCGGTCGTGTCCTTCCAGCCGCCGGCCCAGTTCTTGTTGTAGCCGAACTCCAGCATCGTGCGCGAGTAGCAGTTCACGCCGAGCGCCTTCATGAGGCGCACCTTGTGGCGCGCGTTGTCGGAACGGTCGGCGTTGGACTCGTAGCCCGAGTTCGCGCTCATCTCCTCGCGCCAGGTGACGTAGCGGCGCGGGACGTCGCCCGCCGGGTAGCGCAGGACGGCGTCGTAGCCGGCCTCGTCGTTCACGCGGTAGAGCTTCACCGAGCGGAGCGCGACGCCGGCGGAGTCCGGGGCGTTGGACGCCTTGAAAAGCTGGAAGACGACGTCGAAGCCGTTCGCGGCCGAGCTGGTCCAGGAGCCGCCGTTGTAGGGGCGGACGTTCTCGTTGAGGACCATCGTCTGCTCCACGCGCGACCAGCCGCCGGAGAGCGGGACGCCGACCGACTCGACATGGACCTGCGAGAGGACGCCGCCCGAGAGCGACTGCCCCGCCGCGTAGCCGGTGTAGAAGCCGTTGCGGCTGTCCATGCCCTTGTTGAAGAGCGTGACCGTGCGCGCGACGTCCTCGGGATACTCCGCCACCAGCAGGTACATCGCGTGCGGCTCGAGGCCCTTGTCCTTGCCGAGCTTCCAGGAGAGGTAGCCGGCGCAGGCGGTCGGGTGCGCCATCGCGCGGCAGGCGCTGCCGAGGATGTTCGTGGCGTAGGACGACCCCGCGGGATAGTCGTGCATCTCGTGCGTCGTGTCCGTGGCGCAGACCACCTCGTCGACGAGCGTGAGGTCGCCGTAGGGCTCGAGCCCGGACAGGATGTCCGCCCTGGCGGAAAGGGCGAGGAGAGAAAGGAGGCAGGCGAGTTTCTTCATGGCGTGGCGGAGCTAGTACAGGAAGATGGCGGTGGAGGGGGCGCCGTCGATTTGGACCTGGACGACGCCGGTGCCGGCGAAGTGGTCGTCGTCGACGAACTCGGCGCCGGATTCGGAGGAGCCCCAGGTGCCGCGCCGGAGCGGGACGCCGTTGACGCGGATCATGTGGACGGGCTCGACCGACCCGGCGGCGGGAACGAACTTCGGACCGATTCCGGCGTGGTCGTTGAGGGAGAGGTCCTGGCAGCAGAAGGAGCCCTGCTTTCCGATCCGCAGCTTCGCGGCGCCGCCTTCGAGCCGGACGGGCACGTCGATCGTGCAGCCCGTCGTCTCCGAGCCGAGCGTCACGTCGCACCCGTTGATGGCGAGCTCTTCGTCGATGCCGGTCTGGTCGCCGCCGAGCCGCAGGAAGCCCGGGAACGAAATCGCGAGACCCTCTGGCGCGACAACCGAAGACCAAATCTCGTTCGGCTCCGTGGCGTTTTGCACCGTCGAGTAAAGGTATCCTTCGTTCGGAAGGAAGAGCGTTCCGGCCGTGCCGGCCGTGAAGTCGGCCTCCTTGCCGATGGCGCAGCGCTCTCCTTCGAGAATCACGCCGCCGGAGGTCACGGTGAGGGTCCGCCCCGCGCCGAGCGCGGTCCCCTTGCTCCAGTTCTTGTTGAGGTAGAGCGCGTTGACCGTGACGTCCGCCGACAGCGCGACCGTCTTCTCGTGGACGAACACGTTTTCGTCCGGGTCGGTCGCGTCGGCGAGCGAGGACTTGGAGGTCGGGTGCTTGTAAAGGACAAGGCAGTCCGTTTCGCCGTCGCGCGTCCCGAGATACGGGAAGTAGATGCGGTTGTTCCACTGCTGTTCGGACACGATCCACGGGATGACGGACTCCTTGTAGGAACCGTCCGCGCCGCCGCCGCCGATGGCGAA
>CADCPA010000214.1 GCA_902803135.1 uncultured bacterium
TATGGGGTTCCTCACGATGAAACAGACACTTCTTTCCATCTTTTTCGGCTTTGCCTTTCTGCCGCTCGTCGCGGAGGTGACGATTACGGAATTCATGGCCGACAACGAGGCGGTCCACGCGAATGCGGCGGGCCTCTTCGAGGATTCGATCGACCTCCACAACGACGGGGCGGCGCGCGTCGACCTGACGGGCTGGCGCATCGGCTCGTCGAAGAAGGGGCCCGCCGCGGGCAAGGGCTGGACCTTCCCCGAGGGCGCGGCAATCGATGCGGGCGCCTACCTGCTTGTCTATGCGGACAAGCTCGACTGCGTGACGAACGGCGAGTGCCATACCGACTTCAAGCTCTCCAAGGCGGGCAATGACGACCACCTCTGGCTCGTGGACGCCGACGGCAACGTGCACAGCGACTTCGGCGCCTACCCCCAGCAGCTTGAGGACATCTCCTACGGCCTCGGCCACCGCACCACCACCCTCGTGGGCTCCGCGACGCCCGTCTCGTACGCCATCAACGGCACCACCTTCACGGGCGTCGGCCGCCTCGGCGCCGCCGCCACCTCCAATCGCGGCTTCCTCTGCACGCGCTATCTGATCAACACGACCGTCGGCAACGTGGCCAACGCCCGCACGTACAGCGGCAACTCCCGCCGGTGGAGCGAGCAGCCGGTCACCGCGTCGTACGAAACGATCGCCTTCCTCGAAAACTCGTCCACCTGCTCCTTCTCCATCGACAAATATTCCCCCTTCCCCGGCTGGACCACCACCACCACCGACCACAACAACTTCGTCGTGACCAACTCCGCCTCCCTCTACGTGCCCGAGGCCGGCGTATGGACCTTCAGTCTCGGCAGCGACGACGGCTTCTTCCTCTTGATCTCCGGCAACGGCGTCAGCTATTCCGCCGACGCCGGCTCGCGCAGCTTCACCACCAGCCTTCTGCAGTGCAATCTGCCCGTGGCCGGCATCTACCAGGTGGACCTTCTCTACTACGAGCAGAGCGGCGGCGCCGGATGCGAGTTCTCCGTGGCCAAGGGCGCGCTCAGCACGTTCGACAGCACGAAGTACACCCTCGTCGGCGCGGACGACTGTCCCATACAGCACGCGGGCGCGTTCAACAGATACATCGACACCGACATCTCCTCGCAGCTCGTGAACCGATCGACGCGCGTGACGGCCTCGTGGGCGTTCACCCTCGGCGCCGCTCCCGAGGAAGGCGATACCGCCACGCTCACGCTCCGCTACGCCGACGGTTGCGCCGTGTCGCTCAACGGGCACAGCGTCGGCAGCTTCAACCTCTCCTCCGGCGGCACAGGCGCCAGTTCCAAGCGCAGCGCGCAAGAGGCCGCCCTGCCCGTGACCGTGAATGTGCCGCGCGAATTCTTCGTGGAGGGCGCCAACACGCTCACCATCATCGGCCTCAACGACGACATCTCCGACGGCGACTTCCTCATCGCCCCGGAGCTCACCTACTCCTACGCGGCCACCTTCCCCGGCTATTTCCGCACACCGTCCCCGGGCACCGCCAACACGGGCCGCATCTACGGCCCGCCAACGCCCGTCATCGTGGCAAGCGAGCCGCGCGGCTACAAGACGGCCGCGTTCGACGTCTCGCTCTCGTGCCCCGAGCAGCCCGACGCCGCAATCTACTACACGCTCGACGGAACAGTGCCTTCCGCGTCGAACGGCACGCGCTACACGACGCCCCTCCATGTCAACTCCACCACCGTGCTGCGCGCCGCCCTGCCCGACCCCGACAGCGTGCTCGAACGCACCACCACGCACACCTGGCTCTTCATGGCCGACATCCTCACGCAGTCCTCGTCGCCGCCCGCCGGATTCCCCGCAAGCGGCGCCGTGAACAACCACACCATGCGCTACGGCTTCAATGCCACCGTTCTGAACTCCGACCGCACCCGCTTCCTGAACGGCATCACCAACGCCGAACACGTGGCCACGATCTCCATCGTCACCGACCTGCAGAATCTCTTCAACGCATCCACCGGCATCTACGTGAACCCCGGCAACGACGGCATCGGCTGGGAGCGCCCCGTCTCCGTGGAGCTGATCGACCCCGTGCACGGATCCGACAGCGAGTTCCAGGTGAACGCCGGCATCCGAATCCGCGGCGCCGCCTCGCGCGGCAGCGGCAACCCCAAGCACTCCTTCCGCCTCTTCTTCCGCGAGCAGTACGGCTCCGCGCGCCTCCACTTCCCGCTCTTCGGCGACGAGGGCGCGGAGTCGTTCAAGAAAATCGACCTGCGCTCCGAGCAGAACCACTCGTGGCATTCGACCAGCGAGATGCGCAACACGCTCGTCAGGGACGTCTTCTCGCGCGACTCGCAGCGCGACATGGGCGAGACCGCCTACGGACGCAGCCGCTACTACCACCTCTACATCAACGGCATCTACTGGGGCGTCTATCAAACCGAGGAACGCGCCGAAGAGCACTTCGCCGAGGACTACTTCGGAACGTCCAAGGAGCATTGGGACGTGGTGAAGAAGAACGCCGACCGCTCCCTCGGCTGCAACAACGGCAACCTCGACGCCTACAACGCCCTCCACGCGCTCGCCATCACGCAGGGCTTCGCCGGCGCGCGCTCCAACAACTACTGGACCGTGCAGGGGCTCGCTCCGGACGGCACGCGCAACCCCTCCCTCCCCTGCCTGCTGAACATCACCAACCTCGTCAACTACGTGCTCATCACCCACTTCACGGCCGACGGCGATTCGCCCATTTCCGAGTGGAGCAACTTCTCGAACAACCTCAACATGCTCTACGACGAGACGGGCGCGAACGGCGGCTTCTTCTGGCTGCACCATGACTCGGAACACTCCATGGGCGCGTACAACAGCGGCATCGCCGACACGAAGTACGGCTATCCCGCCAACATCTTCGACTGGGGCACCACGCGCGACCACTCGAACTTCTCCAAAGCCGAGAACCTGAACCCGCTGGGCATCCACGACCAGCTCACCGCCCATCCCGTCTATCGCCGCTACCTCGCCGACGCCATCCAGCGCACCTTCTTCAACAACGGCCCCCTCACCGTGGCGAACGCCAAGGCGCGCGTGCAGTCGCGCATGGACGAAATCGACGAGGCCGTGGTGGGCGAGGCCGCGCGCTGGGGCAACGGCGCCACGCGCACCGACTGGCTCAACGCCTGCGCCGACGTGATGACGTACATCGAACGCCGCCATCCGATCCTCATCGGCCAGTACCGCGAAAAGGGATGGTTCCCGTCCATCGACGCGCCGACGGCCTCGCTTGAGAACGGCAGCTCGGCCGTACTCGGCTCCGAGGTGATGCTGAGCGCGGGGACCGTCTTCTATTATACGACGGACGGAACCGATCCCGTGGCGCCCGGCGGGAAGATCTCCCCGACCGCCGTCCGCGTCGCGCCCGGCGAAGTGGAGGTGCCGACGCCGCGCACGCTTCTCGTCCAGAAGTCAACCTGGTCCTTCTACGACTGGGGACAGCTGCCGCCGACCGACGCAACGGGCCAGGCGTGGAACACGGCTGCGTTCGCCGCGTCGGCAGAATGGAGTTCCGGCCCCGGCACTCTTGGCTTCAAGGGTGACAACGGCTCCGACGTCGCTACGACGACGCATCGCTTCATCAACCACGCGTCGAGCGGCACGCAGGTGATGACGACCTACTTCCGCAGCTCCTTCGAACTGACCGAGGCCGAGACGGCGGCGACGTCGCTCTCGCTCGACGTACAGTTCGACGACGGCTACGTGCTCTACGTCAACGGTACGGAGATCGACCGCGAGAACATGCCCACCGGCACGCCGACCTACTCGACGAAGGCATCCGGCACGGTCGGACCGACCGGCACCTTCTCGCAGAACGCCTACTCGACGCGCACGCTGACGATCCCGCCGGGCCTTCTGCGCGCCGGCGTGAACGTCATCGCCGCGGAGGTCC
The DNA here is from genome assembly GCA_902803135.1 of uncultured bacterium. Lineage (GTDB taxonomy): Bacteria > Verrucomicrobiota > Kiritimatiellia > RFP12 > UBA1067 > RUG572. Next base: position 3,927 of record CADCPA010000214.1, read on the forward strand.
ACCAGTCGGGCACGGGCTCGACCGACCTCTATTGGGACTGCTCGCTGGCGACGACGGAGGCTTCGTTCGGCCAGATGGGCGCCGTGTCGACGATCCTCACGCTGCACGGCAAGAAGACCCACGTGCTCGCGCGTGCCTACGACGGAACGGAATGGAGCGCGCTGTCCGACCTGACGTTCATGTCCACCCCGCCGGAACAGGACCGTTCGGGCCTGAAGATCGCCGAGATCATGCATGCGCCGAACAAGGCGGACAACATCGATCCCTACGACGAGAACAACTTCGCATGGGTCGAACTGCGGAATGCCGGCGCGTCGGCGATCAATCTCTTCGGCTGCACGCTCGCGGGGGAGAAGTTCGAAAAGACGTTCGGCGACGTCGAGGTCGCGGCCGGCGAGCGCCTCGTCGTTGCCGACAGCCCCGCGGCCTTCGCGCTCGCCTATCCCGAGGCGACCTGCCGCGTTGTCTCCTGGGGCGACGGGTCGATCAAGCGCAAGGGCGACACGCTCACGCTGACGGACCCGAACGGCGACGTCCTCGCGACGGTGACGTTCAGCAACACCTGGTTCGACGGCGCGACCTACAATACGGGCTATTCGCTGGTGACGCGCGGGTTCTCGGTCGACCAGACGAGCGCGGCGTTCAGCTTGACGAATGCCTGGCGCACCGGTTCGACCTACGGCGGCACGCCCGGCCGCGGCGAGGTGCCGTTCTTCACGTTCATTGACCGTCACGGCGACGGCGTCGTGACGCTCAAGGCGAAGAACCTCGAGGATGGTCCGTGGGAGCTCCGCCTCTCCCGCATGCCGCGGGCCGGCAAGGTCGGCTGGAGCGTGTGCCCCGCGGCGGCGTATACGGTCGACGGCGACACGATTACCGTCACCCCGCAGCGAACGGGCGCCTCGAGCCTGATGCTGCGCTACACGCCGATCTTCTTCAAGCTCTTCTCGCTGGACTTGTGACCGGCGCTCAACCTTCAACTTTCAACCTTCAACCTTCAACTCGTGGCACTTGACTATCCTGAAAGGAACATGCAATGCAGAAAGCTGACATCGGTCTTGTCGGTCTCGCCGTGATGGGCGAGAACCTCATCATGAACATGGAATCGAAGGGCTTCACCGTCGCGTGCTACAACCGCACGGTCGAGAAGGTCGATGCCTTCGTCAACGGTCGCGCGAAGGGCAAGAACATCATCGGCTGCCGCTCCATCCAGGAGCTCGTGGACAATCTGGCGAAGCCGCGCAAGGTGTTTCTGATGGTCAAAGCCGGCGCCGCCGTGGACGGCATGATCGAGCAGCTCATTCCCGTGCTCGAGCCGGGCGACATCATCATCGACGGCGGCAACAGCCACTTCCCGGACACGATTCGCCGCACGCAGTACGTCGAATCCAAGGGGCTCCTCTACATCGGCACGGGCGTCTCAGGCGGCGAAGAAGGCGCGCTGAAGGGTCCGTCGATGATGCCGGGCGGTTCGCCGGCGTCGTGGCCGTTCGTGAAGCCGATCCTTCAGGGCATCTGCGCGAAGGTCGAGAACGGTTCGCCGTGCTGCGACTGGGTGGGCGAGAACGGTGCCGGACACTTCGTCAAGATGGTGCACAACGGCATCGAATACGGCGACATGCAGCTCATCTGCGAAAGCTACCAGCTGATGCGCGACCTCCTCGGCATGTCCGACGACGAGATGCACGAGGTGTTCAAGAAGTGGAACACGACGGAACTCGACTCCTACCTCATCGAAATCACGCGCGACATCCTCGCGTACAAGGATGCGGACGGTTCCCCGATCGTCGAGAAGATCCTCGACACGGCCGGGCAGAAGGGAACCGGCAAGTGGACGGGCATCGCCGCCCTCGACGAGGGCGTGCCGCTCA
>CADCPA010000215.1 GCA_902803135.1 uncultured bacterium
AGCACGGCGCACGCGCGCAGCTTGCCGCCCTCCGGCAGGCCTTTCGTGAAGTCCCACTCAAACGCGCCCGCCGCAAGCGCAATCGCGGCGGCGAATATGGTCAGTTGTTTTTTCATGGCTTGAAAAGTATACCAAAAAAGCGAAATACCTGTGCGCCGACATAATCCAACTGACGCGTGAGGTTGAAATTTGATATACTGTTCCACATGATGACTACACTCTCCACACGCAGGCAGTTTTGCGGCGGGGCGGCATGCGCGGCCCTGTCCGTCGCCTGCGGCGCAGTACGGAAAGGAACACCGACCATGAATGAACTGACGTTGAAACCCCTGCCTTACGCCGACGACGCCTTGGAGCCGACGATTTCGGCCCGGACGATTTCGTTCCACTACGGCAAGCACCACGCCGGATATGTCAATACGCTCAAGGGACTCATTGCGGGGACGAAGTACGAAGGGCTTTCGCTCGAGGAGATCGTCGCCGCCTCGCGCACGGCGGGCGACACGGCCGTTTTCAACAACGCGGCGCAGGCGTGGAACCACGACTTCTACTGGAGCTCGCTCGCGCCGGACGGGAAGGGCGGGAAGCCGTCCGCGGAACTTCTCGCGGCGATCGACACGGCGTTCGGGTCGCTGGACGCCTGCAAGGCCGCGCTTGCCGACGCGGCGGTGAAGCGCTTCGGAAGCGGCTGGGCGTGGCTGGTCGCAAAAGACGGCAAGCTTGTCGTCGAATCGACGGCCAACGCGGAGACGCCGTTCGGTCTTGCGGGCGTCAAGCCGCTCTTCGTCGTCGATGTCTGGGAGCATGCCTATTACCGCGACTGGCAGAACCAGCGTGCGGCCTATGCAAAGGCCGTTGTCGAGAAGCACCTCGACTGGTCTGCCGCCGCGCGGCGCTTCGCCGGGTGACGCGCGCGGTGGTGGGGAGGGGCGATTTGATGCACATGGAAATCCACAGTGAACGCTGACTGGACTGTCTGGATACTTGCGAGCTCGGTGTTCCTTGCGCTGTACGACCTTGCGAAGAAGGCGAGCGTCGCGAACAACGCCGTTTTGCCGGTCCTCTTCATCTCCACGTGCTGCGGATGCGCGGCCTACATGGCGGCGCTTGCGGGGTGCGGACGCCTGGGCGCGGTTGCCGCCGGCGTCACGCCTGAAGTTGCCGCGCTTTCCGCCGTCAAGTGTTCGATCGTGGGCGTTTCGTGGCTTCTGTCGTTCTGTGCCCTGCGCACGCTGCCGATCTCCATCGCAACGCCGATTCGTGCTTCCTCGCCCGCGCTCGTGTTCCTCGTCGCATTCCTCCTGTACGGGGAACGTCCCGCGCCGCTGCAGGCGGCCGGCATGGCCGCGGTTTTCGTCGGCTATTTCGCCTTTTCCTGGGCGGGACGGCACGAAGGCATCGACTTCTTCAGGTGCCGCGCCGTGTGGTGCGCTGTTGGCGGGATGGCTTTCTCCGCGCTTTCGGCGATATGGGACAAATGGCTCTTCCAGGTGCGGGGACTTCAAGTCGAGTCCGTCCAGCTCGCGTTCCAGGCGGGGCTCGTGCCGTTCTACGGCGTCGCTTTCGCGGTCGACCGCCTGGCGGGGCGCGGGAAGGGCGGCACCTTCGAGTGGCGGTGGACTGTCCCGCTTGTCGGGACGCTTCTCGCGGTGGCGGACTGGCTGTATTTCCGCGGGCTCGCCCATCCGGACGTACCGGTTTCCGCGGCTTCGCTCATGCGGCGCTTTTCGGTGGTGATCACGTTCGTACTCGGGGCGAAGTTCTTCCACGAGACAAATCTCGTGCGCAAGACAGTCGCACTCGCCCTCGTGGTCGCCGGCATTGCGCTCATCTGTCTCGGCAAGTAGGGGCGATGAGCCGGTTGGTGGAGCCTTCGTCGTCAGGATGGGAAAGGGTCTTTGCGGTTGTCGCGCTGCTAGTGGCCATGTGCGAGAGCATTGCGGGAAAACCGAGGGAACATTACTAGTGGAGTTTGAGACAGGATTTACAGGATTAAAAAAGGCGCGGGAAGATGAAGATTGAAGCGGAGAATATGAAGGAGCAGGTCGCCAACGCGCAGGAGGAGTCACTTTGCCGGCGAAGTATGCTCTACGCGTCGACGGGGCTTGAAGAATTTATTTCTGCTGAGTGACATTTTCGCCGCGCGCGTGCATTTTCCCTTGCGATGGCAACGGAGAATGGAGAGTTTTACGGACACCTGGCGCGGCGAATCCTGTTCGTGACGGCGGCGACGGGCGTGTATGGCGCGGTCCTGGCCGTGTGGCGATCGCCGCTCATGGCGGCGTACGTGGCGGTGAAGCTTCCGGCGGTGTTTGTCGGCGCGACGCTCGTCGTCTCGCTCTTCTGCTGGATGGCCGCTCTCGCGACGGGCGCGGGGCTCAGGTACCGCGAAGTCCTTGAGGCCGTTTTCTTCGCGATGTCCGTCGCAGGCGCGATTCTCCTTGCGGCGGCACCGGTCGTCCTCTTCTTCGTCTTTTCCGCCGCGCCGGATTCCGGCACACGCGAGACGATGCGCCTTGCGCACGCGGTGATGATGCTCGCCCACATCGTCGTGATGGGGAGCGCCGGGACCGTCGGGGTTTCGCTTCTCTATAGGAGTCTCAAGAGGCGCGTTCCGGCGGACTGCCGGCTCGTTCTCATGATGGGACTCTGGCTTGCGGCTTTTGCCGTCGTCGGATGCCAGCTCGGATGGATCATGCGTCCGCTTGTCGGGAGTCCCAACATTTCCGTCGAGTTCCTACGATCCGACGCGCTCGAAAGCAACTTCCTTGAATCCCTCTTCACCCAGATTCTACCACATCTAATCAACGGAGGAGTCGTAAAATGAGCAATGAGACAACACCAGGCCTCGGCGAGCTGCTGCGCGCGCCGGGCGACATCATGGGCTTTGCGGAGGGCCAAGCGCGCTACTGGCGTCTTGCCGCGTTCCTTGCGCTCGTGACGGCGGTTGGATGCGCGCTGTTCGGTTTTGCCATTGGGTCGTTTGTGGACCTGAAGGTCGCTGCGCTCGACGCGGCGAAAATGGTCGGCATTGCGGCGTTTGCGTTCGTCTTGTGCTTTCCGACGCTGTATGTCTTCGCGACGATCAGCGGATCGAAGCTCTCGGCGGCGCGGCTCGCCGTCCTCGGACTCGTCTGCACGGCGACGCTCGGAAGCCTCCTCGCGGCGCTGGCGCCGATTCTGTGGCTTTTCTCCGTGTCGACGGAAAATGTCGCGTTCATCGTTGTCCTGTCCTGCCTCCTCGCGGCGCTGTCGCTTGTGTTCGTGGTGCGTCCGGTCACGGCGGCGGCGGAGAAGGGGATCGTCGCGAACAGGGCCGGACTCAACATGTGGCTCGTCGTCTTCGCCGTCGTCGCGCTCCAGACCGTCACGCTCGTCCGTCCGATGCTCGCGCCAATCGGCACGCCGCGAACGCCCGAGGGCAAGTGCTTTTTCCTCATGCACTTCGGCGAGTCCGTCGGTCTCTGAGGGCGCCACGATGCGATGAGTGGGGCTATATGAATGTAGAAAAAGCTGAGTTCTACAGGTGTCTGGCGCGGTGGATGCTCCGTTGCGGCGCGTGGGTGATATGCGCTTTGTCGTGTTGCCTGTTTGCAGTGTTTTTTGCTGATCTGGTTTCATGTTGTCCATACATTTATCGAAATATATTTCTGGAGTATGACTATAGTCGAGTCTTTGCTGGAGGGGCTCTTGACCAAAGCGGTCTTACGAAGAATGCGTTTATCGTATTTCTCTTGGAAGCCTGGGCAGTCTTCAATTGGTATGTGTGCAGAATAGTTTCCAAGTGGCGAATTTGGTGGTTTGCTCATACCTCTGTCTTTCTGCTTGTCTTGGTGTTTCCGATTCTGTTGTCGGCGTGGTTCACTTGGGAGCTGTGGCGGTATATTGTCGTTATGGGGATTACCGTTGATCGCACAAAAGCCGTGTTGCTTGCGATTCTTTTTTTCTTCATTCCGATGTTTTGTGCAGTTAAATGGATCGCCGGACGGATGCCGTGGAAGAAGAACTTGCGGGCGGCTGTGATTTGCCTTTTGGTCGCGCTTGTCGTTGTCAGCGGAATCAATGTTGCCGCTCGGTGTTCGCTCGCCAGTCATCCGCGTCCGACCATCTGCGAACCAAACGACGTTTCCGTGCCTCCTGCGCGATGATGGGAAAAAGGGGGATGTTTGGAGTGTCAATCTGGGATCATGATTGCTCCGCGTAATGCCGTTTTGCTATAATAACCGCATAAAACTTGCAGAGCGGGAAATTTGCAGAAAGAATAATATGAAAAGACCGATGACAATTGCATGCGTGGTCGCGCTTTCAGTCGCTGCGGCGATGATTGCCGGATGCGACAAGGTTGAGAACGCCGGACGCAAGGCCGCCCGAAAGACCGGCGATCTCGTCGGCAAGGGCGTGGCGGAGTTTGCAAGCGGCGTCGGCGAGGGCGTCAAGAACGTGACCGACGGGAGCCTTCCGGACGTCATGACCGCGATCACCACGCGCAAGTCCGTGCGCCAGTTCGACCCTTTGCGCACCGTGGACGACGCGCTCGTCGAGAAGCTCCTGCGTGCTGCGATGGCCGCGCCTACGGCAGTCGACCGCCGCCCCTGGGAGTTCATTGTCGTCCGCGACGAGGCGAAGCTGAAGGCGCTCGGCGAGGCGCTGCCCCTGAGCCGAATCTCCAACGGAGCCCGACTGGCCTTCTGCGTCTGCGGGTCGCTCGACAATGGGCTTCCCGACCGCGCCAAGGAGTATTGGATCCAGGACTGCGCCGCGGCGACGGAGAACCTTCTACTCGCGGCCCACGGACATGGACTCGGCGCCGTATGGACGGGCGTCTGGCCCAAGGAGGATCGCATCGAGGCTGCCCGCCGAATTCTCGAGATACCCGAGGGTTATGCGCCGCTTTGCCTGGTTCCCGTCGGATATCCCGCGGAGAATCCCCCTGTGAAAGACAAATGGAATCCCGCCAAGGTCCATTATGACAAGTGGTGACATCGCTCTGCGCTATTAGGAGAGGAACCCTTCCTAATGGTTTGCGCTATTAACCATAGGTTTGCATAATGTCACGATGAGATTACGGTGAAAGCAATGCTTGAG
>CADCPA010000216.1 GCA_902803135.1 uncultured bacterium
GACTGCATCTCGCTCTTCGAGGAATACGGCTGGGACTGGACCTACCACTCCTTCCGCGAGGCGCTCTGGTGGAACGTGGAGACGGTCATCGATCCTGTGACGGGCAAGCCGGTTCCGAACAAGGACAACGATCGGTTCCATGCACTCATCGACGGATTCAAGGGTCTGTCTGCGCAGGCGGGAGGGGCAGGAAATGCGAAGGATGTTGCGGAAGTGGAGAAATATCCCTATGAGCTTGTCCGGGCCGGGCGAATGGCGGACGAGACGCCGGAAACTGCCGATCTGTCGGATGTGGGGATTTGGGACGTATCGTCCTCAAACGCGGTCGCACGTCTGACACGTGCATCCGACCGCGGCCTCTTCCACGAGTCGGTCGGTCGCCTGTGGTGGCGCGGCACGAACGCGGATGCCGCAGTCGTGTTGCGGCTGAAGGAGCCGGTGACGCTGACGAATGACTTTTCGTTTGCGAGCTTCTGGCTCTGGGGCGATATGAGGAAAGACCGCAAAGTTCCGGGACGTCCGCCGCTGCTTGTGACGGTTGATTTCGAAGACAAGGATGGGCGGACGTTCTCGACGGATGTGTGCACAGTGGAGCACCTTGAATGGTTCAAGCTCGACATGCGTGTCCCTGAACGCATTACGGAGGCCGCTCGTGCCGTTGCTGGCGCGAAGCTTCTCGGATTGACAGTCCGAGGCGCCACCGGAATGGAAGGCAGGACGGTCGATCTCGCGTGGCTGTCGGTGTTCCAGCCGGAGATGCCGCCGCTCGCCATCCGCCCGCGCGCCAAGCGCGGAGTCGTGCTTTTTCCTGGCCAACCGCAAGGGGTGAATACCGGCGAAGGCCGGCTGCCGTTCCCGGATCGCGCAACGACGGTGCTGCCGACGCCAAACAACGATGTGGCGGCAAAAATCGAATGGCGATTTCCGGAAGATCCCGGAATCTGGGACGACTTCGCATTCCGCTATGCGGGCGGCGCTTGGCATCGGCCTACCGTGGGCGGAGGTCTGCTTTTCGTCCGTTCGACACGCGACTGCAGCGAGAAGAAGCGCATTCGCGTGAAGTGCGACGTCCTTTCGCGAGAGACGGTTCCCGGTGGAGGATGCCGCTATGCGTGTTCGTTCCGCGACGGAGAATCCGAGCTTGGCTCCGGTACAGTCGCGTTTCGTCCGCGAGGGCATGTGATGGCCATAGACGTGGCCGTCACCGGCGGAAAGGTCATAGAGGTGCGTTTCGGCGATTGGGACGAACCGGTTGAACGCACGTGCGTGCCGTTCCTGACCTATAAGGGCTATGGCCGCCCGCTTCGTCCGTATCTCTGCTCGTTCAGGCAGGGGGACGAGACCGTCTTCTCCCTTGCCTGCTTCGATTGGACGCAGACGGGCGCCACTTGCATCATTGATGCGCACGGACTCCGCTATGACCTCAAGACGGACGGCACTCTCAATCCATGCTTTGAGAGGTTGACTTTGGCGGTCTCCCCGGATCCTCTGGATGTCATGCCCGTCGTGCCAAATCCGGTGTCGCCATGGAAGATGGTGACGGGAACGCATGTCTGGACGTCCACATCTCCCTGGGGGCGCGATCCCGCCGCGCGTGACAGGCTGCTTGCGCGTTTCCGCGATCTCAAGAGACGCGGCTTTGAAAGGCTTGTGATATGCGATCATGAGGCGATGTGGCGCGATGGCGAGGAGAGCTACACGTTCCGCACCGAGGCGGCGCCGGCAAAGGGCGGCGACGCCGCGCAGTCGGCCTATACGAGGGCGCTGATAGACGAACTCGGCTATCGGTACGGACCATACAACAACTTCATCGACTTTGTCCCGCTTAATGCGAATTTCCGGCGTTCCCGCTGTGCGTTGGGTTGGGGAGGGCGGTTGCTTCCGACCTGGGTCCGATGCTACAAGGCCAAGCCTACGTACGGAGTCGAGGCGAGCGCGGAAATTCCATTCATCCTGCAGCGCAAGTTCCGTTTCAACGCCGGCTATTGCGACCTGATCACGGGGTTGGCGCCGTGGAGCCTGGTGGAGGCGGATGCGCGCGATCCCGGCGCTTGTTCGTCCGCACACGTGTTCTATACGCGAGGCGAGACGCTGCTTTTGCAGAAACAGGCCTGGAATGGGCCGGTCTATTCCGAAGGGGGATGCCATTTCCCGTACTGTGGACTTGTGGACGGGAGCTATGGACAGGACCCCGGCGCGAATCTGCAGCGGTCGCCATGGCTCGTGGATTTCACGCTGAAGCGTCTCGCGCCGCTCTGCTGCGATTTCGGCATGGGCGACTTCAAGATGTTCTGGCGGGAAGGCGTGCCGTTCGACAAAACGATGGCGAGGGACCGCTTTCTCGCGGCAACGGTGGCTTTCGGGCATTCCGGCTTTCTGCTTCGCGGCAGCCGCGAAGACGAGACGCTGTCGTATTTCATGATTCAGGCGGCTGCCGCGCGATACACGCAGGCCAAGGCGGAGACCGTTCGCTATGCAGACGCCGACGGGCGGCTTCTGCCACTTGGGCAGGCGATAGCCTCGGGTACGCTCATGCGTTCGCAGGTTGTCACGGCCTACTCTGACGGAACCGTGACGGCCGTGAACGGTTCGACCAATCTCATGATGTCGGCAGGCGGATTCGTCTTGCCGCCCAACGGTTATGCCGTGAAGACACCCGATGGAAGCGTGGAAGTGTTTTCAGGCGAGAAGGACGGACATCGCATCGATTGGGCGAAGTCTCCGGACTACGCGCTTGTCAATGGGCGCGGTCATGCGGTGGATACCCCTGTCGGCGGCACAGACGGCTTGATCGTCCGCCTGCTTCGCCGCAAGGGGGAAGAGGAGGTGTTCGCATCATCTGCCACATTCGTGGAACTGCCGGTCAAGGCCGTAGCCATCGAGCGGTGCGACGCGGCGGGTGCGACTGTCGGGAGGATGCCATTTGCCGTTTCCGGGAACCGCACGCGATTCGTTCCAGACGGGCACAACGGCTCATACCTTGTCCGCAACTGATATGGGGACCCTGTCTGATGCAACGATTTGAAATGAAAGGAGATTAAATATCGCCATGAACAGCAGGAGAGAGTTCATAAAGGTGGGCGCAGTGGCGTTCGCGGCGATGGTGGTAGCCGTTCTTGTGATGTGCGGCTGCAAGGGACTGGATGCCGGAATGCTTGGAACGAAGGTCGTGGCGGTTGATTCGTTCGATCTTTCGTTCGCGTCGTGCGGACTCGGCAAGACGGTCCGGACAAAGGCGGCGGTTGAC
>CADCPA010000217.1 GCA_902803135.1 uncultured bacterium
GGACGTCACGTTTCTGATGTGCTATCGGCCGGACCACCCGGAGGATCCGTCCACCAAGCAGATCCTCCGCTTCACGGCCGACCATCCCGAGATCCGCCCCCTCCAGTGGGGCGGACTCACCCTTCCCGGCGCCGGCGGACGCGCCACCTTCATGCTCGCCCTCGCCGGCGGCACCGCCCCCGACGTCTACAAGGCCTGGTTCCACATCCTCCGCCATGACATCGACGAGGGTTTCTGCCATCCGCTGAACGAATGGCTCGGCGACGATGCCGACGGCGACGGCCAGCTCTCCGACGCCGAGGCGAAATGGCCGGGCTGGAAAAACGTGCCGCCGCTCTGGCGCGACGTCGCCACGAAGAACGGGCAGGTCTACGCCGTCCCGACGCCCGGCTTCGCCTACTACGGCCTCATCTACCGCAAGGACCTCGTCAAGGCCGCCGGTCTCGATCCCGAAACCCCGCCCCGCACCTGGGATGCCTTTGCAACCTGGTGCGAGAAGCTGACCTACCAGGACAAGGTCATTCCCGGCGCCACCGTCCAGCGCGGACAGCGCGCCCTCGGCATCGAGAACCGTCCCTGGGGCTTCCTCCCCTGGGTCGGCGCCGCCGGCGGCGACGTGATCAGAAGGGGGAACGGGGAACGGGGAACGGGGAACGGGGAACAACAGTGGGAAGCGTGCTTCGACGCGCCCGCCTGCCTGCGCGCGGCCGAATTCCTCAAGTCGCTGATCGGCAAAGGCGTCGTACGCACGCTACCCGTCCTCTCGCTGTCGAACGAAGTGGCGGACCTTTTCGTGCAGGGCGAAATCGTCTGCGTCTTCGGCGGCGAGGATCTTGTCGCCTATCTGACCGAAAATCTGAATTTCCCCGCCGAGCAGATCGGCCTCATGCCCTTCCCGGCTGCGGACGAATCCTGCAGCCCCGTGCTCCAGGCGCATAAGCATTTCTACGCGATGACCGAAGGCGTCGCCCGCCGCCCCAAAGCCGAACGCGACGCCGTGTGGGCCTGCGTCAACGAGCTTGCCTCCCAGGCGGTGTACGACGAGACCGTGCGCAAGAACGTCGCCGAAGGCCGCGCCCGCTGGTGTCTGCCTGCGGACCTCGAACGCCTCGGCTTCACGGAACACCTCGCCGAAGTCCCGCCGGGCATCCGCCAGATGTACGCGGACCTCGCCGCCGGCAAAATCAAGGCCGTCACCGAGCCGTACGTCGGCTTCTGGCAGGCCGCCAGCGACCTCGTGAGCCGCCGCTTCCTCGGCATTCTCCTCAGCGACGCCGGACAGGACCTCGACTGCCGGGCCGCCCTCAAATCGATTTCCGACGACGCCAACCGCGGCCTCATGTTCCAGGCCGACAAATCCGGCATCGCGGCCAAGCGCCCCCTCGCCCGCGTCATCCTCGGCGTCGCCCTCCTCACGGCCCTCGTCATCGCCTTCCTCCTCTACCGCAACCGCCCGGCCCGGCCGGCAGACAATCGGACAATCGAACAATCCGGCAATCGAACAATCACACCCTGGCTCTTCCTCCTCCCCGCGCTCGTCTCGATCGCGCTCTGGAGCTACTGGCCGCTCATCCGTGGCGCCGTCATGGCCTTCCAGGACTACCGCATCGTCGGCAACACGGCCTGGCAGGGATTGGACAACTTCATCCGCGTCGCCTCCGACCCCAACTTCTGGAAGGCCTGGGGCCGCACGCTCGAATACGTGGCGATCACGCTCGTGCTCGGCTTCTCGACGCCCGTGCTGCTCGCCCTGCTGCTGAGCGAAATCCCGCGCGGCAAGGTCTTCTTCCGCACCGTCTACTTCCTGCCCCACCTCACAAGCGCCCTCGTCGTGACGCTCATGTGGAAGATGATGTTCGACCCCACCGAGAACGGACTCCTCAATCAGCTGCTCGCCGTCTTCGGCGTCGCGCGCCACGCCTGGCTGCAGGACCCCTCCTGGGCGATGACGTGCTGCATCCTGCCGGGCGTCTGGGCCGGCGCGGGCATGGCCTCGCTGATCTACGTCGCCGCGCTGCACAGCCTGCCGCCGGACTACTATGAAGCCGCCGCCATCGACGGCGCCGGCATTCTCGGCCGCTTCCGTCACGTGACCCTGCCGCAGCTGATGCCGCTCATGGTCATCAACTTCGTCGGCGCCTTCATCGCCGCCTTCCAGGGCATGGGCTCCATCTTCCTCCTGACCTTCGGCGGACCCGGCGACGCGACGAACGTCCTCTCGCTCACCATCTGGAAGGAAGCCTACAACAACCTCCGCTTCTCGACCGCGACGACCATGGCCTGGTTCCTCGGCGTCGCCCTCATCGGCTTCACCTACCTCCAGATCCGCTTCCTCCGCCGCGTCGAATTCCGCCAGGCGAAGATGAACTGACCTCTCAACTCGCGTCAAGCCGGCTTGTAGCCGTCCTTGAGCGTGACCGTGCGGTTGAAGACCGGGGCGCCGGGCTTCGAGTCCTTCGCATCGGCCACGAAGTAGCCGGTACGCTCGAACTGGAAGCGGTCGCCGGGCGCGGCCTGCGCGAGCGCGGGCTCGACGTACGCCGTGAGCGTCTTCAGCGAATCGCGGTTCAGATACGTGAGGAAGCGTTCCGGGCCGTCCCGCAGCGGATCCGGCACCGTGAAGAGGCGGTCGTAGAGGCGTACCTCGGCGGCCACGGCCGTCGCGGCGTCAACCCAGTGGATCGTGCCCTTCACCTTGCGGCCGTCGGGCGCATTGCCGCCCCAGCTGCCTTCGTCCCAGGTGCAGCGGATCAAAGCGATCTTGCCGTCCGCATCCTTCTCGAAGCCCGTGCACTTGACAATGCAGGCGCCGGCGAGGCGGACCTCGCGGTCCGGCCCCAGACGGAAGAACTTCTTCTCGGGATTCTCCTGGAAGTCGGCGCGGTCGATCCAGAGCTCGCGGGAGAACGGAATCTCGCGCGAGCCGGCCGTCTCGTCGAGCGGGTTGTTCGGCTTCGTCACCGTACGCGTGCCGTCGAAGTTCTCGATCACGACCTTCACCGGATCGAGAACCGCCATGCGGCGCGCCGCGGTCTTGTTCAGCTCCTCGCGCACGCACCACTCGAGCAGCGCGGGATCGCTTTCGCTCTCCACCTTCGTCACGCCCACGCGGTCGCAGAACTCGCGAATGGCGGCCGGCGGGAAGCCGCGGCGGCGCATGCCGCACACCGTCGGCATGCGCGGGTCGTCCCACCCGGCGACATGCTTTTCGGCGACGAGCTGGAGGAGCAGACGCTTCGACATCACGGTCCATGTGATGTTCAGACGCGCGAACTCGCGCTGCTGCGGACGGATCTTCACGCCGTTACGCACGACGAGCAGACCCTGTTCGTCCATGCGGTCGACCACCCAATCGTAGAGCGGACGGTGCACTTCGAACTCAAGCGTGCACATCGAATGCGTGACGCCTTCGAGCGCATCCTCGATCGGATGCGCGAAGTCGTACATCGGGTACACGCACCACTTGTCTCCCAGATGGTAGTGGGAGACGTGGCGGATGCGGTAGATCACGGGATCGCGGAAGTGGATGTTGGGCGAAGCCATGTCGATCTTCGCCCGCAGGCACCATTCGCCGTCGGCGTACTTGCCGTCCCGCATTTCATGGAAGATGCGCAGGTTGCGCGCGGGATCCGTGTCGCGCGAGGGCGACGGCCGGCCGGGCTTCTCGGGGACGCCACGGTAGTCACGCCATTCGTCCTGCGTGAGATTGCAGCAGTAGGCCTGGCCGCGGCGGATGAGCTCCTCGGCAATCTGGAACATCGTGTCGAACATGTTCGACGCGTTGTAGAAGCCCGCCTCCCCGGCATCGCCGGGACCCGACCATTGGAATCCGAGCCAGCGGATGTCGTTCTTGATGTTCTCGGCGTATTCGTCCGATTCCTTCGTCGGATTCGTATCGTCGAGACGCAGATGACATTCGCCCCCGAACAGTTTCGCCATGCCGAAATCGACGCAGACCGCCTTCGCGTGGCCGATGTGGATATAGCCGTTCGGCTCGGGCGGGAACCGCGTCACCACGGTTCCGCCCGTCCGCCCCCGGGCGTGGTCTTCGTCGATCCACTGCCGCAGGAAGTGCCGGCTGGTATCCGACTCCCTCGCTTCTTCCATCGCAATCCGTCTCTTCTCTTGACGCTTACCAGTTCCAGTTCACGAACGGCAGGATGTACTTGACCTCGCGCTCGCCGTTGTCCTGGTTGTACGCATTGCCGTTGACGTTCACCAGACCGAGCTGGAAGAAGTCGCCCTTCTGCGCATAGTTCACGAGACCGAGCTGGAAGCCCTTGAATTCCTGCGCCCAGTTCACAAGGCCGAGCTGGAAGCCCGCGTACTTGGACACATCGTTCCAGATGCCGAACTGGCAGCCGGCGCCATCGCCGCCGATCGCGTTCCAGAGACCGAGCTGGAAGCCCGCGTAGTCGCCTTCGATGTAGTTCACGCAGGCGAACTGCGCACCGTTGGCGTCCGTGCCGATGAAGTTGGCGCCGGCGGCGAGCTGGAGGCCGTTCATGCGCTCGCGCACGCGGCCCGCGAAGCCGAGGTCGAGACCGTTGATGTTCTGGCACTCGCCGTAGATGACGTTGAAACGCACGCCGTCGAGGGACGTCGTCGCGATCGGAATCTGCCCCGGGTGGAAGACGGACAGCATCACGTACCCGTCCGTATTAGCCTGAAGCGACGCGCCCGCCGCGAAAATCATCAGTGCCGTCAACAGTTTCTTCATTTTTATCTCCGTAATCCTTTGAGTTAAAGTCACGTGTGGGATGACTCGTAGATTATAACCTTCTCTTGGCAAAAAGGGAAGTCCGTTTTTACGTTCCGGCGACCTCATTCGTCGTCGTCATCGTCGTCCGCCGCCTCGTCGCCGCCCGTCAGCGCGGTCACCGCGGCGCCGATGCACTTCACCTCGTCGCCCGTCAGGCGCAGCACGAAACGGCACGAACCGTCCTTGCGCAGCCACGACGCGGCCGCCAGAGCGCCCTTCGGCGCCGCCGCCGGCAGCGCGGCCTGCATGGCCAGGAGCTGATCCGCCTCCGCCTTCTCGTCGGCGAACTTGGCCGCCGCCGGAAGAATGATGTCGCGCGCAAGCGCGTACGGCGTGCAGTAGAGCGCCGCGGCCGGACGCGTCTTCGCCGCCTCGGGCATCGCCGCGAGGAAGCGGGCCTCGCCCGCACCGGCCGCCGCCGCGGGGGCCTTCACGCCCTTCGCCGCAAGGCGGCTGCGGCCATTCTTCGAGAAGCCGAGCTCCGTCGTCAGGCCGCCCAGCAAGTCCGCCGCGATCTTCTTGACCTGTGCGATTTCCTTTGCGGCATCTTCCTGCTTGTCGCAGCCCGCCTCGGCCGCGACGAGGTCGACGAGCATGCCCCAATCGATCGCATAGGCGGTTTCGCCCGTCTTCTTCAGGAAGACCTTGTTCGGCCACTGGCGCGCAAACGCCGCCGCCAGGCGATCCATGAACTTCAGGCCGGCGGCCACTTCGTCCGCCGTCGTCGCGGCCTTGCTGTCCGTCACGAGCGCCGGATGCTGCTGTGCATCGAACCCGAGCGCCACCGCGTCCCAATCGCCCGCCTGCGGATAGCGTAGCGACGCCACGACTTCGTCAGCCGCCCCGAGCACGTCCTTGATCAGCTCTTCATACTTCTTCAGGCCCGCGTTCTTCGCCGCCTCTTTGACGACCGCCGCCGTGAGGTCCTTCAGCAGATCGCGCACGAACGCCTGCGACTGCGCGAAGCTCGCCGCATCGTCCCCGCTGCCAAGCTGCTGCGCCAGACGGTTGCCCGCGAAGAAGAGGTTCGCCCCGGCCGGCATCGCGTCGAACGCACCTGCCGGAAGGCCCAAGTCCGCCTCGATCGCCGGCAGGCCGGGCTTGCGGCGCAGACCGCCCACCAGCGAGATGCCGTTGTCGTCCACGCCGAACGCCAGCATGCCGCCCACATAGCTGCGGAGCAGCTTGATCTGACTCTGCGTGCGCGAGTCCGCGAACGCCGCGAGCTTCGCCGCCAGCGGATTCTCCGCCCCGGCCGCCTTCAGCGCCTTCTGCTGTTCGCCCTGAGCCTGCTCGAGGACGTCCGCCAGCACGGCAAGACCCTTCTCGCGCAGACTGAGACGCACGAGGTAGGAAGCCTTCCTGCCCGCCGGCGGCGCCTTGCGGTTGGAGAAGTCCTTCGCCGCGCGAATCGCGGCTTCCGCCGTCGACGCGAACGCGCAGTACGTGCCGTCCGCCGTATACTTCGCCCACGTCTCTTCCGTGCGGGTGCCGCCCACCGGCAGACGGATCGTGCCGTCGGCCTCCTTCTTCGCGCCGTCGTTCTTCGCGAGCAGCGCCGCCTCGTCGTCCGCGATCGGGTACACCATCACCACCGAACCGAGGTTCTTCCACGCGTTCGGGTCGTCCAGCTTGGCGTCCTTGAGCGCATCCGCCGCCAGATAGAGCTGCCAGCAGATCGGCGCATCGTCGCGCAGGCGGCCGTAGCTCTGCACCAGCACCTGCTGGGCACCTCCGAGCGTAACCGCCGGCAGGAGCGGATTGTTCATCATCGTGCCGAGCGCCGTCGCCGTCGGCGTGATCTCGGCGAAGGGCGCGAGCTCGGCCGTCGCCACGAGCGACTGTTTCGCCGGGGCGGCGAAGAGGCCGGCGGCCGCAGCCGTCCAGGCCATGATCATCATCAGTTTTTTCATATTTTCTCCTGTTTTTCAGGGGGTTGATGTTACTTTTGAAAGTGAGGTTCGTTCGACATGCCCTTCTGACACGCATTCTACTTCGCATATTCCACGCAGCGGAGCTCGCGCACCACCGTCACGCGGATCATGCCCGGAAACTTCAGCTGCGCGGAGATGTCGCGGCAGATGTCGCCCGCCAGCTCGGCCGCGGCCTGATCGCCCACCACGGCGGGATCCACGACGATGCGCAGGTCGCGTCCCGCCTGAACCGCAAAGACGTTCGCCACGCCGGCGTGCGACTTCGCGATCTTCTCGAGGTTCTCGAGGCGCTGGATGTAGTCGGCGATCTTTTCCTGGCGCGCGCCCGGACGCGCGGACGAAATCGCATCCGCCGCCGCGCAGAGCACGCCGTACACGCCGCCGTCCGTTCCCGCCTCGGCGTGGTGCGCCGCCACGGCCGCGCACACCTTCTGGTCCTCGCCATGCTGCAGCAGATACTCCGCGCCGAGCGCCGCGTGCGCGCCGCGCTTCTCCGCGGTGATCGCCTTGCCGATATCGTGCAGGAAGCCCACGCGCCGCGCCAGCGTCGCGTCGAGCTTCATCTCGGCGGCCATCGTGCCCGCGAGCAGGGCCACCTCCACGGAATGCCGCAGCACGTTCTGCGAGAACGACGTGCGGAAGCGCAGTGCGCCCATCAGCCTGAGCACGTCCGCGGGAATGCCTGCCACGCCCGCTTCGGCCGCCGCTTCCGAACCGCATTCCACGTTCGCCTGCTCGACCGCCTTGCGCGCCGCCTCGACGGCATTCTCGATGGAGGCCGGGTGGATGCGTCCATCCGCAATCAACGCCTCGAGCGCGCGCCGCGCGACTTCGCGCCGCTGCGGATCGAAAGCCGAAAGCACCACCGTGTCCGGCGCGTCGTCGAGAAGCAGCGTCACGCCGGTCGCGGCCTCGAACGCGCGCACGTTGCGTCCGTCGCGGCCCACGATGCGTCCCTTCATTTCGGTGTTCGGCATCGGCACCGTCGTCGTCGCCAGCTCGTTCACATGGGTCACCGCGCACCGCTGCACGGCTTCGGCGATGATGCGCGCGGCAATCGCGTCGCCCTGTTCGCGCGCCGCCTCCTGGATGCGGCGGCTGAGAATCGCCGCGTCCGCGCGCAGTTCCGCGTTCGCCCGCGTGAGGATGTCGCGCCGCGCCTCCTCGTGCGTCATCTTCGCGAGTTCCTGCAGACGACGGTCGGCCGTCGCCTGCTTCTGGTCGGCGTCGTGCGCCGCGGCGTCGACTTCGACGGCCCGCGCATTGAGGGCGCTCGCGCGCGCATCGAGGACGGATGCCTTGTGATCGAGATTCGCCTCGCGCTGCGTCTGACGGTCTTCGACCGCCTGCAGCTCCGCCCAGCGCTTCTTCGTCGACGCTTCGAATTCCTCGCGCGCCTTCGCGACCGTTGCGCGCGCGGCGATGTCCGCCTCCTTGAGCCGGGCCTTGATGTCGGCTTCCGCCTCGTCCTCGCGCAGACGCATCTTCTTTTCAATCGACTCCGCCTGCCAGCGTCCGACAAGGCCGCGCAACGCGTAGCCGAGGAACAGACCCAGCAGGAGCAGCACCGCGATGATCAGAATCGCGACGCCGTCCGAAAGGCCGTCCCAGGTGGAACTGGACAGTGCGAAGAAGAATGCGTTCACGAGCGGCTAGCCTCCTGTGCGTTCCGGAGCAGACCGAAAAGATAGGTTCGTTCGGAGCTGGTCAGCGAATCGAAGCCTTCGAGATGCTGGCGCATCTCCGCCACGCCCCGGTCGAACGCCGCGCGCGCGGGCGACGTGTCGTCCGCCGCAAAGGGATAGCTCTTTTCGGCAATCCACTTGGCCAGCCGCTCCGCGGCCGCCGCGTCCGCCCGCCGGCGGAAATGCTCCTTCAGGATCTTGCGCGTGGCGTCGAGCCAAGCCCGCACTTCAGGATGGAGCTCGTCCATCACCAGGGCGTTCTCGGCCGCCAGCTCGCCGAAGCGCGCGTCGACCAGATACGCCGTATAGCTGAACGGCAGGCCCGTGCGCACGCCCGACGGACGCTCATGCAGCGTGAAACCGTCCCGTCCGCAGAACACGATGCGCCCCTTGCCGGAGAATTTCTTCCGCCACTCGATGACCTCGAGCTTCGCGCGGGCGCCGCTCTCCAGCACCACGTTGTAATCCGTCGTCTCCTTCTCGACGATGACCGGGGAGACGGGAATGCCGCAGAACCACACGCGCACGCCCGGATAGGCCTTGAGATAGAGCGCGAACTTCGCGGCAAGCGCCTGCACCGCCGGACCCGGCACCGTGAGCGAATCGGCCGTCGCCCGTACGCCTGTGATGTAGACTTCCGTGCCCGTCGCCGGCCCCGTCGCGGCCGACGCCACGTGGAACACGCCCGGTTCCGACGCGTCGCCCGTCAGCGTGTAGGAGAGGAGGCTGTCGCCGGCCTTCATCGTCGTGCGCCATTCCACGTGCGTGCCGAGCGCAAACGCCTTGAAACGGCCGCGGCCATGGCGACCGTGCAGATGGCGGTGGAAACTCAGCGTCGTCCGACCGTCCACCGCCTTCCAGCTGCCGCCCAGCGAGCCGAAGGTCTCCTCGACCCTGAGCACGTCGATGCCGTTGCCGTCGTCCGACACGCGGATCGCGTCGACGCCGCCCAGCGGATTCTGGACAAGATCGACCTTGACCTCGCGCGCGTCCGCATCGAGCGCGTTCCACACGAGTTCTTCGACGGCCGAAAGCGGCGCCGCGCTTGCCAGCGAGGCGACATGGTCGGCACGGACCTGTACGTAGATATCCTTGGTCATCACGGTGACTTTCTCTGGTCGGTCTGGGACGCGGGTTTCAGGTTCGGGGTTCGAGGTTCTGCGGTGTCGAGGTGCGCGCGGTGCCGTTCCGCCCACGACCTCACAGGATGTCCAGCGGTTCGACCTTCGTCGGTTCGCCCGGCGCGGAGACGACCTTCTCGATGCGCTGGCGGATGGCGGAAAGCTCGGCCGTGCAGGACGCGACCAGCGCGCGCCCTTCCTCGAACCGCTTCATCATCTCGTCGAGCGAATGCTCGCCCGACTCCATCTCCGCCACCAGCTTCTCGAGCCGATTCAGCGCCTCTTCGAACGTCTGTTTTTCCTTCGCCATGCAGTGACCTCCGACGAACCCCCTCAAATCCAAACTCAGATCACACCTGCGTCGCGAAGGAGTAGGCGTTGCGGAACATGCGCATCCACGGACCCGCTTCGCCCGTGAAGGCGTCGCCCTTGAACGAGAGCTGCGAGGCGCGGAAACCGCGCTCGGGGTGCGGCATCATGATCGTCGCGCGGCCGTCCTTCGACGTGAAGCCCGTGAGGCCGCCCGCCGAACCGTTCGGGTTCCACGGATAGCGCTCGGTCGCCTGGCCGCGGCCGTCCACATAGCGCAGCGCCGCCTTGGCCTTCGCGCCGTCGACGCCTTCCGGGAAGACCACGCGGCCTTCGCCGTGCGCGACCGCGATCGGAATGCGGCTGCCCGCCATGCCCTTGAAGAAGATCGACGGCGAGTCGAGCACTTCGAGCGTGCAGAAGCGCGCCTCGAACTGTTCGGACGTGTTGCGCTGGAACGTCGGCCACGCCCCGGCGCCCGGGATGAGGTCCTTGAGCTGCGAAAGCATCTGGCAGCCGTTGCACACGCCGAGCGAGAACGTGTCCTTCCGGTGGAAGAACGCCTTGAACATCGCCTTGAGCTTCTTGTTGAAGAGCACGGAACGCGCCCAGCCCGAACCGGCGCCCAGCACGTCGCCGTAGCTGAAGCCGCCGCACGCGACGAGGCCCTTGAAGTCCGCCAGGTCCACACGGCCCTCCAGGAGGTCCGTCATGTGCACGTCCACGCTCTCGAAGCCCGCGAGCGCGAAGGCCGCCGCCATTTCGATGTGGCCGTTGACGCCCTGCTCGCGCAGAATCGCGATGCGGGGCTTGCCCTTGCCGGCCTTGACCTTGGCGTCGGGATCGTAGGTGAGATTGAACGTGAGGCCCGGATCCTGCTCGTCGAGACCGTTGTCGTATTCCTCGCGCGCCGTCGCCGGATTGTCGCGCAGCGCCTGCATGCGGTAGGTCGTCTCGCTCCACGCGCGGCGCACGGCCGTGATGGTCGTCGCGATCGCGCGGCGGCGGCCGACCGACAGCTCGAACGCCCGGTCGTCCGTCGGCGCGCCGATGACATGCACGTCGCCGGCGAGGCCGGCCTTCGAGAAGACCGCGAGCACGGCGGCGAGGTTTTCGTCCGCCACCTGCAGCACGGCGCCCGGCTCTTCGCTGAAGAGCTCCGCCAGCACATCGCCCGTGCCCGGCAGCGCGGCCTTCACGCCGCGGCCGCCCGTAATCGCCATTTCCGCGAGCGTCACGGCAAGGCCGCCGTCGCTGCGGTCGTGGTAGGCGAGCGCGAACTTCTTCGCCACAATCGTCTGCATCGCGTTGAAGAACGCCTTCACGCTCGGCGCATCCGCATCCGCCGGCTCGTCGCCGAGCTGGTTGTAGACCTGCGCGAGGCAGGAGGCGCCCAGGCGGTTCGCCCCGTGGCCGAGGTCGACGTAGACGAGCTTCGACGCGCCCTTCTTGAAGTCCGGCGTGAGCGTGAGCGTCACGTCGTCGACCGGCGAGAAGCCCGAGACGACGAGCGAGAGCGGGGCGACCTGCTTCTGGCCGACCCCCTTCGAATCGGTCCACGTCGTGTGCATCGAGCAGCTGTCCTTGCCCACGGGAATCGAAATGCCGAGCGCCGGGCAGAAGTTGAGACCGGCTTCTTCGACGGTGTCGTAGAGGTTCGCGTCTTCGCCGGGGTCGCCGCACGGCGCCATCCAGTTGGCGGAGAGGCGCACGTTCTTGATCGTGCCGCAGTCTGCCGCCGCGAGGTTCGTGAGGGCTTCGGTGATGGCCAGGCGCGCCGAGACCGGACCGCTGATCAGCGCGGAGGGCGTGCGCTCGCCCGTGGCCATCGCCTGGCCGTGGAGCGTCTTGTAGCCCATCGTCGTCACGGCGCAGTCGGCCGCCGGCAGCTGGTAGGGACCCACCATCTGGTCGCGCGCGACGAGGCCCGTGACCGAACGGTCGGCAATCGTGATGAGGAACGTCTTGTCCGCAATCGTCGGCAGGTGCAGCAGGCGGAAGAACGCGTCCTGCGGCGTCACCGTGCGCAGGTCGAGCTTCTCCTGCTTCGCTTCGACGCGCGTCACGTCGCGCACCATGCGCGGGGGCTTGCCGAGGAGCACCTTGATGTCCATGTCGATCGGCGAATCGTGGAAGTAGTCGTCCTCGAGAATCAGGCGGCCGTCGCCCGTCGCCTCGCCGATGAACGCCACCGGGCAGCGCTCGCGGGCGCAGAGCGCTTCGAAGTACCCGCGCGCGTCGCGCTTGAGCGCGAGCACGTAGCGCTCCTGGGCCTCGCAGCACCAGATCTCCATCGGGCTCATCGAGAACTCTTCGTTCGGCACGAGGCGGAGCTGGAACTTGCCGCCCGTCGCCTCGACGAGCTCGGGGCAGCCGTTGGAGAGGCCGCCGGCGCCGATGTCGTGGATCGAGAGCACCGGATTCTTCGCGCCCATCGCCGCACAGGCGTTGATCACACCCTGGCAGCGGCGCTGCATTTCGGCATTGCCGCGCTGCACGCTGTTGAAGTCGAGCGCTTCGTCGTTCGTGCCCGTCATCATCGAGGAAGCCGCGCCGCCGCCGAGGCCGATGCGCATCGCCGGACCGCCGATCTGCACGATCAGCGCGCCCGTCGGCACCGGCTTCTTCTCGACCTGGTCGCGCACGATCACGCCCTGGCCGCCGGCCAGCATGATCGGCTTGTGGTAGCCGCGATAGAGCCCCGCCGCCTCGCCTTCATACGTGCGGAAGAAGCCCGTGAGCTGCGGACGGCCGAATTCGTTGCCGAACGCCGCGCCGCCGAGCGGACCTTCCGTCATGATCGCCAGCGGCGTCGCCAGACGCTTCGGAAATTCGGCGTATTCGCGCTCCCAGGGCTGCGGATAGCCCGGAATGTGCAGATCGCTCACCATGAAACCGCAGATGCCCGCGTGCGTGCGCGAACCGCTGCCCGTCGCCGCCTCGTCGCGGATTTCGCCGCCGACGCCCGTCGCCGCGCCCGGGAACGGGGAGATCGCCGTCGGGTGGTTGTGCGTCTCGACCTTCATGAGCTGGTCGAGCTGGACCTTCTTGAAGGAATAGACATGCGACATTCGGCGACCGCCCTCGGCGTTGCCGGTTGTCGAACGCCGGCCGTCCTCCTGCGGCAGAAACATCTCCGTGGCGAACCCCTCCACCACCGAAGAATTGTCCTTGTACGCGACGAGCGTGCCCTTGCCGTTCTTCTTGTGGGTGTTCTTGATCATCCCGAAGAGCGAATGGGGCATTTCCCGTCCGTCGATGATGAACTTCGCGCCGAAGATCTTGTGGCGGCAGTGCTCGGAGTTCACCTGGCCGAACATCACGAGCTCCGTATCCGTCGGATTGCGGCCCGCGGCCTTGAACGAATCGGCGAGGTACTGCATTTCCGGCTCGCTGATCGCGAGGCCGATTTCACGGTTCGCCTCGCGGATCGCCTCGACGCCCTTCGTCATCACGTCGTACGTGCGGCCCGGCTTCGGCGGCGGGCAGTCGAAAAGGTCGTCGAGCGTGTCGTACACGCCCTCGGTCATCTTGTCGTAGAGTGCCGCGAACGCGGCCGGCGTCACGGCCGGCGTCACCACGAAGCGGATGCCGCGCTCGACGCGGGCGATGCCCTGGAGGCCGCAGTTGCGGAAGATGTCCGTCGCCTTGGAGCTCCACGGCGAGATCGTGCCCTTGCGGGGCGTCACGTAGAAGCCGCCGGACGGCAGCGCCGCCTCGGCGCCCGTCGCGTTCAGCAGCGTCAGGGCGCGCTCCCGCGTCGCGGCGTCCGGTCCCTCGCCCTCGGGCTGGATCGCATACACCCACGTCGCCTGGATGTCCGCGCGCTTCAGCGCGGGCTCGATCGCGCCCATGGCGGCGCGGAGGGCGTCGAGACGGAACTGCGAATAGGCCGCGGAACCGGAAAGAAGAATCGGCTTCATGTGAACGTCTACCTCGAAAAACCTTGTCGTCGAAAAAACAACCGCACTATTATACCATAAATAGGACGCAACATGCGGTCATTTCGCCGCGGGGGCGGAAGTTTCCGCCGGGGCGGCGGCCACGGCCTTCGGCTCGTAGTTCCGCGCACCCGCCCGTTTGTTCCAAAACTTCAAAAAATCGTCGGCAAGGCTATCTTCAAGCCCTTCAAAAGCCGTCTTGGTCGCCGCACGCCAGGACTTTCCCGCCGCCGTCTCCTTCAGGTAGGTCGGCAGCACCTCGCGGTACTTCGCGAACTCGTCAAGCGCCGGGGCGCCCTTCTCGAGGAAGTAGATGAGCGCCCAGGCCGCGGTGTACTTGTCGTTCACGACAGACAGCGAGCCGGCGTAGAACGCATCGTGGTCGAGCGGCAGAATCGACTTGAGGAGGCGTGCGTACTTCTGCGGATTCGCCGTCACCGCACCCGCCCGACGGTCTTTCACGTCCTCGACGAAGCGCACGGAATCCGTCTTCGCGCTGTACATCACCGTCTCGAAAAAGCACGCATGCCCTTCGTTGAACCACATCGCATGATCGCCGATGCCCGTCGCGTAGAAGAGATACTGGTGGAACGCCTCGTGGCGCATGATCTTCATCGTCTCCCTGCGCTCGGCCGGACTCTTCCCCTCCGTGAGGATGAGCAGCTCTTCGAGCGAGGGGTTCCACAGGCCGATCGTGCGGCTGCCGTCCTCGCCGACCGCCGTCTTCATGTACTCGTCGTACCCTTCGCGCGTCGCGAACGCGCGGATCGTGCTCTCCTTGAGCGCGCGTTGCGGCGGCACGTAGCGGCGGTAGGCCGCCTGCATCGCCGCCATCATCTTCGTCGCGTCCTTCAGGAACGCCCCGCGCTGCGAGGTCGGCAGGTCCGTCTTGAACACGTATCCGGGAATTTTCACCGTCGCCCACTTGCCCTCGGTCACCACGCCGCCCGCACCGGCCGCGGCCTTCGTCTTGTCGACCGCCACGCCGCCGAGGAACGTCTTCAGCAGCCGTTCCGCGTCCTTCGCCTTCTGTTCCTGCGCGAATTTGAATTCGACATAGCGCCACACGCCGTCCTTCGACTGGAAGAACGCCGCCGCCCGCGCCCCGTCGCCCCAGTCAAGCAGCCGCGCCGCCAGCACGCCCGACGCCGCAAACGGCTTCAGCTGATCGGCGGAGACGCTGCGCTCGCCGAACTGCGACGCCCACTTCGCGAGCGCGTCGTCGGTCGGCTCCTTGTAGTCCGCCGCCCCGTCCGCCAGCGCCTTCTCGATTTCAGCCCGGTCCGCATGGTCGCCTTCGAAGACCGGACACGCCGCCTTCACCGTCGCCACCGTGAGGAGGTTGCCCTTGCGGTCCTTCCACTGGCAGCCCCAGGCGGCCTGCAGCCAAAGCTCCCGCGGCACGTAGTGCGTCACCTCGCCCGACTCGTTCCCGCGCGTCCAGCGCATGTGCTTCGCCTGCGGCGTCGCCGCCGGCACCGCCTGCGACGAGGCGAGCGGCTTCACCTTCAGCCCCGATGTGCCCGCCGCCTCCGCCGACCCCTTGAGCGTCGGCACCGCGGCCGACAGCACGCCCGCGCACAGCGCGCAGATCATCGCGAATGGGAATCTCTTTTTCATTCTTTGACTCCTTGTCGGGTGGTTGAGGGCGCAGGTCTCCGTCGCATCTCGATTTTCAGACTTCACTTTCGCCGGTCGAACACTGGACATTGTACCCTCTCCGCACGCAACTTTCAACCTTCAACTTTCAACTTTCAACCTTCAACTCACAGAAACTTCCCCGTCCAGCTCTCCTTGCACTGCCGGATCGCCTCGGGCGGGCCCGCGCAGACCAAATGGCCGCCGGCGTCGCCGCCGCCCGGCCCGAGGTCGATGATCCAGTCCGCGCACCGCATCACGTCGACGTTGTGCTCGATGACGACGACCGTGTTGCCGCCCTCCCGCAGTTTGAGCAGCAGGTCCATGAGCTTGGCGATGTCGTCGAAATGGAGGCCCGTCGTCGGTTCGTCGAGCAGATAGAGCGTGCGGCCCGTCGCGCGACGCGACAGTTCTGCCGCCAGCTTGATGCGCTGCGCCTCGCCGCCCGAGAGCGTCGTCGCGGGCTGTCCGAGCCCGAGGTAGCCGAGGCCCACGTCGACGAGCGTCTTGAGCTTGCCGGCGAGACGCGGCACCTTCGCGAAGAATTCGGCCGCCTCGGCGACGGTCATCTCGAGCACGTCGGAAATCGTCTTGCCGCCGTACTTGACCTCGAGCGTCTCCTTGTTGAACCGCTTGCCGCCGCACTGTTCGCAGGTGACGTAGACGTCCGGCAGGAAGTTCATTTCGAGCTTGCGCACGCCGTCTCCGCCGCACGTTTCGCAGCGGCCGCCCTTCACGTTGAAGCTGAAACGGCCCGGACCGTACCCGCGCGCCTTCGCCCCTTCCGTCTGCGCGAAGAGGTCGCGGATGTCGGTGAAGAAACCCACGTAGGTCGCCGGGTTCGAGCGCGGGGTGCGTCCGATCGGACTCTGGTCGATCTCGATGACCTTGTCGATGTGCGCGAGGCCCGTCAGCTTTTTGAACGCGCCCGGCACGGCTTTGGCCTGGTAGAGCTGCCGCATGAGTTCGCGCTTGAGCGTCTCCTCGATCAGCGTGGACTTGCCGCTGCCGCTCACGCCCGTCACGACCGTGAACGTGCCGAGCGGAATCTTCGCCGTGACATTCTTGAGGTTGTGCGCGGTACAGCCGGAGATCGTGAGCCACTGCGTCTGGGCCCCGACCTTGACCGTGCCGACGGACGCCGGCAGAATCGACTTGCGGCCCGTCAGGTAGTCCGCCGTGAGCGTGCCGCTCTTCAAAAGGCCGTTCCAGTCGCCCTGGTACATCACGCGCCCGCCCTCGCGCCCCGCCCCGGGACCGAGGTCGATGATGTAGTCGGCCGTGCGCATCATCTCGCCGTCGTGCTCCACGATGACGACCGTGTTGCCGCGGTTGCGCAGTTCGCGCAGCATCGCGATGAGCTTCTCGTTGTCGCGCGGGTGGAGGCCGATCGTCGGCTCGTCAAGCACGTACAGGACGCCCACGAGGCCGCTGCCGATCTGCGAGGCGAGGCGGATGCGCTGCATCTCGCCGCCCGAGAGGGTCGAGCTCGCGCGGTCGAGCGTGAGGTAGTCGAGGCCGACGTCGTTGAGGAAACCGAGCCGCTTGACGAT
Organism: uncultured bacterium; assembly: GCA_902803135.1. Classification (GTDB taxonomy): domain Bacteria; phylum Verrucomicrobiota; class Kiritimatiellia; order RFP12; family UBA1067; genus RUG572. The sequence goes on from CADCPA010000217.1 coordinate 16,944, forward strand.
CTCCTTGAACACTTCGCGCATCGGATCCTCGTTGCGCGAGGCCGTGGACGGGAATTCCTTCTGCCGTGCCGCGGCGAGGTCCTTGAAGAACGCGTACGACTCGCGCACGGGCATCGCGAGCACCTCGACGATCGTCTTCCCCGCGACGGTCGCGGCGCACGATTCGGGACGCAGGCGCGCGCCCTGGCAGTCGGGACACGTCCGGTTCGCCTGATAGGCTTCGAACTTCTCGCGGCGCTCGTCGCTTTCGGCGTTCTCCATCATGCGCTTGACGGAGTCGAGCACGCCCGCAAAGGGCTTGTCCTCCTTGCGCCACGGCAGCACGAGGTCGTCGTCGAAACCGTGCATCAACTGGTGGCGGAACTTCGCGGGCAGCTTCTCGTACGGCGTCTCGAGCTTCACCTTGTACTGCTTCGCGATCCGCGCGAGAATCTCGTTGTAGTACATGATCGCCATGTGGCCCGCGCGGCGCCACGGATGGATGCACTCGCGCAGCGGCAGCGTCTTGTCGGGCACGACGAGGTCTTCGTCGAAATAGTAGATCGAGCCGAGGCCGCCGCAGGTCGGGCAGGCGCCGAACGGCGAGTTGAAGGAGAACGACCGCGGCTTGAGTTCGTCGAAGGAGAGTCCGCAGGCCGGGCAGGCGTTCTTTTCGGAAAACACCATTTGCGTGCCGGAACCGTCCTTGGACGAGTTGAAAGTGCCGGACGGAACGCCGAGCGGTTCGACGACAATGAGGCCCTGCCCCGTCTTGAGGCCGAGCTCCACCGAGTCGGTGAGGCGCGTCACGAAGGCCGCGTCGTCCGCCCGCATCACGAGACGGTCCACGACCACGTCCACCGAATGCGCCTTCTTCTTGTCGAGCGCGGGCACCTCTTCGATCGGATAGGTCGCCCCGTCCACGCGCACGCGGGCGAAGCCGGCGCGCTTGATGTCGGCAAGGACGTCCTCGTGGCGGCCCTTGCGTCCGGCGATGACGGGCGCGTAGAGGATGAACTTCGTGCCGGCCGGCAGCTTGAGCAGCGATTCGACGATCTGTTCCGCGCTCTGGCGCTGCACGGGGCGTCCGCACTTCGGACAGTGCGCCTCGCCGATCGAGCCGTAGAGGAGACGGAGATAGTCGTGCACTTCCGTGACCGTCGCGACGATCGAACGCGGATTGCCGCCCGTCGTGCGCTGTTCGATCGCGATCGCGGGCGAGAGCCCTTCGATGCGTTCGACGTCCGGCTTCTCCATCTGGTCGAGGAACTGGCGGGCGTAGGCGGAAAGCGATTCCACGTAACGGCGCTGTCCTTCGGCGTAGAGCGTATCAAAGGCCAACGAGGACTTTCCGCTGCCGGAAAGCCCCGTGACGACTGTCAGCGAATTCCGCGGAATCCGCACGTCGACGTCGCGCAGGTTGTGGACCTTTGCGCCCTCGATGAGGATGTCGCCCATGCCTTATTCCCATTCGATCGTCGCCGGTGGCTTGGACGAAATGTCGTACACGACCCGGTTGATGCCGCGCACCTCGTTGATGATGCGGTTGGACATCGTCGCGAGCGTCTCGTACGGCAGGCGCGTCCAATCGGCCGTCATCGCATCAATGGAGTTCACCGAGCGGATCGCACAGGTGTACTCGTAGGTGCGCCGGTCGCCCATCACGCCCACGGTCTTCACCGGCAGCAGCACCGCGAAGGTCTGCCAAATCGTCTTGTAGTCGGGCAGTTTCTTCACTTCTTCCTGCACGCGCAGGTCGGCTTGCTGCAGCAGCTTCACCTTCTCTTCGGTGACTTCGCCGAGAATCCGCACGCCGAGCCCCGGGCCCGGAAACGGCTGGCGGTCGAGGAGTTCGTCCGCCATGCCCATCACGCGGCCGACCGCGCGCACTTCGTCTTTGAAGAGGTCGCGCAGCGGCTCGCACAGCTCGAACGTGAGATCCGGCGGAAGGCCGCCTACGTTGTGATGGCTCTTGATCGTGTGGCTCGGCCCCTTCACCGCATGCGAGCTTTCGATCACGTCGGGATAGATCGTACCCTGGCCGAGGAAACGGCAGTGCTTGAACTTGCGGGCTTCTTCCGCAAACACGTCGATGAACGTCTTGCCGATCGCCTTGCGCTTCGCCTCGGGCTCGACGAGTCCCTTGAGCGCGTCGTAGAACTTCCGGGCGGCGCGAACGACGGTCAGGTCGAGGCCGAGCCGGGCGTGGAACATCTCCTCGACCTGCTCCGCCTCGCGATGGCGCAAGAGTCCGTTATCCACGAAAATGCAATGCAGGCGCGTTCCGATCGCCTTGTGGAGCAGCACCGCGGCGACGGACGAGTCCACGCCGCCGGAGAGGCCGAGCACGACTTCGTCGTCGCCGACCTGCCGCTTCAGTTTTTCGACCGTGTCTTCAACCCACGTCGTCAGCTGCCAGTCCGCGCGCGCGCGACAGACGTTGAACACGAAATTCGAGAGAATCTGGTTGCCATGCTGCGTGTGCACCACTTCCGGATGGAACTGGATGCCGTAGAAGCGCTTCTCTTCGTTGCGGATCGCCGCGTACGGACAGTTCGCCGACACCGCGCTCACCTTGAAGCCGTCCGGGATGGCCGCCACGCGATCGCCGTGGCTCATCCACACGACGAACGAATCCGGCAGGCCCTTGAACAGGTCATTGCCGGGTAGCACCGTCATCTCGGTCTTGCCGTACTCGCGCGCCTCGCCCGGCTGCACCCTGCCGCCGAGCTCCTGGCTCATGAGCTGCATGCCGTAGCAGATGCCGAGAATCGGAATGCCGAGGTCGAAGATCGCACGGTCGATGCCGGGCGCCCCTTCTTCGAACACGCTGTTGGGTCCGCCCGAGAGGATGATGCCCTTTGGCGCAGCGGCCTTCACCTTTTCGGCCGCAATGTCGAACGGCACGATTTCGGAATACACATGCTGCTCGCGGATGCGCCGCGCGATGAGCTGCGTGTACTGCGAGCCGTAATCGAGAATGACGATGCGATGGAACTTGCTCGGATCGGTTGCCATGGGGAAGTTGGGAGTTGAGAGTTGGGAGTTGAGAGTTGGCCGCCGGACGGTTACCAGGTCATGCGGGTGGGCACGCCCGCGGCGTGCATGACGTCTTTGATCTGGGCGATCGTGTAGGCGCCCGTGTGGACCATGCCCGCGACGATCGCCGCGTCGGCCTGCGCCTTTTCGAAGACCGTGACGAGGTGCTCGGGCTTGCCGGCGCCACCCGAGGCGACGACGGGCACGTTCACCGCGCGGGCGATCCGCCCCGTGATGTCGAGTTCGAAGCCCGCCCGCGTGCCGTCCGCATCCACGGAGTTGACGACGATTTCGCCCGCGCCGAGGTCCGCCGCGCGCTTCGCCCATTCGACGGCGTCCATGCCCGTGAACTCGCGGAAGCCGCGCGTGGTGATCTCGTAGCCGCTCGGGCAGTTCGGATTGTCGCTCTTCACGGGGTCCATGCCGAGCACGATGCACTGGCGGCCGAACGCCTTCGCGCCGTCCGCGATGATCTGCGGATTCTTCACCGCGAGCGAATTGACCGAGATCTTCTCCGCGCCGGCGAGGATCACGCGCTCCATGTCGGAGATGCAGCTGATGCCGCCGCCCACCGCGAACGGGATGCGCACGGCCTTCGCGACCGCCTCGACCATGCCGATGTCGATCGGCCGCCCCTCGGCGCTCGCCGTGATGTCGTAGAACACCAGCTCGTCCGCACCGCCGTCGGAATACGCGACCGCCATGTCGACGGGATCGCCGAGGTCGACGTTGTTCTCGAACTTGACGCCTTTCGTGACGCGGCCCGCGCGCACGTCGAGGCAGGGAATGACACGTTTCGTCAGCATGCGAGCCACTCCTTCAGCAATTCGAGACCCACGCGGCCGGATTTCTCGGGATGGAACTGGCACGCCCAGAGGCGGCCCTTCTTCACCATCGCCGTGAACGTCGTGCCGGCGTATTCCGTCCTGCCGACGGTCTCGGGCACGAGCTCCGCGTAATAGGAATGGACGAAGTAGAACTCGCGGCCGGCGCAGGGGCCGTCTACCGAATTCCAGCCGATGGCCGGCACCTTGAAGCCCGGCACGTCGGGGAAGCGCCGCACCTGGCCGCCGAGGATGCCGAGCGTGTCGACGCCGCCGTCCTCTTCGGAATGCGAGAAGAGAATCTGCATGCCGAGGCAGATGCCGAGAAACGGCCGCCCCGAGCCTGCCGCCGTGCGCACGGCGTCTTCCAACCCCAGCGCGCGCAGGTTCGCCATCGCGCTGCCCGCGGCGCCGACGCCCGGAAAGACCACCCGGTCCGCCGCCGCCAGCACGGCCGGGTCGCGCGTGACCGCCGTTTCGACTCCCAGCGCGGCGAACGCGTTGCGCACGCTCGTCAGATTCCCGGCCTTGTAATCCACTATCGCCAACATGCTTCGTCTCCAAAATCGAAAAAAAGATTATATCATTTCACCCGCCCCGACGCAATTCGCGATTCCCTCTCTCAAAAAGCGCGGCCGATCAGCTCGGCGAGATGCGCGCGCGCCGCGCGGAGCGCGGCCGGATCGCGCGTGAATTTCGTCATCGACTCGACAAGCGTGCGACTGGCGGCATCGGCCTTCGTCGCGCCGGCCTTCGCCGCCGCCAGCTGGAGCCATTCATAGTCCTCCACGCCGTCGCGCACCTGCGCGAGACGGATCGACGGCAGGACGTGGTCCTTGCCCGGATAGAGGAAGATGCCGTCGCCCGGCATGTGAAGGCCGCTGTAGGTGTGCCACGTCGGAAAGAACGTGTCGGATTCGTCGAGGCACGGATTGCCGTGCCAGTAGTTGACGTGCCAGAAGAGAAATCCGTCCGCGCGGTAGAGGTGCGTCATCCAGCCGAGGAGACGCCCCTCGATCCACGGATACTCGAGCGAGGCCATGTTCGCGTAGGGGTCCGTGGGGCCGCAGCACGTGTACCACCACACCTGCTTGCCCTGCTTACGGAGCTTCGCCGAGAGCTCGGGCTTGTAAACGCTCGTGAGCGGGCAGTACCAGTCCGTCGTGAGCGTGTACGGCGGCGGGTTCGTGGGATTAGCCACCATGTCACGGTACATCATCGCCGTCGTCATCACGGGGATGTCGGGAAA
>CADCPA010000218.1 GCA_902803135.1 uncultured bacterium
GAGGCGTCCGTCGGACATCTTGAAGAGCATGTCGCCCTTGCCGATGAGCAATTCCGAGCCCGTGGCGTCGAGAATCGTGCGCGAGTCAATCGAGGACGAGGTCTTGAACGCGATGCGGCCGGGAATGTTCGACTTGACGACGCCCGTGATGATATTGGCGTCGGGACGCTGGGTTGCGAGGATCAAGTGGATGCCGGTCGCACGGGCGAGGGCCGTGAGGCGGGCGATGACCGGTTCGACCTCCTTCTTCGCGGTCTGCATGATGTCGGCCACTTCATCGATGACGATGACGATGTAAGGGACGGTCTTTGGAATTTCCGGATATGCACCGACCATTTCCTCGCCGCCGAACATGTCCGGCTGCATGACCGTCTTGCGGGTGTTGAAGTCGACGATGTTGCGGCAGCCGACCTTGGCGAACATCTTGAGGCGGCGGTCCATCTCGATGACGGCCTGCCGCAGGGCGAACACCACCTTGTTCGTGTCGTTGATGATCGGCACGAGCAGATGGGGCAGCTTGTTGTACGACGTGAATTCGACGCGCTTGGGGTCCACCATGATCATCTTGAGCTGTTCGGGCGTACGGCACATCAGAAGTCCGTTGATGATCGAGTTGAGGCAAACGGATTTGCCCTGACCGGTCGCACCGGCGACGAGAAGGTGCGGCAGTTTCGCGAGGTCCGCGACGAGGTCATTGCCCGCGGCATCCTTGCCGAGGAGCAGAGGCAGCTGGAACTTGCCGGGGGAATTCTGGGTCCAGAGTTCGCCGTCGATGATTTCGCGGAAGCTGACCGAGGCGGGCTTCTGGTTCGGCACTTCGATACCCACGGCGTTCTTGCCGGGAATCGGAGCTTCGATGCGGAGCGAGGTGGCCTGGAGGGCCATCTGGATGTTGCGCTGGAGACTGGCGACCTTTTCGACACGGGTGCCGAGGTCGAGCGTCAGCGCATACTGGGTGACGACCGGGCCGGCCACGAAATAGGCGAGCTGGGCGTTGACGTCGAAAACCTTGAGCGTGTCGATGAGGCGCTGGGCCATCGCCGACGTGTCTTCTCCGCCGGCGGACTTCGGCGGGACGTCATGGAGCAGGGAAACCGGCGGCAGCAGATAGGGGCCCTTGTCTTCGACCGGCTCGGGTTCCGCCGCGGCAGCCGGAGCCGCAGGCGCGGCGGCCCGGGCGGTGGGGGCGGGGGGGGCGTATGCAACCGGGGGCGGAAGGGGAGGTTGCGGCGCGGGCGCGGCGGTGCGTGCGGGGAGCCAGTCCTCTTCGCCGCCGGCGGACAGATCGGTCTGCAGCCGTTCGCGCAACCGGCGGCGTTCCTCCTCCTGGGCGCGCTTCGCCTCTTCCTTCAGGCGGATCTGCTCTTCGCGCTGGCGGCGAAGTTCGGCACGGGCCGCTTCCTTTTCGGCCTTTTCGGCGGCCTTGCGGGCGGCTTTCTCTTCGGCGAGGCGCTGTTTCTCGGCCAGGCGCTTCGCCTTGGCCTCCTCGCGCGTCAGCACGGGGTTCCCGAGCGGCAGTTCGCCGGCGGCCGACGTGTCGCCGAGGGCATCCGCCCCGTCGTCGTCACGGTCGTCGCGGTCGGCGGCCCAGGCCGTCAGGCGGCCGAGTGCGTCGAGGATCGTGCGAAAACCGATTGTGAGGAAGATCGAGAAGATCATGAGGGTGAGAACCAGTACGCCGGAACCGAAGGGGGACAGCAGACGGGCCAGGCCGCGCGTCATGACCAGATAGCCCACGGCGCCGCCGGCGTTGGGGGCGATGTTGAGCGCATGAAGCTGGTGCGCGATGAGCGGCAGGTGTCCTGTCAGCTGCAGCAGGCAGGTGCAGGAGAACACGAAGAGGGCGACGCCAAAGGTCCGGCGGCCCGGATGGAAGGAGTGTCCGAACGCGAGCCGGAAACCGGCGAAGACGCAAATCGGCGGAACGGACCAGATGCCAAGGCCGACGAACTGGTATCCGAGGTAGGCGAACCAGTTGCCCACCTCGCCGATGAGGTTGGACGTCGGCGCGTTCGGCGGGATGCAGAGCACGGGGATGTCGTGCCAGTTGTAGGTGTAGAGCGCGACCAGGGGGAAGAAGGCGATCGGGAACATGAAGAACCCGATCAGCTTGCGGCGAAGGGACGTTTCCGGATTCGGCGTGGACGATTTGCTGCTAGCGGTTGGCATTGGACGGGCCTCTCGTGAAAATCGACGATCCCTCGATTCCATGGGCGGAACCGCGGATGGAGCTGCGCACGCCATAGAAGACGGCGAGCGCAAGGGCGAGCGCAAGGAGCTTGAGCCACCAGTTGCGCGTCAGGAAGGAAAAATAGTTTTTCATAGGGACGATTCCTTTTTGTCGCCGGTTGCTTCTCCATCCACGTCGGACCGCATCGGAATCGGCGCCGTGTCGGGCGAAAGCGGTCCTTCGGCGGGCGCGGCCGGCGCGGCAAAGCGGGCGAGGCGTGCGCGGCGGCGGCGCAGCCAGGCGGCAATCGTCTCCATCGCGGTCTTCTGCTGGGGCATGGCCTTGCGCACCCAGCGCAGAACGGCCTTGCGGGAGTCTTCGGAGAGGTCCGGATAGCGGAGCAGGCGGCCGTTGTGGGCGATCGAGACGCGGCCGCGTTCCTCGCTGACCGCGATGACGAGCGCATCCGTCTCTTCGCTCAGGCCGACGGCGGCGCGATGGCGCATGCCGGAGGCGAAGAGACGTTCGGTGTTGCTCGACACGGGGAAGAGGCAGTGGGCGGCGGCCAGGCGGCCGTGGCGGATGATGGCGCCGCCGTCGTGCAGCGGCATGGGCTCGGTGAAGATCGAGAAGAGCAGTTCGTTGGAGATGATTGCGTCGAGCGCGACGCCGGTCGTTTCGATGCCGCGGAGGGAGATGCCGCGTTCGATGGCGATCAGCGCGCCGGTGCGGGCGCGGGCGAGCTTGAAGATGTAGGTGACGAGGTCCTCGGGCGTGACGCGTCCGCTCGCCGCGATGCCCAGATCGCGGCGGTTGTCGGCGAAGAGCAGGGCGCCGATCGTTGCGAGCACGCGGCGGATTTCCGGCTGGAAGATCACGACCGTGGACAGGGCGAGGTAGCCGAGGAGCACCTTCACGATGTGCGCCAGCACGTCGAAGTTGAACAGGTACGTGAAGGCGATGAGGAGGGTGAAGATGATGCCCGTGCCCATCAGCACCTGGCCGAAGCGCGATCCGCGCGCGGCCTTGAGAATCGCGTAGATGGCGTAGTAGAGAATGGCGATCTGGACGATGTCCGGAATCTTGGTGGAGATGGTTTGCCAGTCCATGGATCGGTTCCTTTAGGGGCCTGCGGTCAGACGGACGTTCCCGGAACGAAGTCGGTTGTTGCGGCGAGGAGGCGTGCGACGTCGAGCGCCTGGCGGGTCTCCTGCACGTCGTGTACGCGAACGACAGACGCGCCGTTCATCGCGCACCAGATGGCGGCCCCGACGCTGCCGCCGAGATTCTTGCCGCCGACCTTTTCGCCGGTGAGCTTCTTGATGAGGCGCTTGCGCGAGACGCCCACGCAGACGGGGGCGAGGGCGGCGAGGCGGCGGAGGCCGCCGAGAAGGGCCATGTCTTCGTCGCGCGTGGTGCTGAAGCCGATTTCCGGATCGATGACGATCTGCCGGACGAGCTCGGCGGGAATGCGCATCGCGTCGAGTTCGGCGGCGGAGCGGCAGGGGACGACGAGGCCGCAGCCGGTCTTCCGCGCGAGCAGCAACATCGCGGGCACGGGGTCCGGATAGACGCAGTTGACGATCGAGGCGCCTTCGGCCAGCGCGCGCTCGGCCGTCTCGGGATGGTAGGTGTCCACCGAAATCGGCGTGTGCGCGAACTCGCGCACGAGGATGTGCAGCACAGGCTCGATGCGCAGCCATTCGCGCTGCCAGTTGAGCGGCGTCGCGCCGGGGCGCGTGGATTCGCCGCCGATGTCGATGATGTCCGCACCCTCGTTCACGCAGTTGCGGGCGCGCGCGACGGCCTCTGCGGGCTTGTAGTAGAGGCCGCCGTCGGAAAAGGAGTCCGGCGTGACGTTGACAATGCCCATCACGCGCGTGGCGGAGGACAGGTCGAGGTCAAAATTTCGGCATTTCCAGATCATGTCAGCCTTCGTTCTTCTTCGCGTCCGCGGTTTCGGCGGGCTTCTCAGACGCCGCATCTTCGGGGTGCTCGCGCGGGAGGCCGAGCAGCGTCTCGACGTCACGGCCGTCGAGCGTTTCCTTTTCGAGCAGGGTCTTTGCGAGCAGTTCGAGCTTGTCGCGGTTGTCGTCGACGAGCTGCTTGGCCCGGGCGTAGGCGTCGTCGACGAGCCGCTTGACCTCGGCGTCGATCGCCTCGGCCGTCTTCTGCGAATAGGGCGGCGGGGCTTCTTCGACGGCGAACGCGTTGGGCTCGATGAAGGACTGGAAGCCGAACGTGTCGCTCATGCCGAAGCGGCAGACCATGGCGCGGGCCATCGCCGTCGCCTGGAAGATGTCCTGCGCGGCGCCGGTGGAGATGTCGTTCGTCAGCGCGGCCTCGCCCACGCGGCCGGCGCAGCAGACGGTCATGTAGTCGAGGAACCAGGCCTTCGTGCGGTTGAGCACGTCCTTTTCCGGCAGGGACATCGTCACGCCGAGGGCGCGTCCGCGCGGGATGATCGACACCTTGTGGAGCGGGTCCGTGTTCGGCAGCAGCAGCTGGACGAGCGCATGGCCCGCCTCGTGCCAGGCGGTGGTCTCGTATTCCTTCTTCGTGTAGCCGGCGCTCTTGCGCTCGCTCCCCCAGAAGACCTTGTCGCGGGCTTCCTCGAGAATCGCATGCGGAATCGCGTCGAGGTTGCGGCGGGCGGCGAGAAGGGCCGCTTCGTTGATGATGTTCGCGAGGTCGGCGCCCGAGTGGCCCGAGGTGCCGCGCGCGAGACGCGAGAGGTCGGCGTCCGGTCCGAGCTTCACTTTGGCGGCATGGATCTTGAGGATTTCCTCCCGGCCCTTGAGCGTCGGCAGATCGACGTGCACCTGGCGGTCGAAACGGCCGGGACGCAGCAGGGCGGGGTCGAGGATGTCCGGCCGGTTCGTCGCGGCGATGATGATCACGCCGTCGTTGGAGCCGAAGCCGTCCATCTCCACGAGCATCGCGTTCAGCGTCTGGTCGGCACAGCGCTGAGCGGTCATGCCGCCCGAGGTGCGCTTCTGGCCGACCGAGTCGATTTCGTCGATGAAGATGATGCACGGCGCGTTCTTCTTGCCCTGCTCGAAGAGGTCGCGCACGCGGCTCGCGCCGACGCCGACGAACATCTCCTCGAAGTCGCTGCCGCTGATCGAGAAGAACGGCACCTTCGCCTCGCCGGCGATCGCCTTGGCGAGCAGGGTCTTGCCCGTGCCGGGCGGACCGACCAGCAGAATGCCGCGGGGAATGCGGGCGCCGAGCTTCGTGAACTTCTTCGGGTCCTTGAGGAACTCGACGATTTCGGCGACGTCTTCCTTGGCCTCGTCGACGCCGGCGACGTTCTTGAACGTCACCTTGGCCTTGCCCTTGTTCTCGTCGAGGAGCTTGGCGCGCGATTTGCCCATGGAGAACATGCCGCCCGCGCCGCCGCCGAGCATCTTGCGGTAGAAGAACACCCACAGCAGCGCGGCGAAGACGCCGAAGATGAGCAGCTGCTGCATGAAGGGGCCGAGCAGGGGCTCTTCCTCCTTGACGGGGCACTTGATGTCGCGTTCAAGCAGGAAGTTCATGAGCTGGTCGTTTTCGCCCGGCACGAGGGCGACGCGGAAGTCGGCTTTTTCGCCGGCGAGGCGGCCGCGCAGGTACGTGCTGCCGCTTTCCAGCACCCGCACGCGTTCGACGCGTTCGACCGTGTTGGAGAGGACGGCGGCGCGGAATTCATTCTGGGCGAGCTCCTTGACGGCGCGTTCGCCGTTCGGATAGAAAAAGCGGGAGGCGACGAGGACGGTGGCGAGCACAAGGAGGATGATCCAGCCGCCGCGCAGGCCCTGCGGACCGGGCGCCGTGGGGATGGGACGCGTCTTCTTGGAGGGGTCCCGAGAGGTGTCGTTCTGTTCTTCTGACATAGGGTCTTATTATATCACATGCACGCGCGCGCGTGAAGGGTCAAAGTGACGAATATTCGGACTTGTCTCTTTTCGCGGAATGATTTATAATATTCAGTTGCAACGGAGAAGGATCTCCGCCCGTGGTGGAGGCTTTTGAGGTCGCACAAAACTCAAAATAACGAGGAGTTGAATCATGTTATCCCTTCCTGTCATCTTTTTCGCCGTCGTGGCCTTCATTGTGCTCGTGGCGATTCTCAAGACCGCCGTCGTCGTTCCGCAGAAGACGGCGTACATCGTCGAGCGTCTCGGCAAGTACCGGTGCACGCTCGAGGCCGGTTTCCACATCCTCGTGCCGTTTTTCGACCGGATTGCCTACAAGCATACGCTCAAGGAGCAGGCGATCGACGTGCCGCCGCAGGAATGCATCACCAAGGACAACATCGC
>CADCPA010000219.1 GCA_902803135.1 uncultured bacterium
ACGGCACGGCTCGCCGACGATGTTCGCCGCCGGCAGCATCGGCAGCACCTCGCGCGTGAGGCCGACGAACCGCTCTGCCGTGACGACGTAGATGTGCTCGAACGGGCTCAGGCCTTCAAGACGGTCCACGGCATGGCGGATGAGCGCCTTGCCGCCGAAAAGATCGAGAAACTGCTTTGGACGCTCCGGCGTGGACAACGGCCAGAAGCGTTCGCCGTTTCCTCCGGCCATGATGATTGCAAATGCGGACATGTCGAGTTGTAAGTTGGGAGTTGGGAGTTGGGAGTTGGGAGTTGAGAGTTGTAAGTTGGGAGTTATTCTACCATTTTGGACGGGGGTTGGGAAGTGGGTTAGAAGGCGAGCACACGGACTGTTTCGCCGGGGAGGTCGAGCAGGGTGTGGTTGTTGCGCCATTTGAGGGTGGTCTCGGTGACGAGCTCGCGCGTCGCCTCGCCGGGCACCAGACGCTCGAGAGAGACCACCTGCGGCTGGGGCGAGGGATTGTACACCGTCACGAAGCGTTTGCCGGGTTCGATGCCGAACTGTTCCGCCACGATCAGATTCGCGCCGGAACCGCCCTCCCCGGCGTCCTCATGCGCGCCCGGCTCGCTGAAGCGGTCCACGCGCGCAAGGCGGTTGACGGGCCGCCAGCCGGCCTCGGCCACGAGACGGCAGAGCGGGATGTACTTCTTGAAGAGCGGACGGTCCCGCTCGTATAGCTCGGGACGCGAGAAGTAGTGTCCGGTCGACGCGTCGGGACTGAAGAAGCCGGGGAACATGCCGTAGGCGAGCGCGCGCTGCATGAACTTCTCCGTCAGTTCCGCGGGAAATCTGTCGAAGTCCGTATTCATCAGGAAGCAGTACGGCTTGCCGCCGCAGATCGCGCGGCGATAGAGGAGCGCCCCGTCGGACATCGGCGTCCAGCGCGCGCCCCGGTTCCAGTCCGTCTCCGTGCCCAGCACGTCGAGGTACGGGGCGAGCCAGCACCAGGCGGACGGCGTCGCATTCGCCATCATGAAGCGCCGGCGCGGCCACACGCGCGCGGCGAGCGCGCGCACGTACTCGTACGCGATGAGGCCCTTGTAGATGCCGAGGCGGTGCGACTGACGCGCGAAGCAGAGCGGCGTCGTCATGCCCGCGAAATGCGAGCGGTCGAAGTCGAGCGTATCGGTGACGTAGAGCTCGGCCGAGTCGACATATTCGCCGTCCACGCCCTTCGGACTCTCCCCCGCGTAGCGCGCGGAGAAGCCGGGCTCGCCGTTCTTCGCCACCCAGTCGCCGCCGACGCCGGGCGCCGAGTTGACGCTCCACACCGCCCCCTTGCACCAGGGCGTATCGAGGAGTCGCGCCACGGGCGCGCCCTTCTCGTTGCGGAACGCGCTCTTCTTCCAGCCCGTTGCGGCAGCGTTCTTCCCCGCGGCCGCAAGCCGTTCCGCCTCGGCGGCGGCCGTCGCAACGGTCTGGTCCTTGAAATCGCCCGCCAGCGGCATCCACCAGGTGCACGGCTCCGTGTAGCGGAAGGTCAACAGACCGTGGGCGTCGTCCCAGGCCGTTTCGCCCTCCCCTTCCTTGAAGCGGAAGCCGAAGTCTTCCCACCCCTTCACCTTGCTGACGGCGTGAAACGGCATCCACACGCCCTGGCGGGCGATGCGCACGCGGTTCGCTTCGGGGAAGAGCGTCTGGTAGCGTTCCAGCGCGCCGCGGAAGCCGAGCTTGCCGTCGAAGCCGAAGGAGCAGAAGCGCAGGTGCGCAGTCGGCTGCTCCGGCGCGAGGCCGAGGTCGAAGGCGATGAAGAGACAGCGCGCGGGCGCGTTCGCGACGACGCGGTAGAACGCGGGCGCCGTGGGATCGAGGCCGAGGGCAAAGCCGCGGCCCTGCTGGTCGACCGCGCCGAACGGCCAGCGCGAGAGCGCGCCGCAGCCGCAGTCGGGCGACGAGACGTCCATCCGCTCGCCCGCGAGGGGTTCGCGGAAACGGAGGTCGGCGAGCCAGTCGGACCCCGCGGCGATCGGACACGCATAGACGAGCGTCAGGGCGCGGTCGCGTGCCGTCGTCTCCGTGAGCGTCACATCGTAGAAGGCCGCGTCGCCGGCGGTGCGGACGGACGTCGTCGACTTCACACCCGGCAGCGCCTCTTCAACGGGGGCGAAATCGCCGTTCGCCGCCACGTCGCGCGCGAGGAAGCACGGCTTGTCGATCGTCAGCGGACGCGTCTGCAGACGGTGGTCGAACGGATTCTGTCCCGCGCAGACCTCCCAGCGCGGGTTGCGGAAGCGGACGCGTCCGGGACGGTTCCGCTGCAGCAGGTAGACGTAGAGTCCGCGGATCGGCTTGGACGGGAACACGGTCACCTGACGCGTCTGCCAGCCGGCCGCCGGATCGGAGTCGAACGACGCCTGCTGTCCCCACAGATGGTCGCCGTCCATGTACGTGACGTCGATGTAGAGCGAGAAGTCGCCGCCCGACCCCTCGTCGCGCCCTTCCGCACGGCCTTCCGCCGTGAACGTCACGGGCTCCGCTGCGGTCTGCCGCAGATCGAGATGCCAGGAGACGCCCGCCCGCGCGAGGAGGTTCGTCCCCGCGTCGCAGACCAGTTCGTCGCCCTCCCGCACAAATCCGTCGAGATAGCCATGGGCTTTTTCAAGCGCCAAAGGCTGCAGGGCGGCCGACACCCCGCCGGCGAGGCCGAGCGCGGTCCCCAGAGCGCACAACGCTCCTACACGATTCAATCTCCCTCTCATACCCACCCTCCTGCATTCCGGGCAGCCATTATAGCATATTTTCCATGGGTTTGCCGAGTTTGCCGAACTTCGACGGTGGGGCGCGTCGCCAAGTCTCCGCCCCCGCGGCGCGCGACTTGTGCTATAATAGGGGCATGGACAATTCACTCTTCTCCCTGGGGCCGCTTGCGGCCCTGCTGCTTCTCCCCTTCGGCGCGGACGCGCTCGACACGACCGGACTCGTCTGGCGCACGTCGCGCTTCGCGCATCTCGACGGACACATCCTCACCGTCGACGTGCCCGCCGGCCATGAAAAGGAGGGCGGCAACGCCCAGGCCGACGTCGACCTCTCCGAATTCGGCGGCAAATGCTTCACCGCCGAGATCCGCGCCCGGGGCGAGCGCATCACCGAACCGCCCGAGAAATGGAACGGACTGAAGTTCATGTTCCACTATACGGACCCCCGGACGGGCGAACAGCATTGGCCCAACACGCCCGGCCGCCTCGGCGATTTCCCCGAACAGGTGATCGCCGTCGTCGACAACACGCCCGCCCGTTCGCTCGGCAAGGCCACGCTCACGCTCGGCCTCCAGAGCTCGAGCGGCAAGGTCGTCTTCGACCTGTCGACGCTGCGCATCGTGCAGAGCGCGGACCTCTTTCCCCGCGTGAACGACGACTACCGCGTCGCCTACCCCGCGCGCGTCTCCGACCTTCCCCCGCTCCGCGGCGTCATGCTCCCCGGCAGCGACTGCAAAGAGGACGACTTCCGCACGCTGCAGGCCTGGGGCGCCACGCTCGCCCGCTACCAGATGATCCGCGGGTGGGGCCAGGACAACACAAACCAGGACCTCGACGACTACGACCGCTGGCTCGACGGACGCCTCGACCACCTCGAGCGCGACGTGCTGCCGTGGGCGAAGAAGTACGGCCTCCGCCTCGTCGTCGACCTCCACGTGCCGCCGGGCGGACGACAGGGCGGCGAGATGAACATGTTCCACGACGCGAAGTGGGCGAACCACTTCGTCGCCTGCTGGCAGCGCATCGCCCGCCGTTTCAAGGGCCGCTCCGAAATCTACGGCTTCGACCTCATCAACGAACCCCAGCAGACGCAGCGCGCCCCCGAGGGCCTCGACTACTGGAACGTGCAGCGCCGCGCAGCGGAGGCGGTCCGCGCGATCGACCCCGACACGCCGATCGTCCTCGAATCGAACGGCTGGGACTGCGCCCCCGCCTATTCCTACCTCTCGCCGCTCGCGATGGACAACGTCATCTACCAGGTGCACATGTACCAGCCCTTCGAGTTCACCCACCAGGGCGTGCACGCACAGAACGGCGTCTACACCAAGACGAAATACCCCGACCCCGCCAGGGGCTGGAACCGCGACTTCCTCAAGAGGCATCTCGCGCCCGTCCTCGCCTTCCAGAAGAAGCACCATGCGCGCATCTACGTGGGCGAGTTCAGCGCCATCACATGGGCCGAAGGCGCGGAGAACTACCTCGCGGACTGCATCTCGATCTTCGAGGAATACGGCTGGGACTGGACCTACCATGCGTTCCGCGAATGGCCCGGCTGGAGCGTCGAACACACGGCCAAGGGGTTGAGAACGTTCGAGCCCTCGGCGGACAATCCCCGCAAGCGGGCGCTGCTCAAGGGCCTCGGCTACACGCGCACGCCCCAGGCGACGAACCTCCTCTTCCGCGCGGCCTTCGACGGCTCGGCGGTCGCCGACGAGGCCCGCGGCCGCGTATGCCCCGTGCGGGCCGAGGACCTGCTGTTCGTCGACGGACACCGCGGACGGGCCCTCCACTTCGCCCAAGGTTCCACGAACCGCCTCGCCTACGCGGCGAAAGGCAATCTCGTCGCCGCACGCGGCACGTTCGCCGCCTGGGTGCGTACGGACTGGGCCGACCGCCCGAAATCCGAATGGCGCCACGTCGCCGTGACCTGGGACGAGAACGGTCCGCAGGTGTTCTTCGACGGCCGTGCGGAAACGGACGCCGACCTGTGCGTCAACGGGGCGCTCGCGCTCACGGACCTGCTCGCCTTCCCGCCGGATCCCGAGGCGTTCTACCTCGGCGGGGCGAACGGTCCGCGCACGCGCGCCCTTTCGCTCGACGACCTGCGCCTCTACGCGATCACGCTCACGCCGGCGCAGATCAAGGAGCTTGCGCGCCGCGAGACCGTGGCGGAAATCACGTTGGAGAAGGCCGCGCTCTTTGCGGACCGCACGACCCTGCTCGACGTCAAGACGACGAGTCCGGCCGGCCTCGACCTCTCCGCGCTGCGCTACTGCATCCACACGAAGGACGGCCAGCCGGTCGTCACCTTCCGCCAGAAGATCGGCACGAACACGGTCAAGCTGCCCGTCAACCTCCCGAGGGGCGACTACGTGCTGCGCGCGACGGACGGCGACTGGTACTACGGCTGCGTGCCCTTCACGGTACGCGCGGCCGACAGCGCCCCCGCGCCCAAGCGCGCGGAAACGAAGCCGCTGCGCGGCCTCCAGCGCTTCTGGCACGACGTGCGGTCGTTCGACTTCGAGAACATGCGCCGCCGCTAGGCGTCGCGCACATGCGTGCGCAATTCGCCCGCCAGCGGGAACGCGAGCGTCGCGAGAAACGCGCGGAACGGTCCGTTCTTGGCCGTCGCGGCACAGTCGATGCCAGCGAGCGTCACACCTTCCGCCGCGAGCGCGCGGCGCACGTGGTTGAGTGCATACTGCTCGATCGTACGGCCCATCGCCCGGCAGCTCATCACGAAGTCGGTGACGCGCCCGGTGGACGGATCGGCGATCACATAGCAGACAATCCCCATCTCGCCGAAGGCGTCCGTCACGCGAAACGTCCACACGCGCCGGGCGGGATCCGCGACGAGCGCGGCGAACTCCGCGGCCGTGCGGCGGATCGTCGTCGCATTGAACTGGTTTGTCTTGCCCGCCATCTGCGCGAGGCGCGGGATGTCGTCCACCGTGGCGCGCGACGGCGTGCAGACGAGCTGCAGCGAATCGAGATAGCCGTCCAGCGTCGCCGCCGTCGCCGCGAGCTCGCGCCGCGCGCTTTCCCGGCGATACATGTCGGCCCGCGCACGGTCTTCCGCCGTGGCGCCGACACCCGCGAAATAGACCTCCGAAAGCCGGCGCAGGAACTGCGCGGGCTCTCGGAGGTCCGCCGGGAACGGCGGCACGGAAACCTGCGGCAGATGCGCACGCATCTGCGCGCGCTCGACGGGATTGTCGTCCACGAAGACAACCGACTCGACGCCCAGGTTGAGCGCCTGGCAGGCCGCCAGCAGATTGCCCGCCTTCGGCGACCAGTCGACACGCACTTCGGCGAAGTCGGCCAGACTCAGCGGCAGGTCCGCGCGCGCGAACACCTGCGTGATCGGCGCCGCCGGAGCCGGCGGATCGTTCTTGGAGAGCAGCACGAGCAGCACGCCGCGGGCGCGCAGGGCCAGCACGCCCCGCTGGAATTCGGCGAACGGCGTCACAGCCGCCGCCCCGTCCTCCGAAATGACGCCCTTCCACAAGGTGTTGTCGCCGTCGAGGGCGAGGATCTTCTTCGGCGCACGTCCCGCCGCGACGCCGTCGAGGGCGAACAGAAACTCCTCTTCAATCGCCTTCACGCCACGCAGCGAGAACGGCAGGGCGGCCAGCTGGCGCATGCGTGCGTCCCAGAAGCCCGGCGTTTCGTCCGCCAGACGCGCCAGCGGCGACGCGACGACCGCCACGCCGGGGAACCGGGCACGCAGCCACGCGACGTTTTCCGCGGCGGCGGCGTTCTCCAGCACCAGCAGAATCGCCTCCGGCGCAAAGGCCCGGAGGCCGCTCGACGGATCGAGCGCGGCCTGCCGCCACCCGTCGAATCCCGGCACAAGATAGACGTCATGCCCCGCGCGACGGAAATCCTGCGCGAAGAAGTCGAGCGTGACGTTGCCGAGAACCGCGATTTTCATGGACGCACCACGTAGGGGGCGAAATCGGCGAGCGTGTGGAGGGCCGGCACGGCCTCCAGCGGAATGGACGTCCCATAGCGGGCCTCGGTCTCCATCACCAGGCGCAGGTGCATGACGCTGTCCCATTCGGGCACGGAACCGCAGGCCGACTCCAAGGTGAGCGAGCCCTGCGGCACGCCCAGCACGTCGGCGGCGAAGAGCAGAAAATCGTCCATGGTCACAACCCCAATTGGCTTTGGTGCGGCACGAGCCGTTCAGCGGCGGACGGCGCGGACACATCCAGTTCGACAAGGCCGCGCGGCAGACGAGCCGGAATCTCGACGGACGCCGCGGACGCGGCGAGGCCCGCGCCGAAGGCGGCGAGCACGGCGCGTCCCGACGAGCCCGGATTCGCGGCGAGCGTCAGCGGCACGGAGCAGGACCCCGGGTTGGCGAAGCGCTCGCCGCTCAGGAGCAGGCCCGTCTCGATGCCCAGCGTCTTCGCGAGCTGGCGCACCATGTACATATTCGCCTGATGCGGCACGAAGAGCGCCGGCGGCGGAACGGAGGCCAGAAACTCGCGGAGGAATTTCGCGACGGGTCCGGCGACGAAGCGGAAGACGCCGAAGCCGTCCATGCGGATCTTGCCGTCGCCGCCGCACCGCAGCACGTCGCCGCCCGCGCCGTCCGTATGGAAGGCAAAGTGCGCGGCGGCGGACGACGCGTCCGCAGAGACGAGCGTCGCCGTCGCCGCGTCGCTCAGGACGGCGAGCGTCGCGGGGTCGGCCGAATCGACGTGCGCGCTCTGCACGTCGCCGTCCAGGAGCAGCACGCGTCTGCCCATGGCGGCGGCGAGCTGGCCGGCGACGAGGAGTCCGTAGGGATAGCCGCCGCAGGCGAGCGACAGATCGAGCGCCGCAACGTCCGCCGCGAGACCCAGCGCCGCCTGGAGGCGCACGGCGAGCGCAGGGAAGCGTTCGGGCGCGGAGAACGTGACCACGACCACGCCGCCGACCGTCGCCGGATCGACGCCCCGGAGCGCCTGGCGCGCGGCGGGCAGCATGAGGTCGTAGACCGTCACGCCGGGGGCCACCGCGCGACGCGTGGCGAAGCCCGTCGATTTGACGATGGTCGCCGCCTGGACGGGTCCGACCAGTTCGGC
>CADCPA010000220.1 GCA_902803135.1 uncultured bacterium
ACGGGCGAACTTGATCGCCTCTTCGGTCTGCGGCATGATGCCGTCGTCGGCCGCGATGATGATCACGGCGATGTCCGTCAGCTGCGCACCGCGCTGGCGCATCGCGTTGAACGCGGCGTGGCCGGGCGTATCGAGGAACGTAATCTTGCGGCCCTGCACGTCCACCTGGTAGGCGGAGATCTGCTGGGTGATGCCGCCCGCTTCGCCGGCTGCGACGTGGGCCGAGCGGATGAAGTCCATGAGCGTCGTCTTGCCGTGGTCGACGTGGCCGAGGAAGGTGACGACCGGCGCGCGCGGCGACAGGGCTTCGGGCTTGTCCTGCGGAATCTCGTCGTCCGCATCGATGGCCTTGAGAATCGGCTTCTTGTTCGCCGCGTCGCGGGCATGTTCGACATTGACCTTGAAACCGTACTTCTGCGCAACCTTGATCGCGACGTCGGGTTCGACGCGCTGGTTGATCGACGCGAGGATCTTGAGGCCCATGAGGTCCGCAATGAGACGGTTCGGACGGATGCCCAGCTTCAGCGCCAGCTCCTTGACGACCGTCGCGCCGCGGATGGAAATCTCGCGCGTCGAGACGGACAGGGAAATCGTGGGCTTCGGCGGAGGCGCAACCTTCACCGACGGCGCGGCGGACGCGGCCGAGACGACCGGTTTTCCGACCGTGGCGCCGATCTGCACCTGCGGACGCGTCACCTTCATCGACACGGAGGCGAAACCGGCGCGCGTGCCGCCGACACGGTTGACCGGCGCAGGAGCCGGGGCCGCGGGCTTCGCGGCCGACTTGCGCGCCGCGGCAGACGCCTCGGCGGCCGCGGCCTTCTTCGGGGCCGCCTCGCGGTCCTTCTTGGACGTCGCGTCCTTGTCGCGCTTGACGGACGAATCTTTGTCCTTCTCCTTCTTCGCGTCCTTCTTGGCCGCGCTCTTGCCGCGGTCCTTGCCATGGAGATAGTCGCGGGCGTCGACGTCTTCCTCGTCGTCGAACTCGGTCCCGCCGACTTCCTCGTCCTCGTCGGAGAGCTGGAAGCTGACCTTCGGAATCTCCGGCAGGCCGACACCGATTTCCACCATGGCCTTCGGCGCTTCCGGCCCGACGGCCGGCTGTTCCGCAACCTCGACCTTGACCGGCGCGACGGACACGGACTCTTCCTTGGGCGCCGCGACCGGAGCCGACAGTTCAAGCGCTTCGCCGTGATGCGCCGCCAGCGCACGCTGACGCGCAGCTTCAAGTTCTTCAGCCTGGATCTTGTCCTTCACCAGACGCGCCGCCCGGGCCTTGGCGGCCTTCTCGCGACGGCGGGCCGCCGTCGCCTCGGCCGCGGCCTTGACTTCCTTCGGCCCGACCTTCAGGAACCGCTCGCGCAACGTATCGGCGTCTTCGCTCTCCAGCTCGGAAAGAGGCGAATAGACTTCGACGTCGCACTCTTCGGCCCATTTCATGACCATCGCGCTCGTGGCGCCGATCTTCTTGGCAAATTGATAGACTCTCATGGCTTTACTCTGAAGAAAATGTTGTTTGCCGCCCCCTGGTCGATGATGCGCCTCACCCCTCGACCCCCTGCGCGGTCAGTTCCGCAACCGCCTTGGCCGCCGCATAGATGCCCGTCGCCGTCACTTCATCCAACCCCGTCGCCGCGATGAAGCTCTCCTCGTCGCATTCGACGATGCCCTCGACCGTCAGGAAGCCCGAATCGGCGAGCTGCGTCGCCACCGCCGTCGAGATGCTGAACGTCTCGGCCAAGTTCTTGATGGCTTCGGCCTTCTGGTCTTCAAAGCTCGCCAGCGCCATGGACTTCGTCACGTTGACGCGCCAGTTCGTGAGCTTGGAGGTCAGGCGCACGTTCTGGCCGCGCTTGCCGATGGCGAGCGAGTACTGGTCGGGCGCGACCGTCACGTTGACCGTATTCTCGGCCGGGTCGACTTCGATCGACTCCAGCTTCGCCGGGGAAAGCGCCTGGGCCACGTAGACCTTCGGATCTTCGCTCCAGCGCACGATGTCGATCTTCTCGCCGTTGAGCTCGCGCACGATGTTGCGCACGCGCGCGCCCTTCAGGCCCACGCACGCG
>CADCPA010000221.1 GCA_902803135.1 uncultured bacterium
ATTCATGACCTGAAGGATGCGATTCAGTGTTGCATTTCGGGCGGGTTCCGTGTAACCTACACGGGTGTGAAAACAACCTACCCGAAAACAACGAAGACAGTATACCCCATCATCTGTCAGATTGTCAACGTCATACCGAACCAGTTCGTGCTTGCAAACGTGCGTTCGATGTGATTCGCGTCGAAGAATATGCTATACTATGCGGGCCGGGACGCGCGAAGGGCGGTTCCGGTCGAGAGAGAGAACCGATCAAGGAGGTTGAATCATGGGCGTGAAAGACATTCAGGAAGCCGAGTACGACGAGGCGGTGAAAACGGGCAAGGTCATTGTCGACTTTTGGGCGACGTGGTGCGGTCCGTGCAAGATGCAGGGGGCGCTCATCGACCAGAAGATCGTGCCGGAGCATCCGGAAATCGAAGTTCTCAAGGTGAATGTCGACGACGAGCCGGCTTTGGCGGCGCGCTTCGGGGTGATGTCCATCCCCACGCTGATCCTCTATAAGGACGGACAGCTCGTCGAACAGATCGTGGGCCTCACGAAGCCGGACGAAATTCTCGCGAAACTCGCCTAATTGCCGATTGCATGGAAAACATCATCATCATCGGAAGCGGCCCGGCGGGCCTGACGGCCGGTCTCTACGCCGCGCGCGCGGGACAGAAGCCCGTTGTGCTGGAGGGATTGGAGTCGGGCGGGCAGCTCATGCAGACGCAGCATGTGGCGAACTATCCGGGCTTTCCCGAGACGGTATCGGGCCCGTCGATCGTCGCGGCCATGCGCCGGCAGGCAGAAAAGGCCGGGGTGCGGTTCGTCATGGACGCCGTGGAATCCGTCGACTTCACGGGTCCGGTGAAGAAGCTGATGACGATGATGGGCGACACGCTCGAGGCCAAGACGGTCATCGTCGCCTCGGGTGCGGGCGTGACCAAGACCAACCTGCCGGGCGAGGCGAAGTACTGGGGGCGCGGCATTTCGGCGTGTCTCACATGCGACGGCGCGTTCTACGCGGGGAAGAAGGTCGCCCTCGTCGGCGAAGGTCCGGCGACGGCGGGCGCCAAGGTCTATCTGACCCGGTGCGGGGCCGAGGTCGTGGGCATCGTCGCCCCGGGCGAGGTGGCGTCCTTCGACGGCGACGCGGCGCATCTGACCGGCCTCACGTTGAAGGCGGACGGTTCCGTCCTCGCGTGCGACGGCCTGTTCCTCGTGACGGCACGCACGCCCCAGACGCAGTTCCTCGGAACGGCGCTGGAGAAG
The DNA here is from genome assembly GCA_902803135.1 of uncultured bacterium. Classification (GTDB taxonomy): domain Bacteria; phylum Verrucomicrobiota; class Kiritimatiellia; order RFP12; family UBA1067; genus RUG572. Next base: position 1,252 of record CADCPA010000221.1, read on the forward strand.
GATGACAAGGGGCATATCGTCGTAAATGGAACGAAAACGTCGGTTCCCGGCGTTTATGCGGCAGGCGACTGCATCCATCCGCACCACAAGCAGGCGGTCATCGCCGCCGGCGACGGCGCCGTGGCGGCGCTCGAGGCGCTCGCCTATCTGGCGCGGGGTGCGTGACAGGCCGGTTCGGAAAGGACGCAATCGGGGCCTTCCTTCCATTTTGTGCGGAATTATGATACACTAGCAGCCGGTTGTCGTTCAAGGGAACGGCGATCCAAGATCAGGAGACAATCATGCTGGCACAGACGCAAGACGATTTCATGGTGTTTTCGGGGACGGCGAACCCGCCGCTCGCCGAAAAAGTGGCGAACTATCTCGGCAAGCCGCTCAACAAGATCAACATCCAGCATTTCCCCGACGGCGAGACGTTCTGCCAGATCCAGGAAGGCGTCCGCGGCCGCGACGTGTTCGTGATCCAGAGCGGTTCCCCGGCGCCGAACGAGGCGTACATGGAACTCTTCATCATCATGGACGCGCTCAAACGCGGCAGCGCGGCGCGGATCACGGCCGTGATTCCGTACTATGGCTATGCGCGCCAGGACCGCAAGGACCAGCCGCGCGTGCCGATTACGGCGCGTCTCATCGCGAACCTCCTCACGGCGGCCGGTGCGGACCGCGTGCTCACGCTCGACCTGCACGCGAACCAGATCCAGGGTTTCTTCAACATTCCGCTCGATCAGCTGCACGCCGAACCCGTCATCCTCAAGTACATCCGCGACATGCATCTCCCGAAGCCGGTGGTCGTGGCGCCGGACACGGGCGGGGCGAAGACGGCCTACGGCTACAGCCGCAAGCTCGGCACGGGCCTCGCGATTGTGGCGAAGCAGCGTACGGGCGGCGACACGGTCGACGCGTTCAGCGTCGTTGGCGACGTGAAGGACTGCGACGTCATCATGATCGACGACATGACCGCGACGGGCGGCACGCTCTCGGCCGCCGCGAAGATGTGCCGTGAGAACGGCGCGAAGTCCGTACACGCGTTCGTCTCGCACTTTCCGCTCACGGAGAAGGGCGTGGAGCGTCTGATGAAGGAAGCCCAGCTCGACGAGCTCGTGGTGACCGATTCGATTCCGCTCCGTTCGGGCTTCGATCCGTCGAAGCTGCCGTTCAAGCTCACCGTGCTGAGCGTCGCCCCGCTGATTGGCGAGGCCATCAAGCGCATCCACACGAACGTGAGCATCAACGACTTGTTCTACCACGAGTGATTCGTGCGCGTCCGCCTCGAAGCACTTGGGCGCTTCGAGGCGTTTTTTGTGTTGAGACGGTACCCGAGGCGTTGCATCCGCAGGCTGGTCAGATTGTTTGATTGAGAGGTCGCATGAAACGCGCATTGAATGTGTTGGGTTCGGTTGTGCTGCTGGCGGGCGTCGTCGGCGCGGAGACCGTGGTTGAAAACGAGACGGGACGGTTGGCGGTCAACTTCTGCCGCGCGGATCTCGTCCACTTCCGCTTTGCGCCGAAGGGCGTCGCCTTCGTCGCGCCGGAGACGTATGTGGAGCGCCAGGCGATCGCGAAGACGGACAAGGACTATGCGCAGGTCGCGGTATGCGAGGAGAAGTCCGACGCGGGCGTTACGATGAGGGCGGGGACGCTTGCGGTGCGCGTCGATGCGAAGACGCTCGGCATCACGGTGAGCGCGGCCGGCCGCACGGTGTTCAAGAGCGCGGCGGAGGCCTTTGCGGCGAAGGATGCCGCGCGGAAGGCGTCCTTCACGCGCGATGTCGCGACGAAGGAGCATTTCTTCGGGCTCGGCAACGTGCGCGGCTACAACTTCAAGTCGCTCGAGCTGCGCGACCTCGACTACGAACTGTGGCTCACGGCGGACAACGTGCATGCGATCGTGCCGCTCTGGTACAGCTCGACGGGCTACGGCGTCTACGTATGCAACTCGAACCGCGGCCGCGTGTCGTTCAAGGAGAACTACTCGCTCGCGCTCGACGGCGGCGAGATGAACTTCTACTTCATCTGGGGCCCGTCGTTCAAGAAGATCCTGACGAACTGGTCCGAACTCGCCGGCCGCATGAACATGCCGCCGCTCTACGCGCTCGGCCTGACCTATCGCGGCTGCGGCGGATTCAAGGCGTCTGAATTCGTCGAAGCCGTGCGCCAGCAGTACGACGTGGGCGTGAAGATCGACGTCATCGGCATCGAGCCGGGCTGGCATACGCGCGCGTATCCGTGCAGCTATCTCTGGAGCGACCGCTTTCCCGATCCGAAGGGCTTCCTCGACCAGATGCACGCGCTTGGCGCGCGGGTGAATTTCTGGGAGCATCCGTACTTTTCGCCCGACTGCCCGATTGCGAAGGAGATGGAACAGTACGGCATCTGGGGCGGCGAGCTGCGGAAGACCGACAAGACGAATACGCCCTACGGATTCGGCGGCCTCGTGCCCGACTTCACCATCCCTGCGGCGCGCGACCTCTACTGGGGACTTCTCAAGAAGCAGCTCTTCGATCTCGGGGCGGACGGCCTCAAGGTCGACGAGACGGACGACTTCGGCGCGGGGCCGAGCCTCGAGGCGAAATTCCCGGGCGGCATCGCGTGCAATGCCTACCACAATCTGCTCGGCACGCTCACGTGCAACCTCGTGCACGCGCGCTTCCGTACGGACCTCAACCGCCGCACGTTCAACTTCAGCCGCGGCAACTATGCGGGCATGCAGCGTTGGGCGACGTCGGCCTATACGGACTTCTACGGCTTCAACCAGTTTACGATGTCGTTCATCGTGCAGTCCTTCTCCGGCTCCTACTACACGCCGGAGATCCGCGACCGCGAGACGCCGTCCGACATCGACTACATGCGACGCGCGCAGATGATGTTCCTCACGCCGTTCCCGATGTCCAACGAGTGGCAGTCTCCGGCGAACGTCACGAAGCGCAGCCGGGACGTGCTCGACAACTACAAGGAGTACAACGCGCTCCACTATGCGCTCATCCCCTACACGTACTCGCTCTTCCGCGAGCAGCACCTGACGGGACTCGGCGTCATCCGCGCGCTGCCGTTCGAATTCCAGGACGATCCGAAGGCGATCGCCGTCTCCGACGAGTTCCTGCTGGGGCCGTCGCTGCTGGTGCGCCCGGTCGGCGACCTGCGTCGCCTCGCGAAGGCGAAGATCTACTTCCCCGCGGGCAGCGACTGGATCGACTACACGACGGGCTACACCTACGCGGGCGGCCGCACGGTCGAGTACGTGTGCCCGGCCACGCAGCTGCCGCTCTTCGTCCGCAAGGGCGCGATCCTGCCGCTCGGCCACTTCGGCAACAACACGGCGACGCGCACGGATCCCGCGCTCACGCTGGCCGTCTATCCGGCGGCGCACGAGGCGTCGTTCACCGTCTATGAAGACGACGGCATCAGCTTCGATTACGAGAAGGGCGTATACTGCGAGACGCCCGTCGCCGCGGTGAAGCGCGGCGACGAAGTGACGGTCACGATCGGCGCGCGCCGCGGGGCGTTCAAGCCGGCCGCGCGCGACCTCGAAATCGCGCTGCACTACCGGGCGCGTCCGACGAAGATCGCGGTCGACGGCCGCACGGCGACGGGGTGGACGTACGAAAAGAACACGGCGCGCGTGCGGTTCGCGGACGACGGCAAGGCGCACACGGTCGTTGCGCAGGTGCCGGCCGAGCCCGAGATGGCCGAACCGAAGCGCGCGGTCACGGCGGATCTCTACGAGTGCGAGGCGAAGACGTCGGTCTTCAACGGCACGGAACTGAAGACGGATGCGGGCGAGGCCTCGGGCCATGCGCTTGTGCGCAACCTCGGCGGCGACAAGCGCACGTCGTTCACGATGAACGGCATCACGGTTCGGCAGGCGGGCGTCTACGAGGTCGAAATCGTGTATGCGAACGGCGATGGCGGTGCGCGTCCGCTGCGCCTCTCGGTCAATGGCGCGCCGGGCCTCCTCTTCGACGCGCCCAAGGCGGGCAGCTGGGGCTCGGTCTCGTCTTTCACGGTGCTGCTGAAGTTAAAGGAAGGCGAGAACGCGATCCGCTTCGACGCCGGCGACACGACCGCGTGGGGTCCGGACGTGGATTGCCTCTACGTCTATTCCGCGCAGCCGATCGCCCACGACCTTCCGCCCACGGCGCTGCTGCCGCATGCGGGCCGACCGCTCGGCAACGCGAAGGTCGAGACGTCCGACGCGACGCTCGGCTTCGCGAACGGCGAACGCGTGATGGGCATGGGCGGCAGCGGGCGGCACGGCATCGCCTACACGGTGGAGTCGAAGGAGGCGGGTCCGTCCCTGTTGACGCTCGCCTACTCGAACCGCTTCCACCAGTGGATTCGCATCCACCTCTCGGTGAACGGCAAGGACCATGAAATCGCGCTGGCGCCGACCTACAGTCTGCAGGTCGCCGGCCGGTTCCGCGAGCAGATCTACCTCAAGGCCGGCAAGAACGAAATCAAGCTGTTCACGGACGGCACCTTCCCGGGTCTCGTCGCGGTCGGCGGGATTTCGCTCAAGTGAGTTGCGGGTTTGAGAGAGTGAGAAGGTGAGAGGGTGAGAAGGTCCTTGACGAATTTGAAGACGCACGAACAGGACGGGCAGACCGTCCGCTCAAAAGAAGGGAATCGGGAATGGATAGCGAGAAACCTTTGGTTGGCATTGTGATGGGCAGCGACAGCGACTGGCCGCTGGTCAAGAAGGCGTGCGACACGCTCGACGCGTTCGGCGTGCCGTATGAGACGCGCGTGATCAGCGCGCATCGTACGCCGGAGCTGGCGATCGAGTATTCGCGCACGGCGGAAGGACGCGGCCTCAAGGTCGTGATCGCCGCGGCGGGCGGTGCCGCGCATCTCGGCGGCGTGCTCGCGGCCGGCACGGTGCTGCCCGTGATCGGCATTCCCGTGGCGGGCGGTGCGCTCAACGGCCTCGACGCGCTCTACGCGACGGTGCAGATGCCGAGCGGCGTGCCGGTGGCGACGGTGGCGTGCGGCAGTGCGGGTCCGACGAACGCGGCCCTCCTCGCGGTGCAGATCCTCGGCACGGCCGACGCGGCGCTGCGCGAGAAGTTCCGTGCCCACAAGGTGGCGCTGGCCGCCAAGGTCGAAAAGGCGAACGCGAAGATCCACGAATGAAGGTTCGGTCGTTTGCCAGCGGGTCGAAGGGAAACTGCCTCGCCGTGCGCGGCGGCGGCGAGCTGCTCCTCGTCGACTGCGGCCTGTCGTGCCGCGAGCTGACGAAGCGCATGGCGGCGTGCGGCGTGTCGCCGTCCGACGTGACGGGCATCGTCTTCACGCACGACCACAGCGACCACTGCGCGGGGCTTCCGACCTTTCACAGGAAGTATCCCGAAGTGCCGCTCTACGCGAACGGCAACACGGCGGACGCGATTGCGGCCGCGGTCGGCGTGGATGACGGCTGGTGCGTCTTCGAAACGGCGGAGCCGTTTGAAATCGGCGGGCTCGGCGTGAACACGTTCTCGATTCCGCACGACGCGGCCGATCCGGTCGGCTATGTGTTCGAGGAGGCGGAGTCCACGCTTTTCATCGGCACGGACATGGGCGTGATGACCGTGGCGGCCCGCGAGGCGCTGTCGCGCGCCACGTGCGCCGTGCTCGAGTCGAACCACGACCCCGTGCTCCTGCAGACCTCCGACCGTCCGCTCTCGCTCAAGCAGCGCATCGCGGGCCGCTGCGGACACCTCTCGAACGACCAGGCCGCGGACGCTTTGCGCGAAGCGAACCCGCAAAAGCTCACGGCCGTTCTCCTCGCCCATCTCTCCAGCCAGTGCAATGCGGACTATCTGGCGCGCGCGTCGATGGAGCGGGCGTTGAGGGATCTCGGCCGGACGAATGTGAACCTGACCGTGCTGGGCCAGGACGTGCCGAGCGCGTGCTACGAATTCTGAGGCGGATCATGACGGTCAAAGACATTCCGGCGGTCGACCGCCTGCTGGCGAAGGAGTTTGTCGCGCACGATGCGCCGATCATCGAGCTCGTCGAGGCGCAGACGCATGATCCCTTCTGCGTGCTGGTGGGTACGATCCTCTCGGCGCGGACGAAGGACGCCTGCACGGCCGGTGCCGTACGCCGGCTCTTCGCGACGCGCAAGGGCGGCGCGGCGACGGACGAACTGAAGAAGTTCACGCCGGACGATCTGGCGGCGCTCTCCGTCGCGGAAATCGAGAGGCTGATCTACCCCGTCGGCTTCTTCCACGACAAGGCGCGCCATCTCAAAGCTCTCCCCGCGGCGCTGAAGACGCATTTCCCCGAAGGCCTCGACCATGCGGCGGACGGGCTGAAGGACGTGCCGGGCTACAATGCGCTCGTCGAGCGTCTCTGCCGGCTGCCGGGCGTCGGACGCAAGACCGCGAATCTCACGGTGGCGGTCGGGTACGATCTGCCCGCCGTGTGCGTCGACGTGCATGTGCACCGCATCTCGAACCGCCTCGGCTTGCTGGCCACGCAGACGCCGCTCGAGACGGAAATGAAGTTGCGCGAGATCCTGCCGGTGAAATACTGGAAAACGTGGAACTCGCATCTGGTCTCGTTTGGGCAGACGCGGTGTGCGCCGCGGGGACCGCGGTGCGGAGGGTGTCCGATCCGGAAGTACTGTCCGTCCGCCGGGCCGGCCCGGTAGCGGAGCACGAGGGAGGGCGCATGTATCGGGCTGTATTTGCGGCACTGGCGGCTGCGTTCGCCACGCGGGCGGAGGCGAAAGGCCCCGCCTACGATCTGTCCCGGCTGAAGGGCGAACGGCTCGGCCGCGGCGTCGTTGCGCAGCGGGCGGATGCGAACGCCGTCGTCGTCTCCTGGCGTCTGCTGCGGGAGGATCCGAAAGGCTGCGGCTTCGACGTCTACCGCAACGGGACGAAGCTCAATGCGGCGCCGCTGACGGGCGCGACGTTTTTCCGTGACACGCAGGCGGGGTGCGGCGGCGCGGGCGCCGTCGCCTCGCGGCTGACCTACTCGGTGAAACCGGCGAAGGGGACGGGCGCGGAAGGCGCGTGGACGTTGGACGGGCATTCACCGATTGGCTACCTTCCGATTCGTCTCACGCCGCCGGCCGCCGAGAAGACGCGCGACGGCGTCGCGCATGCGTACCGTCCGTGCGATGCGGGGGCGGCCGACCTCGATGGCGACGGCGAGATGGAATTTGTGCTGCGCTGGGACGGCGGCGGCAAGGACAACGCCCATGCGGGCGATACGCCGTCCACCTGGTACGAGGCGTTCAAGCTCGTGCCGGGGAACGGGGGCATGGTCGCGCGTTCGCTCTGGCGGATCCGGATGGGCACGAACGTGCGGTCGGGCGCGCATTACGACACGTTCGTCCTCTACGACCTTGACGGCGACGGCAAGGCCGAGTTCGTCGTGCGGACGGCGGATGGAACCGTTGACGGCCGGGGGAAGGTCCTCGGCGACGTGACGGTGGACAATCGCGATCCCGACGGGCATGTGCGCCGGGCGCACGAGCGGCTCACGCTCTTCGACGGCGCGACGGGCACGGCCCGTGCGACGGTGGACTACGAGCCGGCGTTTGTCGATGGTTCGCACTGGAGCACGAACCGGCGCGACACGTCCAACCGCGGATTCCGCTTTCTGTCGTGTGCGGCGTATCTGGACGGCGCACGCGCGAGCGCGGTCTTCTGCCGCGGCTACTATGATCGCTCCACGCTCTGCGCGTGGGACTGGGACGGCACGAATCTGACGAAGCGGTGGCTCTTCGACAGCTGGTCGCCGGCCTGGAAGAAGGACAAGGGCTATTCGGGCCAGGGCTTCCATTCGCTGCGCGTGGCGGATGTGGACGGCGACGGCAAGGACGAGATCGTCTACGGCGCGATGACGATCGACCACGACGGCCGGCCGCTCTACACGACGCGGCTCGGGCACGGCGACGCGTTGCATCTGCTGCAGGTGTCGCCGGCGAACCACGGGCTGCAGGTGTGGGGCTGCTTCGAAGGCTCGCACGGACTCGCCCTGTGGGATGCGGCGACGGGGCAGATCCTCCAGCGCGTGCCGGGCGACCGCGACACGGGCCGCTGCCTGGCAGGCGACGTCGATCCCGAGCTGCCGGGCGCGGAACTGTGGGGGCCGGCGCATGAAGGCTTCTACACGGCTGCGGGCGAACGCCTGCCGCCGCCGCGCGGACGCGACGGTCCCGGGATGTCGTTCCTCGTGTGGTGGCGCGGCGACAAGGTCCGCTCGACGCTGGACGGGCCGTGGATTCGCAACTACAGTTTCCGCGCCCGTCGCAACACCGTCGTCGCCGAGCTGCCGGGCGGCCGCAGCGTGAACGGGACGAAATCGACGCCCTGTTTGAGCGGCGACCTCTTCGGCGACTGGCGCGAGGAGGTGCTGCTCGCGACGGACGACCCGGGCGAGCTGCGGCTCTACCTCTCGCCGTTGCCAACCGACGTGCGCGCGGTGACGTTCTTGCAGGATCCGGTCTATCGGCTTTCGCTCGTCACCCAGAACACGGGCTACAACCAGCCCCCGCATCCGGGATTCTATTTCGGTTCCGACGGCGACCGG
>CADCPA010000222.1 GCA_902803135.1 uncultured bacterium
ATCGCCTTCGGCGGCTCGTAGTCGGGAATCAGCGACTTCAAGATGGAGAAGTAGTGGTCCTCGTCGGCCTTGCGCCCTTCCTTCTCGGCGGCGAGGTACAGGGGTTCGATGAACGACTTCAGGGTCGAGAGGTAGTAGTTTGCATCGCCCGTGCGGCCTCCGGCCTTTGCGGCAAGGTAAAGGGGCTTCACCCTCGCCACGAGGTCATCCGCCACGCGGCGGCGTTCGGTGTCCAGCGCCTGGCCGCGCGTGGAGACGAGCGACTTGATCTTCTCGTCCTTCGGGTTGGGCGGCGGCGGGGCGTTCTTCTTCGCCCGCTCCTGCAACTTTTCCCGCTCCGCCGCGATCGCGGGATCCTCTTCCTCGGCCGAGGGCCGTCCTGCGCCCTCCTCGACGGCGGGCAGCGCGTTTGCGGCGGCCAGGTTCTCCGGCGTGAGCATCCCGGCCTCGTACAGCGCGAGCATCTTCTCGGCGCGCTGCACCTCCTTGCGCTCGGACTCGCTCGTGCCGCCGCGCTTGTACATGAGCAGACGTTCGTCGCGACGCGCGGCGGCGAGTTTCTCAGCGGCCCGGAGATCGTTCTCGCTCTTGGCCTTCTCGGCTTCGGCTTTTTTCTGCTCCGCCTGCGCGCGCGCCGCCTCGGCGGCGGCCTTGGCGTGTGCCTCGGCAACGGTCTTGTGCGTCAGCTCGTCCTTCGCGTGCTGCGCGGCGAGCTCCTTCGCCTTCGCCTCCGAGGCGGCTTTTTCGGCTTCCAGCCGCTTTTGCTCCGCTGCGGCGGCTTCGGCGGCCTTCTGGGCGCGCGTGGTCTCCTCCTGGGCAAGCTTGCGCTTTTCCTCGACGTTGGCCGCTTCCTGCTTCTGTGCGTCGGATTCCGCCTCGGCGGCCGCGCGCGCGTTCTCGCTCGTCGCGCGTTCGGCCTCGGCCTTCTTCGCCTCGTCCCGCGCCTTCCGCGCCTGCGCCTCGGCGGTCTTGCGCTCGTTCGCGCTCGTCTCCTTCGCCTCCTCGTATTCATCGCGGAGCTGGTTCAGTTCGGTCTCGACCTTCTTGCGCTGCCCCGTGAGCGTCCGCCGCAAACTGTCCATTTGCATCGAATGCAGGTAGTAGCCACCGCCGACCAAGGCGGCAACCACCACCGCAAACACGATCTTCTGATTCTTGTTTCTCATCTCATCCTCCTTCTCTCTTCATCTTAACTATTCATTATTCACTATTCATTATTCATTATCACCTATTCCCTACTCACGGGTCTTCCTGCCAGCGAAGATAGCGCACTTTCCCCTTTTCGACAAGCGCGAGCGCGACGATCTTGTGAACGATGCCGGACGACTGCCCGACGATTGTGATCTCGAAGAACTTGTCCGGTTGGAACGACAAGTACGCAGATGCCTCGTTTTGGATGTCCACACCCGTCACGCTCTCCCGCTGCAGACGCTCCTGTAGGTCGTTGAAGTCCTTGTAGGCGCCCGAGTCGCGTTCCTCGTCGTCCTTTGAGCTGATCAAGGGGTTTTCCCCCTCCTTAGGAGGAGCATCGCGCAGTTCAATGATTCTCTTGGCGATCTCCATGGCCTCCTCGATATCCTCCGGACGCACGTCCTCGGGATCCGAGTCCACCGGAAAGATGCCGGGGATGACGGCGAGGATGCGCGGGTCCTTCACGGCGTTGACGTTGATCTGGCCGCTGCCGTAGAGGGAGAAGTAGCTGCTGATGCCGTTGGTCACCGTGATCCAGTCGTCCTCTTTGTCCGACGGATTCAGCACGCCGCCGTTCAGAATGGCGTCGGCGTTGATGGGTTTCTCCTCGTATTCATTGAAGCCCTTGATGGCTTTCAGCTCCTCGAGGTTGACGATCTCGCCGTCGCGCGCCTTGGGTTTGTAGTTCTTGTTCTTCTCCACGTCGCGCCCGTCGACGAAATCCTGGTACGCCTCGGCGTAGAAGTCGCTCTCCGCGCCCGCGTCCTCCGTACGCGTGCCGGCGGTCGTCGTCCCGTCCGTGTCGCGCCAGTCGTTCCATCCGTTGACAATGCCGTCCCAATAGTCCCTGGGGATTCCGCTCACCGCGAGAATGCGCATCCACAGTTCGCCAAAGTGTTCATCGCCGCCCGCATACAGGTTGTTGATGTTGAACTTCGACTCGATCGGGCGAATGGTCACGGTCACGGTGCCGCCGTCGGGGTTGAGCGCGTCCACGGGCACCGCGCCCGTCGTCACCTCCTTGCCGCCCTGCGCCTTGAGCATCAGCTTCTCCGCGTACCACCGGTCTTCTTCAAGCTGCTTTTCGTAGGTGCTTTCGTCGCCCGCTTCCGTCACGTTCTGGTATTCCGTGAGAATGACTTCGGCGATCGCGAGTCCCGCTTCCGTCAGGTGGTCCACCGCCACCCGTTCGCGGAGGTAGAGGTTGATGCGCGTCTGGAGATGCGCGTCCACCGCATAGCTTGCGATAAGGATCGACAGTACCGCCAGCAGCCAGATCACGCCCACGAGCGCGCTGCCCTTTTTCGACGTTCCTCTCATCACATCGGCCCTCCGCCGCCGGGTGGAC
>CADCPA010000223.1 GCA_902803135.1 uncultured bacterium
AACAAGATGTTCGCCGACGACCCGGAGGTCGCGATCTCCATAGTCGGCGACAAGATCGTCGTCGGCGGGGCCACGGCCAACGTCGCCACCCTGAAGCGCGCGGAGGTCGACGCCGTGAAGCTCGACCCGGCGAACAGGGTCGTGAACCAGGTCTCGTACTCGACGGCGCAGATAGGCGAGCTCGTCAGGGACTTCCTCGCCCGGACCGGCGTCACGAACAACGTGTCCGTGAAGGTCGTCGGGCGCGAGGTATGCCTTTCTGGGCGGCTCTACGACCAGCAGTCGATCGACCAGCTGAAGAAGCGCGTCGAGGGCTTCGTCAGGGACTTCCCGAAGATGACCGTCAACACCGACGAGCTGCGCATCTTCAAGCAGAAGATACTGATCAACATCGAGTTCGTCGCCTACAACGACAGCATGTCGCGGAACCTCGGGTTCTCCGGCCCGGAGGCGATAACCGCCGAGCTCGACTGGAAGCTCGGCTTCGAGCACGGCGCGTCGACGGACGACAACCACGTCTGGACGCGCGAGTCCAAGCCAGCCGACCAGTCGGCCGCCGCGCCGGGCGCCGCCGCGCAGCAGACCGAGACACAGAGCATGACCGACACGCTGACCGACACCTGGATGCGCAAGTGGACCGGAGGCGCGAACGCGAAGGTCGACGGCGTGAAGGCGACGATCAACCTACTCAAGAAGAACGGCGCGGCGAAGACCGTCTACGCGACCACGCTCTCCACCCAGTCGGGCATCGAGGCAGAGTTCCAGAACGGCGGCACAATCCACCGCTCGATGCAGGGCGGCCTAGGCGCCAACGGCAGCATGGAGTCGATCGAGTACGGCTACATCATCAAGACGACGCCCCTCATCGTCGACCAGGGCACAGTCAACCTCGCCTTCTCGCATCTGCTTATACGCCTGTTCAGTTCTGGAATGACCGCACGGTGTCGCCGAAGGAGGCGCCGGGGGCGACCGTCACGCTGGTGCGGTCCTGCTCGGTCTTCGTGTCGCGCACGTTCCTCAGGAGGTACGTTATCTGCCCCATCGTGCGGGCCTGCACCATCATGATCGCCGCCTTCGTTGGAAGCGAGAGAGTCATGGTGCCGTAACCGGACGGGCTTGACTCGAAGTCGTACTCGCGGTCCGCCGCGATGACCGGCACGTTCTGCAGGATCACGCTGGATACGACCCGCGAGCCGGTCTCCTTCGCCGCCTGGCCCGTGACGAGGCCGAGCTTCTCCTCGGTCGCCGTCAGCACGACGTCTATGCGGCTCCCGGGGCGGATGAACCCGCAGACGGAACTCACGGAGTCGACGGGCACGGTGACGGCGCGGCATCCGTCGGGTATGAGGTCCGCGAACGGGGCCTTCTGCACGGTCTCGATGTCGATCCAGAAGAGCGGGGTGTTCGCCGCGACGAGGCGCTTCGCCTTGCGCTTCACGACCTTCTCGAGGACGTCCGCGAACGCCTTCTGGTAGTCCGGCGAGTCCTTCGACGGCAGGGCGATGTGCATGTTCGAGAGCGACTCGAACGGTATCTCCGCCGAGCCGAGCATCTCCTCGCCGATTTCGCCGCCCTCCTTTATCGCCATCGTCGCGACCAGGATGGACGCCTTCGGCGCCGGCGCCGCGGCGGTCTTGCTCGTTATGTACTTGTTCACGGCCACCACCGCGAACAGCCCTACAAGCACCGCCGCGACCGCGGCGAGCTTCGTGTGGTTGTCAGTTTTCATTTTCCTTGCCTTTCCTTGTTATGTAGACTTCGTCGTCTGTGAACCTGTAGTTGACGTCGCATCCCCCGCGCCCCGTGCGCGGCACGACCTCGAAATACATCGTGACGTTCTCCTTCGACCAGCTGGTCATGGCACTTTTGAGCGTCTTGCCGTCATCGCCGGGGAACGCCCCGAACGGGGCCTCCCTCCAGCCAGCCGAGCGCGCGGCATCCCTTATCCCGCGCGCCGCCTCCTGCGCGGAGACGTCGGCGACGCAGTGCACTATCAGCGCGGCGCCGGCGCCGCGCTCGATGAGCTGCGTGAGGAGCGGGCTGCCGACGACCACGTCGCGCAGCATCGGCGGCAGCATGTCCTTGACACGCGCCGCGCTCCGCCGGGCGAGGTCGTCGGGCGTCGTCTGCTCGCCCTCGGCCGGCACCATTTCGGCGGGGATGACGTAGTCCTCCATCAGCGTGTCGTCGCCCATGATCGGCCTGAGCTCGCGGATGGCGATCGACCCCTCGGGCGTCCTGTACACGCGCTCCATCCCCGACAGGTTCTTTATCGTGAGCGCGTTCTCGTCGTCGAGCCGCTCCCACCCCGCGCTCTTCGCCTTGTCCTCGGCGAGGTCGGCCGCGAGCGAATACGGGATCCCCAACCGCTCCGCGCGGCGGCGCAGCGCGAGACCGGCGATGTTGATGCGCAGGTCCCCCGGCACCATCTCGGCGAGCCGGTGCGTCCTCGGCGCGGGAACGACGGGCATCTCGGCCCGGCCGACCTCCCGCTCGACCCGGTACGCGCGCGCCATCGCCGTGCGGACAGTCCAGCGGAAGACCATCACGACGCCGACCGTGACGGCGAGCGAAACGACCGTTCTGTAGAGTTTCCGCCTCAATTCACGAGCCCTTTCAGAAACGGCTGCTTCGCGCACCAGCTCTTGAACGACCTGACGTACGTCTGCGGCGCGACCGGGACGGAGTCCATGACCGGCATGTAGCAGTACACGCGGTGGCGCTTCGACTTGTTGAGCTTCATGTTCCAGGCGGTCGTCGCGGTGCCGCCTTCGACGTCGTAGGCGAACTGCGCGACGCCTATCCTGTCGCTCCTGCGGTCCGCAAGGCCGAACGACGAGTACAGCGCGGCCGGCATGATGGTCGGTATGTACACGGCGGTCGATATCTTCACCTCGCGGTCGTGGGGCGGTATGTCGGTGATGTAGTTTATCGTGCGGAAGGTAAGGAAGTTCATGAGCTTGCCGAATATCTTCCCTACGATGTTCCAGAAGATGTTGGAGTCGCTAAACGCCTGGCCGTTGAAGAAGTCGGCTATCTTGCCGGCGGCGTACGTTATCGGGTTGTTGATGCGCCTGCACTCGCCCTTCATGTAGACGGAGCCGACGCCGTCCGCCACCTTCGCGACGTCGACGAGGTAGTACTTGCCGACGTTCTTCGCCGCGGTGCTCGGGGTGGCGCCCTTGCCGTAGTAGTCGGCCATGTGCGCCTCGACGTCAGCGGCGAGCCGCGAGGCGACTTCGAGCTGCTGCTCGGTGCGGAGCATCCGCGTGAAGTCGGCGGCGAAGAGGGCCGTGGCGGCGACGAGCGGCGCGACGAGGGCGAACTCGAGCATCACGCTCGCCCGCGCGCTCCCCAGCCTCCGCCTGATGCGGTTCAGCATCGCTGTCTCTTCCCTCGCTTTCATTCTACATCTGCCTCCTGCATTCCCCTCAGTGGTACGTAATCGCGTCGATC
>CADCPA010000224.1 GCA_902803135.1 uncultured bacterium
CAGGCGACGGCGAAGCCGGATGCGGCGAAGCCGGATGCGGCGAAGCCCGCGGCGACGGCGGCCGCGAAGCCGGCGGCCGCCCCGGTCGATCCCAAGGCCGTGGCCGTCGAGGTGAACGGCAAGAAGCTCACGTTCGGCGAGCTGCTCGCGGATGTGGACAAGCTCGTCGTCGCGCAGAAGGTGCCGGCGGAGCAGGCCGAAGAAGCCCGCAAGTATTTCACGGAACAGCTGGCGAAGCAGTTCGCAATGAAGACGATCCTCATGGACGAGGCCGCGAAGAAGGGGCTCAAGGCGACGGATGAAGACATCGCCAAGGTCAAGGAAGAAATCGTCAAGCAGTACGCGCAGCGCCCGGGCGGTCCGAAGACCTTCGAGGAACTCGCCGAGAAACATCCGCTGGGCAAGGAATTCGTCGAGAGCGACATCAAGGACAACGCCCTGATCAAGAAGCTCATCGACCAGGAAGTCGACTCCAAGGTCAAGGTCGACGAGGCCGAGATCGAGAAGATGTACACGAACATCACCTCGAACTACGAGGCACAGGCCAAGGCCGCGCTTGACGCCGAAGCGGCCGCGCTGCCGAAGATCCAGGGCATCAAGAAGCAGCTCGACGGCCTCAAGGGCGACGAACTCACGACGAAGTTCGCGGAACTCGCGAAGGCCAATTCCGACTGCCCGTCCAAGGAAAAGGGCGGCGATCTCGGCGAATTCACAAAGGACCGCATGGTCAAGGAATTCGCGGACATGGCGTTCTCGCTTGATCCGTTCGTCGTTTCCGAGCCGGTCAAGACGCAGTTCGGCTACCACCTCATCATGGTGACGAAGAAGATCGCGGCGACGGAAGCCAAGGGCGACACGCCGGCCTCCCCCGAGAAGGTCCAGGCTTCGCACATCCTCGTCAAGGTCGATGGTGCGCCGCGCGGCGAGAAGCCCACGAAGGACCAGGTCAAGGAGTGGATGACGAACCAGGAGAAGAGGAAGGCCGAGCAGGCGTACGTCGAGGGTCTCCGCAAGGCCGCGACGATCGTCGCGCCGACGTTCCCGTCCCTCAACCCGCCGCCGCCCGCGCCCGCGCCGGCCGCGAAGCCCGCGCCCGCGAAGGTCGAGTCCGCGCCGGTCGAGGTGAAGCCCGCGACGGTGAAGCCGGCTGAAGCCAAGCCCGCCGAGGCCAAGCCCGCGGAAGCGAAGCCGGCTGAAGCCAAGCCCGCCGAGGCCAAGCCCGCCGAGGCGAAGCCGGCTGAAGCCAAGCCCGCCGAAGAGAAGAAGTAAGTCGCGCGGATTCATCCGCCAACTGCCGCACGCCGAGTTCCGAAAGGTACTCGGCGTTTTGTTTGGGGGGGGCGCAGCGGCGGTCCGCGCGCGAACGGTGAATGAACCGGCGATGGAATCTGCGCGTTTAAGAACATAAGGAAGTCTGACAGATGATTCTCTCTCTCATGTTCAAGCAGTTGGCTCGTGGCAAGGCGCGGTTTCTCTGCGCCGCAGCGGGCGTTGCGGCGGCAGTTGGAGCCGTCGTCTTCATGTTCTCGCTGGCGGCGACGAATGCCGCCCAGGCGCCGGCGCTGGCGAAACGCGCGACGGCGCCATGGGCCGCCTGGCAGATCGACGGGGCGTTCGGCCGCTTCGGCCGCCGTGCCGCACCGGCGGCCGACACGGTGAAGCCCGCGAGGACGGCGCCGGCCGGTGCGTCCGCGGCTCGGCCGAAGCCCGATTTGAAAATCGGCCTCGTCGCGTGCCAGATCGACTATCGTCCGGGCGGGCACGTGCTGCAGGGTCCGCCGATGCGGACGGTGATTGGCGCGGCGCCGGCGGAGAATCCCTATGGGAGCACGAAGCTGGTCGCGGGCCGCTGGGTCGATCCGAAGTCCGGGGAACGCGAAGTCGTCTGCATCGAGAGCGTGTTCGCGCGGTTCGGCCGGGGCACGCCGCCGCCGCTCGGCACCGAGGTGAAGTTCGTCGGCGAGAAGGGCACGATGACGGCGACGGTCGTCGGCTTCCTTGCCGCGACGAAGCTGCCGACGGGCTGGCCGGGCGTGTTCGCAAACCCCGCCGCCTTCGGCGCGTTCAGGGAGGAGACGCACGGCGCGATCGGCTTCTTCAAGACGGTGCCGGCGGCAGGCGCGAATCTGCTCACGGCCGAGAGCGAAACGGTGATTGCGGCGTTTACGGGCGACGAGCAGCGGCGGATGGACTACGCGACGCCGCTCATGCTGGTCGCCGCCGTGCTGACGGCGCTGTGCCTGCTCGTCAACTCGCTGCTCCTTTCCGTCGAGGCGAACCGTCGCGCGCTCGCGACGCTGCGCACGTTGGGCTTGACGCGTGGCGGCGTGCTGGGCCTTGTGGCGGCCGAATCGCTGGTGGCGACGGCCGTCGGCTGGCTGGCCGGCTGTGCGGGCGCGGTCGCCGGGCTGTTCGCCTATGTCGCGGCCGATGCGGTTGCGTTCCCCATGGGGGCGACGGTCGCGTGGGGCATGGTGCTTGTCTCGCTCGTCGTGGCGCTTGCGGTGTCGGTCTTCGCCGTGCTCTTCGCGCTGCGCGCCGCGCTCGCGGTGTGTCCGCTCGACGCGCTGGACGCGCGTCCGCGTCGCCGCCGCCGCGGCATGGCGATCGCCTTCGCCTGCGGCTTCGGCGCGTTCGTCGCCGTCGAAGTGTGGGGCGCGTCCCTGATGCGCGCGTTCGTGCCGAGCGAAGAATGGCCGGATGCGATCGTCTCGATTCTGCCCGAAGGCGTGAGTTCCTTCGACATCGAGAAGTTGCGCAAGCTGCCGGGCGTCGCGCGCATCTCCGAGTTGTGTCCGCTCCAGATCACGCTCGACCCCGAGGAGGAAATGCCGATGCCGGGACCGGGACGCAAGCAGTACCGCAACGCACTTTTCCTGGCGGCGGAGTGGCTGCCGAAATTCAAGTTTTGCGAAGGCTCATGGGAGGAGGCGCAGCGGGCGATCGCCGAAACGGACGCCTGCGTCATCACCGAGATGATGAGCCGTGCGCGCAATCTCCACAAAGGCGACAAGCTGAGTCTCGTTCTGCCGGGCCGCGGCGGGCGTCAGACCACGGCGCTGCCGATTGCGGCCGTTGTCGACCTCAACTGGCACATGGTGACGAGCCGCGGCCTCGTGCGCGGCCTCAACGGGGCGCCGGTCATGACAGACGGCGCGGTCTTCGTCTCCTTCGACACGCTCGAGTCGCTGGACGCACGGCCGGCGGCGATGGCGAAAATGACGCATGTGTGGGTGGACTACGAACCGGCGTTCCTGAAGGCGAAGGGCGTCTTCCCGGCGGGGTGCGAAATCGAGAAGTCGATCGCGCAGGCGCTGAATCTGGCGTCTTCGCAGTCGACGGCGGAAACGCATTCGACGGTGCGCCTCCATGCGCGCGACGAGATTGCCGACGGCACGCTCGCGCACGGATCGGACGTGATCGGGCAGGCGGCGCGCGTGCCGTTCGTCTTTCTGGCGATTCTTTCGCTCGGGTTCCTGGCGATGCTGGTGGCGGATGCCGATGCGTCCAAGCGCGAATTCGCCGTGCTGCGCGCGGTGGGCGCGACGCGCACGCAGCTGGCGGCGCGTCTGGCCGGCGCCGCGCTGAAGACGGCGGTGCGCGGCATTGCGTTCGGGCTCCCCCTTGGCGCGCTGACGGGTTGGCTGTTCACCTTCAAGACCGGCAACTGGCCGGGTCTGCCGCATCACTTCGTGCTGCCGTGGCAGGTCGTGGGCGAAGGCACGGTCGGCGCGCTCGTCTTCGTGCTCGTGCTGGCGGTGCCGGCGGCGGTGGTGCTCGTGTCGCGCGCGATGCGCGCAGGATGGGGACGGTAGGATGAAGATCGGTCCGTGGCTCCGCTTGTTTCGTCTCCCCAATCTGCCGACGGCGCCGGGCGACGCGCTGGCGGGCGCGGCGCTGCTCCTGGGGGCGTTCCCCGAAACGTTTTCGGACGGCCTCGTGCCGGCCCTGACGGCGGGCGGCGCGGTGTTCTTCCTCTATCTGTTCGGCCTTGCCGACAACGATGTCGTCGGCGCGAAGGACGATGCGGTGAACGCGCCGGAGCGTCCGATCCCCAGCGGCGCGCTCTCCCTGACGGCGGTGAAGGCCGCGCGGGCGGTGTGCCTTGTGCTGGCGTTCGTTCTGGGGCTCTCCGTCGGCCATTTGCCCCGCTTCTGGACGCTCATGGCGCTGATGCTCGTCGTTTGCATCTTCGCGTACAATCGGAACAAGAATCCGCTCCTGATGGGATGTTGCCGCGGTCTGAGCCTCCTGGCAGGCGGCGGGGCGCTCGTTCCGGATGAGCTGACGACGCGCGTGCCGATCGTGATGCAGCCGGGTCAGCCGGGCTTGACGCTGCTTGTCGCGGAAGGGGCGCTGGTTCTGGCGGCCGTGGGCTGGGCGCTCTACGTCGCCGCCGTGACGAAGCTCTCCGAAGGGGAGGAGCGGGCGTCTGAAGGGCTCGGCAACCGCCGCTATCTGCTGGGGCTTGCGGCCTTCTCGCCGCTGGCGGCGCTCGTGCCGATTGTCGTGTACCGCCTGATGCTGCCCGAGCCGCGGATTTCGCCGATTCTGATCCTTCTGCCGATCTTCGGCTGCCTCTGGACCTTTACGGCCTGGTGCGCGGCCGTGGCGCCGCTTTGGCAGGCGCACGGTCCGGAACTGCGCCGCGCGGCCGTCGGGCGCACGGTCGGCGCGCTCCTCAACCTGCAGCTCGGGTTCATGCTCGTCGCGCCCGACCGCGCGTTTCTCCTGCTGGCGCTGGCGCTCTGGTTCGCCGCGCGCGTGATCCGCCGCTTGGCGCCGGGCATCGGCGGCTCGTGACGGTCCGGCGGGGAGGTTCATCGCCCCGCATTGATGCGCATCGGAGGCGCATTTTATGGTATAATGTTCTATAAATTCTGCATTGGAATCCAAGTGGAGAAGAGCAATGGCCTATCAGAAAATCCAGGTGCCCGCCGGCGAGAAGATCACGATGAAGGATGGAAAGCTCGTCGTGCCGTTCCATCCGGTCATTCCGTTTGTCGAAGGCGACGGCACGGGGCCGGACATCACGCGTGCGGCGCTGAACGTGTGGAACGCGGCGGTGAAGGCGGCCTACGGCGACAGCCGCAGGATTTCGTGGATGGAAGTGTACGCGGGCGAGAAGGCGAACGCGGTGTACGGTCCGAACACGTGGCTGCCGCAGGAGACGCTCGACGCGTGCCGCGACTATCTCGTGTCCATCAAGGGGCCGCTCACGACGCCGGTCGGCGGCGGCATCCGTTCCATCAACGTGGCGATGCGCCAGCAGCTCGACCTCTACGTGTGCCTGCGTCCCGTGCGCTGGTTCAAGGGCGTGCCGTCCCCGGTGAAACACCCCGAGAAGACCGACATGGTGATCTTCCGCGAGAACACGGAAGACATCTACGCCGGCATCGAGTGGCTCAACGGCACGCCGGAAGCGGACAAGATCAAGA
>CADCPA010000225.1 GCA_902803135.1 uncultured bacterium
CCGCGGGCGCGCCCGTCGCCGCCATCGCGCAGCGGAGCGTGCCGCCGTCGAGGCAGACCGGGTAGTTCCACCAGCCGCCGAGGCCGTTCACGTCGAACGTGCCGCCCGCGCAGACGGTGACGGCGGAAGCGCGGTCGTCCGTGTCGTTCGGCGTGCCCAACGGCGCGGCGCCGCCCGCCAATCCGGCGACCAGCGTGCCGTTCGAGACCACTGTGCCGCCGAAGTACGCCTGGTTCGCGCAGGCGGCCGTGAAGCTGCCCGCGCCGTCCTTTACGAGCCGGAGCGCGCCGTCCACCGAGATGAACGTGTTCGTCTGCGCCGTTCCCGCAGGAACGTCCACGTGCAGCTCGCCAATCTGCCCGCGGAAGAACTCGGCCTGGTACATTTCAAGATACGTGTCCCATGTGGCCGTGAGCTGCAGACGGTAATAGCGGTAGTCGTGCGGATTGACAAAGGAGAACTCCAGGGAGCAGGGAGGCTGCGTCCAGGCCGTCACGTTGTCCCGGCTGTCGAGCGTGGTCCACGCCGTGCCGTCGTTTGACCCCGCGAAGTTCCATGCCCGCGGCGCACGGTTGGTGTTGCTCGCCGCAGACTGATAGTAGATTTTGTAGGCGGTCACGTTTGTGCGCACGTCGGCTCCAAAGTCGTAGACGATGTTGAACGGCAAAGCCGATTTCGCAACGAGGATGCGGTGGTCGTTGACATGACTGCCGTCGTACTTGTAGCGGAAGTCGTTGTCGAAGAGGTGGCTCACGCTGCCGTACATGGGCGCTGAGGACAAGGACAGGTGATCGTTTCCCGGCTCCGTGAGATCGGCGCCCTCCGCATGTGGCGTCGAGAGGATCGCCGGCTTCGAGAAATATTCGAGCTGGTACAGCTCCAGGCAGGAGTCAGGCCCGTGTTTCGTCACGTGCAGACGGTAGTACCGCCACGGCGTCCCGTTGGCGAAAGAGAACTCGCGCACGCACCTCTTCGTCCAGTTCGTCACGTCCACACGGGAATCGAGAGTCGTCCAGCTCGCATTGTCGTCCGATCCCTCGAACCGCCAGTCGAACGGGGCTCGTATGTTTTCCACATTACCGCCGCTGCAGCTGTCGAAGTAGATCTTGTAGCCGTTCAGGATCTTCTCGCCGCCCGCGCCGAAATCGTAGACGACGTCAAACGGCATCGCCGTAGCGCAGACGCGGTGATTCTTGTTCGTGTTGGTCCTGTCGTTCGCATCGACCGTGTACCGGAACTTGTCGTCGAACAGGAACGAGGCGTGTCCGGAATAGAGCGAGGATGACGTCACGCGATCCGGATCGGGCACGGTTACGTCGACATACTCCGCCGGAACCGGGAAATACTCCAGCTGGTACAGTTCCAGGACGCTGCCGCTGACGACTTCCGAAATGGAGAGTCGATAGTACCTGTAGCTGGTCAAGTTGACAAAGGAAAACGTACGCGCGTCAGGCTGGCTCCAGTCGGTCATGTTGCTGCGCACGTCGAGGTCGGTCCAGTTCTCGTTGTCGTTGGAACCGGCGAACGTCCAGCTTTTCGGCGCGCGCACGTTCGTCTGCATCAGGCTGTCATAGTACATCCTGTAGCTCTGGACGCACGTCTCGTTCCCCTCGCCGAAATCGTAGACGACGATGAACGGGAATCTGCCGTTGACGCAGACCCGATGGTTCAAGCTCGTGTTGCCCGTGTCGGTCGTGCTCCACGTGTAGACGAAGCGGTCGTCGAACAGGAACTCCGCCGCCCCTGAATAGATGGTCGAGGCGGTGACCGCACCGGCGCTTGACGTGAGGTCCTCTCCCGTGGTTTGCACAAGGCCGTCCACCTTGAGCGTGTGTCCGGCAAGGTCGATCGCGACGCCCTCCGCCATCGCCACGGGCCCGAGTCCGCGCCAGTCGGCGTCGGCCGCCAGCACGACCCGCTCCGTGACGTTGGTGGCGTGGACGCCCGCCAGCGACAGCATCGCCGCGGCCAGGACTTCAATCGCTACTTTCTTTTCCATTGGCAAACTCCACCTTCAACATTGTGGCTGGCACCTTGCCCGTTCACTAGAGCCACCTTTCAACTAGCGAAGGAGAATCTGCGTTCCGCGCAGCGGACCGAACTTCAGCGTGCGTCCGCCGTCTGTCAACATCAGGCTCCACTGGCGATTACGCGCCCACACCGTGCCGTCCGCGTTCACGAGCGTGAGCGACGGCAGAGCAATCGGATTCGTGAACGTCGCCACCGTCTTCATCGCGCCAAACGTCGATTCGTCCAGCGTGTCCGCCTCCGTCACGCGCACGCCCTTCCCTTTGACGAATGTAAGGGTATCGGCCGTGAGA
>CADCPA010000226.1 GCA_902803135.1 uncultured bacterium
CACCTATTCTTTTGCACTTGTCCCTGGATTTGTGCTACACTTATGCCATGAAAACGATTGTGGCAACTCTGTTGGCATGCGTCTGCGGCTTCGCTTCCGCGGAGGGAACGGGCGACCGGGGCACGTACTTCACCGACGACGCACCGCTCGCGCTCGACTTGGGCGGACGCGTGCGCAAGGTGGAGAAGTGGACGCAGGCCCGGTGGAATGCGCAGCCGCTGGCGGTCACGAACGGAACGCTCGTCTTCACGAAGCGTGTCGGCGTGCAGGGCGGGCCGGTGAAGATCGCGTCCGACGCGACGCTGCGTTTCGCGCGCGGTTGTGTGCTCGGCACGGGTACGGGCGATGCGGCGACGCGCGTCTTCGACCTTGCGCCCGGCGGCCGGCTCGACATGGACGGCATCGTATGGAACATGGATCACACGCGCGTCCTCCTCCCGAAGGGGGCGGCATGGAATGCCGACCTCGACCGTTTCACGCTCCAAGGCGCGCAGAAGAACAACCTCTGGGACATTGGCGGAAGCGCCCTTTTCCCGCGCGGCATCCGCGTGCGCCAGGCCGACTGGGGCCACGCGCTCAAGGTCGTCCTGCGCGAGGGCGGCGAACTGCTCGTCGGCGGGCCGGTTTCCACGAACGGCGTCAAGAAGTGCGGATTCGAAGTCGTCCTCGAGGGCGGGACGGTCACGCTTTTCTGGAACGCGGAATTCGAGCCGGGGCTCGTTCGCGTCGCGCCCGGGGCGAAGGTCGAAGTGCGCGTCGCGAAGGGTGCGGCGTTCGACGAATCGACGATTGCCGTACCCGAGGACGCCACCCTCAAGGTCGTCCGCGACGTCCCGCTTCCAAGAGGGCTTCCGGATCGCTATCTGCCGAAGATCAAGTACGACCGCACGGGCCGCAGTTGGTGGATCGACATCGACTCCTTCAAGGACGAAATCTCCGACTGGACCGTGACGTTCCCGAACCCCGATGTCGAATCCTCCATTCAGACACTGACGGAACATCCCGCCTACATCGTCTTCCGCCGCCGCTTCCCCGCCGGCAAGGGGCCTTGGAAGATCGGTCTAGAGTTCATCGACAAGAGGGGCAACCGCACCGTCCAGTCCGTCGAGGTGGCGCGTCCCGAGAAGGTCGTCGTACAGCCGGCTCCAAACGAGCTCATCCTCGTCGGCCAATGCGGCTACGGCAGCGCCACGAATCTCGTGCGGGACATCCTCAAGGACGACCTCTGCAACCTCTACGTGGGCTGGCACGGCGCGTCGAAGACGCTTCCCGAAAACGTGCCGGAGGACATCCGCGAAGACTGGGCGAAGGCGATCAAGGACCGCAAGCTCTGGTCGATGAGCATTTACGGCGGCGACGGCAGAGACTTGCAGGACCGGCTCGCGACGGCCTACGAGGGGCGCTACCTCGGCAACAACTGCGGCGAGTACGCGAGCTTCATGTACCAGGGGCGCGAGAACTGCGGCATTCCGATGGATCTCGACCTCGACGCCGCGAAGGAACACTTCGTCAACCGCTACATCGGCAACGCCGGTTTCGGCTGGATCTCGAATTTCCCGTGGGTGTTCTCGACGTGCGGCGCAGCGCTCTCCTGCTATGAACTCGCCGGCGGCATCGACTTCATCTGCAACGAGCAGTGGGCGATCGGCGCGCAGAACATCGCCCATACGTCCGCCGAGGCCCGTGGCGCGGCGCGCAAGTGGGGCCCGGAATACTGGTGCGCCTGGAATGCGCACGAATGGCAGACCTGCGGCGTGCCCTATCGCACGGAACAGAAATATGCGTCGTGCCTCGTCGGCTTCCTCGAAGAGTATATTGCCGGCACGTCGCTGATCGTGCTCGAGTCGGGCGCGCAGGGCAAGCAGGCGTGGGAGTACACGGCGGACGAGTCCGGCCAGCCGAAGGAACGGCGCGCGAAGGAAGGGTACGACGGTTTTGTCGCGCAGCGCTACCGTGCGGTGACGAAACGGTTCTACGAGTGGGTCAAGGCGCATCCGCGGGACAAGGGAACGCCCGAAACGAAGATTGCGCTCGCGCTCGGCAACCTCGACGCCTACCTCGGCCAGTACGGCGGCTTCACCGTGTGGAGCCAGCACGACCGCCGTGCGAAGGACGCCACGCACTGGCAGTATGGCGCGCCGGAGAAGACGCAGGCCCTCGCCGAAGACATCTTCTTCCCGCGCCCCGCCGATGCGCTCGCCCCCTACGGCAACAGCTGGATCGGCGGCACGCCGTTCGGACAGGTCGACGTGATGCAGATCGACGACGAATCGACGTTGGCGGACCTCCGCCGCTATGACCTGCTCGTCTTCGGCGGCTGGAACACCATGACGCCTTCGGTGAAAGACCTGCTCGAACGCTATGTGCGGGCCGGTGGCACGCTTGTGCTGTCGCGTCCCGAGCTGACGACGCGCGTCGATCGCGATTTCACCAATTACGGCGATTCCGACCTGCTTCCTCCCTTTGGATGGCTGCCGCCGCCGGGCAATGAACGGGAATATGTCGAAAAACGACATGGGAAGGGGCGGTATTTCCTCTTTACGGCGCACAGCTTCCCCGGCGCGACGGACGCCGGCCGTGCCGCGTACCGCGACCTCGTGGCCCGTCTTGCCGCTGAAGTCCGGCAGAGCGTGCGTCTGATTCCTGAAAACGACGACAATCGGCGAATTTGCTATGGCGTCTATCCGCAGACGGTCTATTTTCTCAACACGGATACGGTCAAGCCGCGTACCTTTACCTACGAACTGGACGGCCGGAAGAGACAGATCACCCTTGCGCCGTGCGAAATTCGTACTGTAAAACGTTGAAATTGGCGACTCAGGGCAGCTTCCTTCATCTACGTGCCGAAGGCGGAGGAGATCGGTGAGGAGCAAAAGGTGGAGTCGCGTCACCGTAAGATCACGCTGAACCTGACTGGCACGCGGATCGTCCCGTTGTGAGCCGTGTAGGTCCCGGCACGCTGGCTCACGCCGTCCAGCAAGTACGTACCCGCCGTTATGTCGGCGCCGTTGAGGTCCAGTTCGGCGCCCGATGCCACGGAAATCCGCTCGACCCGCGTGCGCGCCAAATTCTTGACGGTGAGCTTCCCGCCCTTGACCACGAAGCCCCCTTCGAGGTCGACGGCACCCGAAAGCTTCAGTTCCTTGCCGCCCGTCTTGACGAGCGCCCCGACGCCCCCGAGGTCGTGCTTGATCTCCTCCGTGTTGCGGACGACGGCGTTGTACACGGCCCCGCCGCGGAGCACTCGGATCTCGAGTCTGGCGTTCGCGGGAATCATGTCTCCGTCCGCCGAGGAGATCGTCGAGCATTCCAACGTCCCGCCGTTCCAGTTGAACACGGCGTTGGGCGAGCCGACCACCTTCATCTGCCGTGTGCTCAGCTTGCCGCCGTCGAGGTTAAGGACCGTCGCGTTGCCGCTTGCGCCGTCCGCCCCGAACTGGACGACGGAACTAACCCGCACCTCGCCGCCGTCGACCGTCAGCTCGCCGCAGCCCTTGCGCCCGATGTAGACGTAGTGCCCCGCCGTAACGAACCCGCTTTCCGCGACGGAGACCTTCCCCGTCGACGACGCGCTGTAGCCGATCCAGATGTCGTTGGCGCGCAGCTTCGCCGCGCCGCCGAGCGCAACCTCGCCATACGTGCCGCCGCCGTTCGCCAAGTAGAGATCCTTGCCCGAAAGGTCCAGGAGCGCGTCGTCCGCCAGGTCCACCATCGCCCGTCCGTACGTGCCGAACTTGACGTCCCCGGCGCTCTGGAGCGTTCCCGCCTCGCCGATGTTCAGGTACGCGACGCTGCCGCCGCTTTGGTAGGTGGCGAGCCGGACTTCGCCCGACGTGACGGCCACCACGCCGTCGCCGAAGACGTTGAGGACGTCGCGCTTGCCGTTCGTCGACGCGTAGGTGCCGACGAACAGCTGGCCCGCCTCCACGCGACCGCCCGAGACGTTGACGACGTTGTTGCTGTAGGTCGAGCGGTAGCTGCCGACGTAGAGGATGTCGGAAACCGCGAGCGTGCCGCCCGTCACGTCCAGCCGCCCGCCGCGGTCGTACGTCTTGTCGAACGTCGTGCCGCCGTCAAGCGACCCCCAGCCGACATGGAGCGTCGACACCGCCGCGGTGTCGCCCGCCGACAGCAA
Organism: uncultured bacterium; assembly: GCA_902803135.1. Lineage (GTDB taxonomy): Bacteria > Verrucomicrobiota > Kiritimatiellia > RFP12 > UBA1067 > RUG572. Next base: position 4,136 of record CADCPA010000226.1, read on the forward strand.
CGCGACCTTGTCGCCCCCCTTGTTCAGGGCGAGGATGTCGTCCGGATCGAAGGCGCCCTCTGGCGGCGCAGGGTCCCAGGACTCCGCCCGCACGAATGACTCCGCCTCGCCGTTGGCGTCCGCCCAGTAGCGGACGGGCTGCTTCTTCCAGCTCGCATAGACGACGCCGTCCGCCTCGTTCGCCGTGTCCCAGCCCTGGAATACGTAGCCGGAGCGCGTCGGTTCGGACGCGGGGAAGATGTGTTGCCCGGCGGGCAGACGGTGGATTGCCAGGACGGACGCGCCGGAATACGGGATGTAGCTCACGGTGCGGACGCCGTTCGCCGCCTCCCAGGCGTCGACGCGGGCGAGCACCTGCTCGGGCGTCTCGCCGGAGAGCGCCTGCGTGATGTTGGCGATCTCGGTGTCGGTCACGCCGCACATTTCGAGGTACTGGCGGCAGCGGGACGCCACGGAAACGCCGTACTGGGCGTCCTTGGTGTTGTAGACGTACTTGTCGCCGTTGCAGTTGCCGCGGTGCATGTAGCGGAGGAACGTCTCAGGCACTTCCAAGCTCCGCGACCCTCCGATGTTCGCGAAGTTGCTCATTAGGTAGTCGCGGTAGAGCGTCTCCTCCTCGACGCCCATCATGCCCAGCAGCAGCAACCCGGTGATGCCGGTGCGGTCCGTGCCGATCAGGCAGTGGAAGTACGCTGGAAGCGCGCCGGGAGTCCCGAGCCTGGAGAACATGCGGTGCAGCTGGTTCGTGAAGTTCCCGCTTTCCGTCGCGCTGATCTGCGTCCCGGTCATCGGACAGAACAGGTAGTCGGCGTCCACCGCCGCCCAGGACTTCGGCTTCCCGCCGGCTTCCGCCATGTTCGCCAGCGTCTTGTAGCCGTCGTTGAGCTCGCCGATCTGGCGCAGGTCGACTTCCGTCTTGAGGCCCGCGAGCCAGCTCGCCGACTTCTCCTTCGCCGTGGTGTTGGCGAAGTAGTCGAGCTTTGCGCCGCGGAAGATCACCCCCTGGTTCATCTTCTTCGTTCCGTCCACGCTCACGATCGGCCAGCTGCCGACGTCACGCACGTTCTTTATCGCCTTGCCGCCGTCGGACGTGGATGCCGTGGAAAGCACCCTCAGCGTGCGCGGCGCAAGCGACTCGGTGGTGAACGAGTACGTTACGCCGTTGAACGTCTCCTCGTACCTCCTGCCAGTCTCCAGGTTCTCGTATTTCCTGAACTTTCCGTTGACGTTCACGGCCACATCAAGCGGCAGCTCCAGCGCCGCCGTGCCAGCCGCGCCGTACTTCGAGGTGTACGTGGCCATGTCGGAGTCCTTCAGCCAGCTCTCCAGCGGTTCGTCGTGAAGCACCACCTCGCCAAGGTCGCCGCCCGCGGAAGCGTTCAGGAGCGTCCCGCCGTTCCCCCGGTACGTCGTACCGCCCACCACGGCCTTTCCTTCCAGCACGAAGATGTTCTCGGCCTTGAACGGGTTCTGTCCGGACACCGTGAGCGTGCCGGCGCCCTTCTTGAGGAGCCGCGCGGCCGAGATGCCGTCGGCCTCCACGATGTCGTGATTGATGGTGATGTCGAATCCGGCCGTGTCGACCACCAGCCCGCCTTCGTCGACGACGCACGTCAGGTTGGCGTTCGCGTCGATGAAGTTGGAGGTCTTCGCCACGGCCCTGAGCGTGCCGCCGTTGAAGACAAGCCGGCTGCCGGGCTGGACGTAGTCGAGGCGGATCCTGTAGATGGCCAGCACGCCGCCGTTGAGCGTGACGGTGCCCACGTCGCTGCCGTTCTGCGCATGGCCGAACCCGAAGCCGTTCGCGGCCGTGTTCATGGTGAACGTGCCGCCGTTCATCGTGAACGAACCCGGGCCCGACTCGCCCACGTAGAAGGTGTCCGTGCCGGTGACGGTCACTTCGCCGTCGTTGACGACCATCTCGGCGAGCGACCCTTCGCCGACGGCGTAGCCGATGCCGCTCGGGTTGCTGCCAAGGTTCAGCGTGCCGCCGTTCACGAACAGCCGTGTGACGGCGTTGTCGACGGCGTACTTCGTACTCATCCGCTTGCCGCCGAGGAAGATGCCCTTCGCGTTCCACACGCCGCCGGTGTTGACGTAGATGGTCGCGGTGACATTGGCCACGCCGCCGATGTTGGCGTTGTTGCCGGAGGTCGTGTCGAGGACGCCGCCGTTCAGGATGAGCGTGCCCGTCGTGCCCGGCTGGTCGCAGACCATGAACGTGTCGTCGCCCGCATAGGTCGTCCGGAAAGTGCCGCCGTTGACGACCAGCGTGCCGACGACGCCCGTCTTGCCGCCGCCGACACGCGCCCTGAGCGTCGTGAACGACCCGCCGTTCAGCGTCATCTCGGCCGTTGCGCCGTTGGCGTAGCCGATGCGCGTGGTGTTGCTCCCCGTGTACGTCCCGCCGTTGAACCTAAGCCCGGCCCGTGCGTTGTTGACGTAGCCGATGATCGTGTTGCTGAAGCTGTACGTGCCGCCGTCGATCGCCAGGAAGGACGGCGTACGGTCGGTGCTCGAGATGCTGGCCGCGATCTGAAGTTCCTTGTCCCCTCCCAGCCCGAAGGAAGGGTCGAGGGCGCGCCACACGAAGTAGTCGTCGCTCTGCGTGCCAACGAGCACGTTGTTGGGAAGCGTGGCCGCCTCGTCGAAGACGATGTAGCCGTTCTTGAGCTTGCAGAAGTAGGTGGTGCTGGTCGCGCCGTCGCCCGGCTTGCTCGCCCCGCCGGCGCCGCTGTGGCTCTCGGAGGACCAGTTCTCCGTGTCGGAAAAGAGTCCGTCCGCCGTCGCGCCCCGCCAATAGCGCCCGGCGAACGCGCCCGACGCGGCAAGCGACGCCGCCAGCGCCACGAAAAGACGCCCACCGGTCCTACGAAACTTCATCGGCATCATGGTCGTTCTCCCTTCTTCCAACATTTCAGTTCTGCCAATTTTACCAAATCGCGCCGGCCGAGACAAGAAATCCGCTGAGACAATTGTAGGAGGAAAGCAGCGCAAAAGCGGCGGCGAGTCTGCTTTGCGTAGAAACATCCATGTCAGCGATAGACCTCGTCGTGAGAGCCGACGTCGTGCAGGGTTATCTCGCTTTCGGTGATTTCGAGCCGCAGGACGAATCTGTACGAGTAGGTTAGGCTGACGGCGTGCTTTCCGGCGAGCCTGCCGGACAGTGGATGAAGATGAAGTTCCGGGTCGTAGGGATTGCTTTCGAGCTTGTGGAGAACGAGTGAGAAAGTGTCCACAAGGTCACGGTGCCTCGCGAGAAACTTCTTGGCGGTGCGCTTGAAAGATGCCGTCCAGACCAGGGTGAATGGCATCTTCTCAGCCCTCCATGAGCTCCGCCATGAGTTCGTCAGCGGTTCCCTTGGTGAATCGCCCTGCGCGGATGTCGGCTTCGGATGCCGCAACACGAGCTTCCGCAAGCGCGTCCTCCATCTCCTTGAATGCGTCGGCGAACATCACGACATATCGGGGGGAGTTGTGGCTGATGACATAGACAGGACCGGCTGAAAGCGAATCGTCCAGCACGGACATTCCGCGCCGCTTGACCTCTTGTATAGGTATTGTAACCATTTCTGTTTACTTTTTAGTGCTGAAATCGGTCTAAATAATATCAAAGTTTTTGGTCTAAATCAAGTGGGTCAACTGAGACACGCTTTTTTTGTAGAAAATCTGCCGCGATAGCATTCATCTTACATTGCAAGTTTACGCACGGCGGCTCGGATGCGGTCCTTGGCATCTTCCCAATCGAATGGCATCAGCATCTTGGGCATCGGCATCTTCTCGGCATCGACAAAATAGGATAAGCTTCGCATTGCCAATGCCGGATTCGCCGCCGGATATTTCGCGCGATACCACGCAAAGATGTCAGGAAGGGAATGGTCGTCAAGCAAACGAGCCATATCGACAAAGTCTTTGCGCGTTCCGCGATTGGTAATCGCGTTAACCTTCATCGCCGCGATGTCTTTGATGCCGGCAAGCCGAACGCCGTCTTCCTCGACCGGCGGTTCCAGCCACTGATACATATCATATGCAACGCAGTCGACCTTAACGTCGTCAATGTAGAAAAAGGACATCTTCCCGTCGGGTGTCCCGCTCTCCTTCTCGGTCTGCCCTATGGCGGAGAACTTGCCGAACAAGTCTTCGTTGTAATCCCATTTCCCAAAGACATCCAAATCCACACTGATACGATGCCCCAACTGCATAGCAAGCGCCGTGCCGCCGACAAGCCTTGTATCCGCAAGTTCGGGAATGCTCTGCAACCGTCGGAGCAGCGCGAGCGTCTTGGATTCTATCGCATTGAGGAATAACATCTGAAGGTGTCCTCCTTGACATTCCCGAGACAGGCGGCGAAAGCGAGCGTAATGGGGTCGAGCGAACGAATCTGCTGGGCTTCGGCAATCATGAACGGCATGGTGTAATGGGCGACGGTGGCCCTGATGTCCTCAAGGTTTCCGCGCTCCAGTACGCGCTGTATCACATATCGGCAATGGGCATGATCGTCGATCGTCTCGGGATCTACATCCCAAAACAAGCGCGGCGACAAGCTTTTTATAAAATTGCTCATAAAGGATGCGAATATTATACACTATTTCTTCCTTGCCGTGTTGGGCGATGTAGAACATCACGAATTTTCGCGTTCATGAGATTATGCGAAATAACCCAAAGGGGCACTCCCATGATATATCATGTCACGGATAGATGCGCCGATGTAGAGGCTGGGAACTGGAGAAATGCGATGATTTCATCAAGGATGGCATCAAGGTGCTCGCTCACGTCTTCAGCGAGGAAACGGATCGCCCGGGAACTAATCACCTTAAGTTGGCGGCATTCGGGTTTGTTGCCCCTTTCGTGCATTGATTCTAGACAAAACTCGGTTGCAATTGTTATAATAGTCACATGAAAAAGTTGAATCAGTCTTTCCGGGTGCTTTGCGGTGTCTGCTGTCTCGCCGTTTCCGCCGCCGCCACCTTCGTTCCCGCGCCCTATGGCGACGTGACGCTGAAGGGGCCGATGGGCGACCGGCTCGAGCTCATGCTCAAGAACCATGTGCTCGCGACGGACACGACGTACATCACGGCGCCGTTCCTCGAGAAGACCGAACGCCGCGGCTGGTGGCAGACGGAGTTCTGGGGCAAGTACATGCATGCGGCGATGCCGTTCTGGACGTATACGCAGTCGCCGGCGCTGCGCGCGAACATCGACGCGGGCCTGGCGAACATCCTCGCGAGCCAGGAGGCGAGCGGCTACATCGGCAACTATCCGGACGACCTCCGCTGCGGCGAAGGTTGGGACGTATGGGGCATGAAGTACACGATGATGGGCCTCATGCACTACTACGACGGCGATCCGTCCTCCGAAAACGGCAAGAAGGCGCTCGCGGCGGCGCGGCGCGTGTGCGACTACGTGATTGCGCAGCTGGGGCCGAACGGCGCGCGCGGCAAGCGCCTCTACCAGACTGGCAACTGGTGCGGCTTCGCGAGCTCCTCGATCCTCGAGCCGGTGGTGTGGCTCTACAACCGTACGAAGGACCAGAGGTATCTCGACTTCGCGACGTATCTCGTGGACGACATGACGAAGGCGGAGGACGGTCCGCGCCTGCTCGACCTCGCGCTCAAGGACATATCCGTCGCCGACCGCAACGGCTACGGCAACAAGCCCGACGCGAACGGCGGCTATCCGATGAAGCGCAATCGCTGGAAGGCGTACGAGATGATGAGCTGCTACCAGGGGCTCATCGAATATTCCGAGGTGACGGGCCGCCAGGACCTGCTCGACGCGGCAATCGCGACCTGCAACCAGATCATCCGCGACGAAATCAATCTCGCCGGCGGCAGCGCCTCGAGCGAGGCGTGGTTCCACGGCGCCGAACGCCAGCATCTGCCGTACACGCGTCTGCAGGAAACGTGCGTCGTCACGACGTGGATGCGCTTCGTGGAGAAGCTCCTCGCGGTGACCGGCGACCCGAAGTATGCGGACGAGCTCGAGAAGGCGTTCTACAACATCTATCTCGCCTCGCTCAACCGCACGGGCGACGAATTCGCCGCGTACACGCCGCTGAACGGCTACCGTTCGCGCGGACACCACCACTGCTACATGCACACGAACTGCTGCAACGCGAACGGTCCGCGCGGCTTCCTCGCGTTCATCCGCGCGCTCTGCGGTACGGACGGCGACCGCGTCGTGATGAACTTCTACGCGAGCGGCAAGCAGAAGGTGCATCTCGACAAGTCGAACAAGGATGTCATCTTCGAGAGCTACGCGCTCTATCCGCGCACGGGCTACGTGCGCCTCACGAACCACACGGTCGAGAAGGGGCCGTTCACGCTGGCCCTCCGCATTCCCGCGTGGAGCGCGAACACGTCCATCCGCGTGAACGGTCAGAAGATTTCGGGCGTGAAGCCGGGCTCGTACTGCGAAATCGCCCGCGAGTGGACGATCGGCGACGTCGTGGACATCGACTTCGACATGGCGCTCAAGACGCACCGCATCGGCCATCATATCGCGTTCACGCGCGGTCCGATCGCGCTGGCGCGCGACACGCGCTTCAATGACGGTCCGATCGACGAGGTGTTCCGCCGTTCCGCGCTGCAGTCCGACTACGGTTCCCGTTTCATTCCGGTGCGCAGTCCGAGCGAAGACATCTGGATGACGTTCTCCGCCACGCTGCCCGTCGGTTCGCACCACGAGCATCCGGAAGGGGAGAACTGGCCGGAAATCCGTTTCTGCGACTATGCCTCGGCGGCCAATCTCTGGGAACCCGGCAACGCCTGCCGCGTCTGGTTCCCGATTGAGTGGGAGCCGAGCGAGCGCTGAGCGAGTTCGTTGACGACGCGTACGATTGTCCACATCACCGAGAGGGGGAGAAATCCATGAAGAATAAAGTCATCTGTCTGAGTGCGCTGCTGGCGTTGGCTCTGGGCGCGCGCAGCGACGTTCTCGACACGTCGCCGTTCACGCGTGCGTGCACGTTCACGCTCTCGGGCTATCGGGGGGCGTCGACGCTGGCCGGGTTCCCCGTGCTCGTGCGTCTGTCGACCGCGATTCCCGGTTTCGACTACGCGCGCTGCGGCGCGGGCGGCTCCGGCATCCGCTTCGCGGACGCCCAGGGCAACCTGCTGCCGCACGAAGTCGACACGTGGGACGTGGCGGGCGAATCGTGCGTGTGGGTGCGCGTGCCGTCGCTGAGCGGCATCGCGACGAAGATCCGTCTCTTCTACGGCGCCGCCGAAGGTACGACGCTCCCGGCCGTTGCGCCGCGCGACGTGTGGGACTCCTACGTCATGGTCGCGCACGGCGGTGCGGCCGGCTTTGCCGACTCGTCGCCGAAAAATCTGGCGATTGCCGACGGCGGCGGCTTTGTCGCGACGGAGTCAAGCGGTCTCGCCGGCGGCGGCTTCGCCAAGTCGGAGCGCAATCCGGCGGGTCTCAACGTGCCGAATCCGGTGAAGAACGGGACGCTGACGAATACAAGCCGCTATACGCTTTCCGCCTGGTTCCGTTCCACGCAGACGAATACGTCCATTCTCATGTCGTCCGTGACGGGATGGGGCGGCTCGGGCTTCCTCTGCCTGTGCGAAGGCGGCAAGTACATCTCCGTCGCCGTCTCCGGCACGCATCAGGGCACGCAGGGCCAGGGTGCGCTCCAGTACGACAGCTGGAACCACGTGGCCTTCTCGTACGATGCGGCCGGTTCGGTCGAGACGTACTTCAATGCCGCCAACGTCTATTCCAACGCGTCGGCGAAGCCGATTACGGACCCGGGCGTCGACAACTGGTCGTTCGGTTCGTATGCGCAGACGGCACACGGCAGCAACGTGCAGGGCGACATGGACGAAATGCGCATCTACGACGGCCTTGCATCCGCGGACTGGATCCAGGCCGAATACGATTCGCTGAACAATCCCGTGTTTGCGCAGGGCGTGGCGGTCGAAGACATCGCGGCCGGCACGGTTGGCGTGACCGTTGCGCGCGCGGTGCGTACGCCGTCGGGCGTGAAGGTCGACGCGTCGCTGGCGGCGGGTGCGGCGCCGGTCGCCGTGTCGCTGCGCTGGGGCGCGACGCCCTCGCTCGAAGGTACGCCCGTGTCGCTCGGCACGATCAGCGGGGCGGCCGAGCTTTCGGGCACGTTCCCGGGTACGGAATCGACGACGGCCTACTACTATGCGTTTGCCTTCGCGCCGGCCAACGGCGGCGAGGAGACGACGTCGCAGGTCTACCGCATGCTGGATCTTCCGGTCGGTCCGGCGCTCGACCTCGCGCCGTTCAAGCGCGCGTGCACGTTCACGCTCCAGGGGTACACGGGCGCCTCGGCGCTCTCCGGCTTCCCGGTGCTCGTGCGCCTCTCGACGTCGATACTCGGTTTCGACTATTCGCTCTGCGCGCCGAACGGCGCAGACCTGCGTTTTGCGGATGCGGACGGGCGTCTTCTGGCGCACGAAGTCGACACGTGGAATCCAGCAGGCGAGTCGTGCGTGTGGGTGAAAGTGCCGGTGCTGGCGGGCAATACGACGAAGATCCGTCTGTACTTCAATGTGGACGACGTTTCCGTGCTGCCGGGCGTGGCGCCGGCGGACGTGTGGCAGGCGTATGTCGCGGTCGTGCATGGCGGCCAGACGGGTGTGCGCGATTCGTCGCCGAAGGCGTTGGCGGTTTCGAATGGCGGCGGTCTTTCCGTCACGGGCGGGAGCGGACTTGCGGGCGGCGGTTTTGCGAAACCGGTCCTGACGCGCGGCAGCCTCGGCCTGATGATTCCCAATCCGGTGAAATACAACACGCTCACGGACACGTCGCGTCTCACCCTGTCGAGCTTCTTCCGCTACACGGGCTCGGGCACGGCGATTCTCATGAGCAGCAAGTCCGCCTGGAGCGGCACAGGCTTCCTCACGCTCTGCGAAGGCGGCAAGTACATGTCCGTCGCGGTGCAGACGACGCATCAGGGCCCGGTCACGGAAGGCCTTGGCGCTCTTGAGGCCGGCAGGTGGAACCACGTCGCGTTCTCCTATGTGGCCGAAGGGCAGCTCCGCACCTACTTCGACGGCGCGCAGATCTACGAGAACCTGGCGGCCAAGACGCTTGCGCACGAAGATCGCGCCAACTGGTGCGTCGGTTCGTATGCCGAGGCCACGAACGGCGGCAACTTTGCGGGCGACATGGACGAAGTGCGCCTCTACGACGGCATTGCGTCAGCCGACTGGATCAAGGCCGAATATGAATCGGTCGTCCAGCCGTCCTTTGCGCGGGCGATGTCCGTGGACAATCTCGTCGACTCGCTGCCAAGCGAAGTGATGGTGACCTCGCTGACGCGTACGGTCGACGGTGTCGTGATCGGCGGCTCGCTGCTGCGTCTTGCGACGGGGGCGAGTTCGGTGGCGGTGCAGCTCGTGTGGGGCACGACGCCCGAGATGGCGGACGGCACGATGGATGTCGGCACGTTCACGGAGCCGGGCGAGTTTTCCTGCACGTTCCCGGGTACGGACGCCGCAGTGTCCTACTACTTCGCGTTTGTCATGGCGGGCGATGTGGGCGGCTCGACGACGAGCTCGTCCTACCGGGTCCTCCAGGCGGGGCAGTCAGCCCTGTGGCGCCCGCAGACGGCCGCCGACACGTGGCTTACGCCCTCGTGGCTTGTGGACGGCTCTGTCATGGCGTATCAGCCGGGTTGGGACTTCGCGTTCGACGGAGCGGAGACGACGGAGGTTTCGCCGATCGTGGTGGGTTCGCCGATCGAGGCCGGGACGGTGACCGTGGACGGCGCGCGCGACTACACGTTCGCCGGCGATGGCGGAATCAAGGCGGTCTCCGTTGAAAAGAAGGGAACCGGCACGCTGACGGTCGATGGCCGCGGTTTCGTGGGACCGGTCGAGTGGGATGTGCGCGGCGGCACGCTGCGCGTGGGCGACGGCGTGGCCGGCGGCAGCGGTTTTCCCGTGCTGGGCGAATCGGGTACGGTGCGCGTACACGCGGGCGGCGCGCTCGACGTCAACGTCGGCGACGCGCAGACGACGGCGCTGTTCAACGACCCGATTCGCACGCTGACGATCCAGATCGAGGGCGATGGCCCGGACGGCAAGGGCGCGCTCGTGAACACGGCGGCGAAGAAGGACGGCTGGAGCCAGGCGGTGCGCCGCCTCGAGCTGACGGGCGATGCGACGGTCGGCGGCGATGCACGCCTCGACATCCGTCAGTTTACGGGTGTGGGGTCGTCCGTACCGACGGACGCGGTGGTGACGGGTCCGGCGGATGCGACGCTGAAGGTCGTCAACACGCAGCGCTTCAACTTCAAGGACACGGTCGTCGAGCAGCTGGGCGCCATCCGCATCGAGGATGGCGGCCGCATGTACATCGAGACGGCGTCTCCGATGAACCTCACGCACGGCCTCGAACTCGGCGAGAACGGGCACCTCTACTATGTCGCGGCGGCGATGTCTGCGCCGCTCTACGCGGTGTCCGGCACGACGAGCTACTTCGGCGCCACGTCCGACGGCTCGACGCATAACGGCCCGCTCACGGTCGAGGAGGGCGCAACGCTCACCGTCGACGGCGGCAACGAGTTCACCATCACCGGCGCGGTGACGAACAACGGTACGATCGTCGCGCAGAAGGGTACGCTCAACTTCTACGGTCCGACCCTGGCGGGTTCGGGCCGCATCGAGCAGCAGGGCGTCACGGTGCGCCTGAGCGGTACGATCGACAGTCCGGACCAGATGGTCACGGGTTCGACGACGGGCGGCGCGTGGGATCTCGGCCAGTCAAACGGGTTCGGCTATCCGAAGCTCGCCGGCATCGACTTCGGCGCGAAGGGCACGGTCTATCTGCGCGCGAAGATCAGCGACACGCTCGACAACCGCTGGGCGACGTTCCTGAACGGCACGGCCGACGGAAACAAGGTCATCATCTGCCGCGCCGACGGCGAGACGGACGTGACGACGACGCTCTCGGGGCTGACGGCGCATGTCGGCCATCTGCAGTTGGGCGCGGGCAGCGGTTCGGGCCACATGGTTCTGGCGGACCAAACGGCGCTGGACGTCTCCCAGCTGCACATCGGCGCCAACGACAGCACGCCGATGCCCTCCGATCTCACGATCCTGACGGGCACGACGCTCTCGCAGTATTCGAACGCGAACGCGTTTGTCGGCGAATGGAGCGGCCGCAGCGGCTACCCGCAACAGCTCGTCGTCGACGGCGGCACGTTCGACGCGCTGACGGCCGGGGCTCCGCTCGTCGTCGGTTTCGACTCGCCGTTCGCCTACTTCTGGCTGAACGGCGGTACGGCGAAGATGAACAAGCTCGACATCCGTGACCGCATGACCTACCTCATGTCCACCGGCAGCGTGCCGGCGTTCGACGCGCGCGCGACGCAGCTGGGGGGCTCGCTGCATCTTGGCGCGGGCGGCTTCACGTCCGGCGTCAACTACTTCAACACGCACCATGCGGACCTCTCCAACGGCCGTCTTGTGAACGAAGGCGACTGGGCGATGGGCCGCTATGGCATGAACATCGCCTTTGGCGCCGATCCGACGGCGAAGGGGGGCGAGTACGAGTTCGACCTGAACGGTCACAGCGTCGTCTACCGGGCCGCGCTCTCGGGCTACTCGGATGTTGCGCTCACGGGCGGCGGCACCTTTGCGACGACCAATTCGCTCAAGGCGATTCCGCTTGGACACTGGACGGTCGGTTCGGGCGTGACGGCGGATCTCGCCGGCGCCGCGGGCTTCGCGGGCGGTCTGACGATCGAGGCGGACGCCGACGTTTCGCTCGACATCGCCGGCACGGGCGCCTGCGAGTTCGCGATCATGATGACGAACCAGTGGGTGTTCACGTCGTGGGAAGACGTGAAGGGGCTGACAGGCGTCTATCCGATGAAGGTCGACCGTCTGCGCCATCTGCATTCGCGCTTCGGCACGGGACCGGCGGCCTACTCGGCGTTCGCCTATCGCGGCCAGTTCTATGTGGACGCGTCGCAGGCCGGCACCTGGACGTTTGCGGGCGGCTATGACGACAACCTCCTCCTTGAGATCGATGGCGCGGACGTGCTCAAGAACACGACGTGGAACGCCGTCTCCTCGGCGACGGCGGAACTGACGGCCGGGTGGCACGACTTCCGCGTCTTCGTCTTTGACTTGGCGGGCGGTGCGGGTTCGCCGGTGGCGGGGTGGGCTGACGTGATGAACCTCGGCTGGACGACCGGCACGCCATCCGATCCGAAGGATGCGTCCGCCTACCGGCCGTTCGACACGACGACGCTGCCGATGCGCGTCAAGCCGACGGCCGAGACGGTGACGGGCCGCACCGGCGCGCTGTGGGAACTGGCGGGGTACGACCAGAACAACTGGGATACGCAGAAGTACTTCATCAACAGGCGCCGCGTGGTGGATTCGCTGCAGAAGATCCACGCCGCGCTCGCGGACTTCCCCGAAGGCGGCCAGTCGGCGAGCCGCTTCACGGGCTTCATCTACATTGAAGACGGGCAGGCGGGCGTCTGGGACGTGACCGCGAAGTACGACGACGGCATCCTGTTCAAGATCGACGACACCGTGATCGGCACCTCCGGGAACACGCTCTGCAAGGATTGGACGGGCAAGGCGACCGTGACGGCCGGATGGCACCGCTACGAGGTGCGCGTGTCGGACAAGAGCGGCGGCATCGGCGGCTCGCTGACGGACAGCGAAGGCAACAAGAGCGCGCTCAACATCGCAATCAACGGTCAGCCCACCGTCTCGTTCGACGAACGCCACTTCCGCCTCGTCTCCTCCGTGATGGAAGAGCAGGTGGACAAGCCCACCGGTCTCGGTGGCGAGACGTGGGTCGCCGCGGGCGGACGTCTTGCGAACGCGGCGCCGACGGGCTTCTGTCCGATCTACGGCTCGTTCGGCGGCGCCGGCACGGTGTACGGTCCGTTCGCGTTCACGGGCGGTACGCTCGCGCTCGGCGCGGAGGGCGCGTCGCTCGTCGTGCCGCAGTTCGAAAACGCGTTTGCCGACATGTACGCGAATCTCGGGGCGATCAAGGTCATGTTCGACGCGAATCCGAACCGCGCGACGTACGTCGTGGGTCCGGCCTACGGTCTTTCGGCGGAGGCGGCGCGCCAGCTGCCGGTCACGGCTGAAATCGAAGGGGCGGACGCGGCGACGCAGCGCAAGTATGCGGACGCGTTCCGCGCGTCCGTGAAGAACGGCGAACTCGTGCTGCTGAACCGTCGCGGCATGGGCATGACGCTCGTCATCCGTTAAGAAAAGGAACGCAGGTTGGCGCAACACGTGCAGGACAAGGGGCCGCTTGAGACGGTCGACGGAACGGTGAAGTCGGTCGTCTTCCGCAATGAAGAGACGGGCTTCTCGATCCTGCACGTGACGCCGGCGGGCGGCGGCGGCTTCTGGGCGAAAGACCGCGAAGTCACGGTTTTGGGTCCGTGCGCCGCCGTGTGGGAAGGCGAAGAGCTCCATGCCGTCGGCACCTGGGTCGACGACCCGGTGCACGGCCGCCAGTTCAAGGCGAAGACGGTCGAATGCATTCCGCCGAAATCGGCCGAGGGCATTCGCCGCTATCTGCAGAGCGGACTCATCCACGGCATCGGCAAGGTACTCGCCAACCGCATCGTCGACACGTTCGGCGCGGACACGATCGACGTGCTGGACCACCATTCGGGGCGTCTTGCCGAAATCGACAAGGTGGGTCCGAAAAAGATCGAGGCCATCAAGAAGGGCTGGCGCGAGGGCAAGGGCACGCGCGAGGTGATGATCTTCACTTCGACCTACGGCATCTCCGTCTCCAAGACGGCGAAGATCTACAAGATGTACGGACCCGACTCGGTGGCGATCATCAAGCGCGATCCCTATCGCCTGTGCCGCGACATCTGGGGAATCGGGTTCGCGACGGCGGACAAGATCGCGATGGCGGTCGGCATGGCGCCGGACTCGCCCCTGCGCGCCCGTGCGGCCGTGCTGCAGGTGTTGAGATGCGCCGCCGAAGACGGCGGCCACTGTTGGACGAGCGAGCCCGAGCTGCTGTTGCAGGCGCAGGAGCTCATCGGCGTGTCGGTCGAGGTGATTGCGGCGGCGCTGCAGGAGGAAATCGAGTTCCATCGCGTCTGCCGGGAAGACGACCGCATCTTCCTGCATGATCTCTATTTTAAGGAAAAGTTTGTTGCGGCCAAGTTGAAGGCGTTGCTGGGGGCGGCGCCGTCGTTCCCGCCGATCGATCCCGAGAAGGCGATTGCCTGGTGGGAGAAGAAGACGGGGTTCACGCTCGCGCCGGCGCAGCTGCGGGCGGTGCGCACCTCGCTGGGGGCGAAGGTGTCCATCGTGACGGGCGGTCCGGGTGTCGGCAAGACGACGATCATCCGCGCGCTCGTTGAAATCTACGGCGCGCGCACGGGGGCGCACCGGATCAAGGTCATGCTGGCCGCGCCGACGGGCCGTGCCGCAAAGCGCATGACGGAGTCGACGGGCGCTCCCGCGCAGACGCTCCACCGTCTGCTGAAGTACAATCCGCAGACGAACGAATTCACCTATAACGAGGAAAAGCCGCTTGAAGGGGACGTCTTCATCTTCGACGAGACGTCGATGGTCGACATCCGGTTGATGAACGACCTGCTGGCCGCGCTGCCGCGGCGGGCGACGCTGATCCTCGTGGGCGATACGGACCAGCTGCCGAGCGTGGGCCCGGGCAACGTGCTGCGCGACCTCATCGCCTCCCGCGAGATTCCGACCTCGCAGCTGACGGAAATCTTCCGCCAAGACAGTTCCGGCCTCATCGTGCGGAACGCGCACCACGTCAACGCGGGCGAACCGTTCGAGGCGAAGGCCGGCGACAGCGATTTCTATTTCATTCCCCAGAGCGATCCGCAGAAGGCGCTCGACTACGCGCTCAACTTCATGGTGACGCGGATTCCGGCCAAGTTCCGGATGGATCCGCGCAAGGACGTGCAGATCCTCACGCCGATGCGGAAGAACCTGCTGGGGGCCGAGAATCTCAACAACGTCATCCAGGCGCGGTTGAACGGATCGGGTCCGACGGTGTCGCGCGGCGGCACCAATTTCCGTGTGGGCGACCGGGTGATGCAGCTGCGGAACAACTACGACAAGGACGTCTACAACGGCGACATCGGGTTTGTGACGGGCGCCGATCCCGCCGAACGGAAGCTGACGGTCGATTTTGACGGCTGGCCCGTTGAATACGCGAGCGGCGATCTGGACGAGCTCACCCTGGCCTATGCGACGACGATCCACAAGTCACAGGGCAGCGAGTACCCGGCCGTCATCGTCCTTCTCCACCGCCAGCACTTCATGATGCTCCAGCGCAATCTCCTCTATACGGCGATTACGCGCGGCAAGAAGCTCGTGCTGGTCATCGGCGACGCCTGGGCCGTGGGCAGGGCAATCGAAACCAACGTCGTCGCAGAACGCCGTACATCCCTCGCCGAGCGCATGAAAATGCAGTGGGGTCACCATTGATTGCCGATAACCCCTCAAGTCCCTTGAAGATGTGCCCGGAACGGTCCAAGATGAACTCCCTCTGGCTTGCTCCGCTGCGCGGCGTGACGATCCGCGCGTTCCGCGAGGCGTTCGCCGGGCCGTTGCGCGCGGCGGGGTTCGTCGGGGCGTTCGCGCCCTTCATCCCGGCGAATCCGGGGATACGGGTCGGCGACCGTCTGCTCGATGATGTGCGGCCGTTCCCGACTGAATCGGGCTGTCACTCGCAATTTACGGTTGTTCCTCAAGTGATTTCGAAAGATCCGGCGGCAATGCGCGTCCTCTTGAAGGGGTTTAAGGACCGCGGCTTCGACCGGGCCGACCTGAATGCGGGGTGTCCGTTCCCGATGATCCGCCGGCGGGGGCGCGGTTCGGGTCTCTTCAAGACGCCGGAGGTGCTGGAAAGCCTGCTTGAAGCCGGTTGCGACGAGATGGGACCCGGGAAATTTTCGCTCAAAATTCGCCTCGGGCTGGAAAATCCGGACGAATTGAAGGCGTTGATGCCGCGGATCAACCGTTATCCGCTTGCGGTGCTCACCGTGCATGCACGGACGGCAAGGCAGATGTACGAAGGGGCGTGCGACGTTCGCCGCTTCGAGGAAGTTGCGGCGCTGTCGACGAATCCCGTCATGTACAACGGCGACGTGCCGTTTTCCTTCCATTCGCCGGGGACTGTCCCCTTTGACTCAGCCGCGGAGAAGCCGTTCGCCGTTTCGCATTCGTCCTACGGCCTCATGGTCGGACGCGGTTTCGTGCGGGCGCTGGGCGGGGAGGACGACGCCGTCGAGCGGCTGCGCGCCTACATCGACCTGTCGCGGGCGGAACTCAGCGGGGACAGGCCCGTGTTGGGGCGGATGAAGGAGCTGCTGGCGTACTGGTGCGTCTGGCCGAAGTGGCGTCGCCTCTGGCCGTTGCTGAAGATCTGCCGCACGGTCGACGAGCTGCTGCTCGTCGCGCGCTAGACGATCTTTCGTCCGCCTCCCCCCTGCCATTTCCCATTTTACATTCCCCGCCCAACAGAATGCATATTCATATTGCATTTCCCCGCCTGATATGATACGCTGAAACAGGCTAGGCAAGTGTCGTTCCCGAAGGCGGCGCCCGCTCCCG
>CADCPA010000227.1 GCA_902803135.1 uncultured bacterium
GAAGGCCACGGCCGCCGCGCTCGCGAAGGCCATCCAGGCGATTCCCGGCCTCGACCTCTCCTCCATGCTCCTCTTCGGCGGCTGCGCGAGCGCCTCCCGCGACGCGGGCGTGACGCTCCAGTTCGTCGCCGAGACGCTCGGCATCGCCGAATCGTTCACGGCGGTCGACGAGCTCAAGCTGGCGGACGACGACACCTTCACGGTGCTCGAGCGCATCGAGGGCGGCCAGTACCTCTCCTCCACGTGCGCGGGCTTCCCCGCCGCAATCGGCTGGGCGACGGGCAGCCTGCCCGAACCGCCGAACAATCCGCAGGTCGGCATGATGAACATGCGCGGCGTGATGCCGGCGCTGATGAAGGCCCCGACGGCGGACGTCGGCGTGGGCGGCATCGTGTACGAGAAGACCGAAGTGCCGAGCGCCAAGCGCGACACGCGCGTGGTGAAGGACATGCCGGTCGACGCCATTGCGCAGGAACTCGTGGACTGGATCAAGGGTTGAGGAGCCAGCTGATGAAGATTGTTGCGTTTACGATTGAAGGGAACGGCACGTACGCGCTCGACGTGCCCCGGTTCGCCGAGGCGATCAAGGGCGCGGCGGCGGATCTGATCCTCGTCGCGGGCAATTCGCGCGTGAAGCGCGCGATGCCGGCGGCCGCGCTGCGCGCGGGAGCCGCGATCGACACGAACGTCGTGGACATTGCGCTGGACGGCGACAAGGCGACGGTCCAGCGCTGGGCCTATCGCCAGCGCATCCTCACCGCGTTCACGCGCACGGCCCGGCCGTGGGTGGTGGTGACGGACCCCTCGCTTTTCGCGGCGCTCTGCGAGAAGGCCGGCGTGGCGCCGGCGGCCCTGCCCGACGCCGCGGCTGCCGCGACGACGCGCACGACGTGCAACGGCGTCGTGGCGGCCGGCAACGGCGGCGCCTCGACGATCAAGCCCGACTCCCCGCTGCTGTTCGTGGCGGGCGCGGGCTGGACGAAGAAGCAGGCCGACGGCGCCGCGCATCTCGACGAGGCGGCGGCGACGATCACCGGCTTCCTCGCGAAGTCCGGCGCGTCGCTCGGCTCCTCCAAGTCGCTCGTCGACATGCCGGAGGCGGCCCGGGCCTTCTCGTTCATGAGCCATATGAACCAGGTCGGCCAGACGGGGTCCACGCCGCGTCACGCCAAGGGGCTTTCGACCTGCTGCCACGGCGAAGAGCCGCACGTGGTCGGCTGGCGCTTCATCGGCGAACGCCGCGCCGTCAACCTCGACGCCAACTGCGGTTGGGCGCAGGGCAAGGCGGACGTGCTGTACGTCGCCGACGCCTTCGCGGTGATGAAGAAGGTCAACGAACTGCTCGGTTAAGATTTGAGGAATCCACGATGAAGAAGCTGTTGAGTGCGAACGAAGCGGTGGCCTATGGCGCCGCGCAGGCGGGCTGCCGCGTGGCGAGCGCCTATCCGGGCACGCCGTCCACGGAGATTCTCGAGAACATCGCCAAGTTCAAGGACACGGTCAAGTGCGAATGGGCGGTGAACGAGAAGGTGGCGATGGAAACCGCGGTCGGCGCCTCGATCGCCGGCGGCCGTTCGCTGACGGCGATGAAGCACGTCGGTCTGAACGTGGCCATGGACCCGCTCATGACGTTCACGTACGTGGGCGCGACGGGCGGCATGGTCGTGGTGTCCGCGGACGACCCGGGCATGCATTCCTCGCAGAACGAGCAGGACAACCGCAACCTCGCGAAGTTCGCCCGCATGCCGATGTTCGAGCCGGCCGACTCGCAGGAAGCCTACGACATGGTCCAGGCGGCCTTCGAGGTCTCCGAGAAGTACCAGGTGCCGTGCCTGCTCCGCCTCACGACGCGCACGAGCCACTCAAGCTCGCTCGTCGACCTCGGCGCGTTCAAGCCCGAGCCGCATCCGCTGATTCCGTACGTGAAGGACATCTCGCACACGATTCCGGTGCCGCTCTACGCGCGCCAGCATCGCGTGAAGGCGCAGAAACGCACTCTCGACATGGCGAAGGCCGCGTCCCGCTCGAAGTTCAACCGCATCGAGCCCGGCAAGAAGCAGATCGGCTTCATCACGAGCGGCGTCGCGTACCAGTACGTGAAGGAGATCTTCCCTGAATTCAGCGTGCTGAAGCTCGGCTGGACGAATCCCTTCCCGGCGGACCTCGTGAAGAAGTTCGCGAAGACGGTGCGCCACGTGGTCGTGGTCGAAGAGCTCGATCCGTTCATCGAAGAGCAGGTGCGCGCGCTCGGCATCGACGTGCAGGCGCACAAGACCGAGCTCAATATCTGGGAACTCAATCCGGACCGTCTCCAGAACCTCCGCCACGAGCTCCTGAAGGACGTGCCGAAGGCCAAGGCCGTCCAGCCGGACGCCTCGCTGCCGACGCGTCCGCCGGTGCTCTGCGCGGGCTGCGGCCACCGC
>CADCPA010000228.1 GCA_902803135.1 uncultured bacterium
GCGTAGGACAGCACCGGCTTCAAGAACGTGTCGCCGGAGGTCACCACGTATCCGCCGCCCGAAAGCGACACGACATAGTACGTGCCCTTGCCGTCGGCGCCGGAATACGCCTTTGCGGCTTCAGGCGCGGAGAGCGCGCCCCCGTCCATGGAGCGCCGCAGGTTCACCCACCCCTTCGCCGCCTCGAGCGCGCCGGCGGCGGTCACGGTGTCGGCCAACGCAGGGAGGGTCGCGCTTGTCGCGACCATGGCCGCGGCAAGCGCGGTCCTCCCGAATGCGACGGCGCGTGAGGACACGCGCCCTCCAGTTTTGCAATTTGCAATCATTTCCATCTCTCCTCTCAATTAAACTGTCTTCCTTTTCATCTTTGCGTGAAACCTGCAATCAATACACGATCACCGTCACGCCTTTGCGGCAGACTCGCAGACGCTTGCCGCCGTCGAGAATGCGCAGCTGCCAGCCGTGCAGGCTCGAGCCGTCGGACACGGCAAACGCCGGAAGCCCCGTGATCGTCGCCGCCGCGCCGTCCGCGACCACCGCCACGTCGAACGGTGCCGTCGGCACCCCGGCAAGCGTCAGCGTCGCGGCGGAGAGGTCGAGCGTGCCGCCGCCGACCACGCGCACGATGTCGCCGCCGTCGATGCGGATTTCGCCCGTCACCGTGCCGCCCGGCATCGCGATCGTGCCGACAACGCCGTCGCCGCCGGGCGAGATCACGCCCGTCACGTTCAACGTGCCGTTCTGCACCGTGCCGAAGCCGTTCACGCAGGGCTGCGACAATACGCCGCCGCCAAGGTCGAGCGTCGCCCCGGCCGCGACCGTCACCGTGCGCGGGACGGCCATCGTCTCGACCGCCGCAATCTGCTCCGCCGTCGCGTCCGGCCCGAACTCGACGCTCTTCGCAATCGCCTCGTCAGGCAGCGCGAGGCGCCACAGGCGCACTTCGTCATACGTCGCCGCCGCATCGTAGTCGCTGGAATACTGCGAATGTCCCAGGTAGAACGTCGCGCTCGAAAGGTCGGATAGCGTCAGCGCGTTGGCGGCGGTGAAGCCGTTGGAGGCAAGCCGCGCCTTCGTCGTCGCGTCGTAGACCGCCCATTTCATGTAGGGGTTTCCGGTGCTGTTGTAGTTCGCCTTGAAGGTGGCGACGATGTAGACCTTCGTCCCGTCCGCCCACGGCGCGTTGTAGGAGGTCGTCTTCGTGTTGTTGTTCCGGCAGCCCCCGACCTCGAACTTCGCGCCGTCGGTGCCGTTGTTCCAGGTGAGATGCCACCACCAGTTCTGGTTGTTTCCGTAGTCGAACGCGCGCGCCCAGTTCTTGACGTCGTTCCGCGTCGCCCAGATCTCGACGGTCGCGCCCTCGCCCGTGCCGAGGAGCGCGGCGCCCGCGTCGCCGAGGCGAAGGGAGCCTTTGGAGTTGCCGTTGCCGGAGAGCGTCACGGCGCCGTCCGCAAAGGACACGCCGTCGCCGATCTTCCCCGCGACCGCGCCGCCCACGGAGTCGGCGAGGTTCTCCTCCTCGGTGGAACCGTTGAAGGACCAGCGGTGCGCGAGCCTCGCCCGGTTTACGACGGCGGCGGGAAGGGAGAGCGCAAGCGTGCCCGCCTCGACCGTCAAGGCGTCGGTCGACGGCATCGCCGGGAACGTGAGCGTGCCCGCGCCCTTCTTCGTGAACGAGCCGCCCGACTCGGACAGGTTCACGGCGCCCGCCGTGACGGTGACGTTGTGCCCGTCGGTGTCGATCGTGCCGGCACCGACGTCAAGAGTATCGACGTCGATGAACGCGCCGTCTGAGGCGTTCGTCGCGACAAGCGTCCCGCCGTCGATGACGACGGACGCCGCGGCGACCCCCTTCTCGATCTTCGAGGTGTTGAGGACGCCGTTCTCGCGGAGAATCAACGTGCCGCCGCTGTTCGCATAGTTCGCATAGACGCCGAGTTTCACGCCGGAGGGCGCGTTCACGACGCTGTCGCCGCCGATGTCCAGCGTACTGCGCTTGTACTGTCCGACGACAAGCCC
>CADCPA010000229.1 GCA_902803135.1 uncultured bacterium
ATCCGACTGGATGAGCGTGGAGTTGACCTGCACGTCGTTGTAGTAGCCGTCGGGGAAGAGCGGACGGATCGGACGGTCGCACATGCGGGCCGTCAGGATTTCCTTGCTCGTCGGACGCGCTTCGCGCTTGAAGAAACCGCCCGGAAACTTGCCGGCGGCGTAGAACTTCTCGCGGTACTCGCACTGGAGCGGGAAGAAGTCGATGCCTTCACGGGGCGTATCCGTGTTCGTCACGGCCGTAAACACGGTCGTGTCGCCGTAGGAGCACGTCACCGCGCCCGCGGCCTGCATGGCGAGGAGACCCGTCTCGAAGACGAGGTCCTGGCCGGCAATGTTCACTTTGAACTGCTTAGCACCCTGCATGTGTCACCCCTTAGCGGCGCAGGCCGAGCTTCGCGATGAGATCCTTGTACTTCGCTTCGTCTTCGCGCTTGACGTAGTCGAGGAGCTTGCGGCGGTTGTTGACCATCCGGAGCAGACCGTAGCGGGAGCTGTGGTCCTTCTTGTTGGCCTTGAGGTGCTGCGTGAGGAGCTGAATCTTCTTCGTCAGCGTGGCGATCTGGACTTCGGAGGAACCCGTGTCGCGGTCATGACGCTGGAACTCGGAACGGACGGCGGCTTTATCAATCTGGCTCATTTTGTTCGAATCTTTTTGTAGGTTGGCATGGCTGCAACCGTCCGACACCTACCCGATGCGCGCGTGCGCTAATTCGAACATCCGCAAGAACTGGCGGACGCCCGCAACGGGGAGAAATCTCCTAAGACGGTCGCAGGAATGGGCGGTAGGATATCAAAATAGGGGCCGGAAGTCAATGGGGAAAAAGAAAAAATTGTAATCGGTTGTCGACAAATCTGAAACTCGCCGCTTGTCACACATCCCCTGCCTTTGGTAGAATATCGACGCTTTTAACGGCACGATTTCATTCCTTCTACCCTTTAGCCAATTCATGAACTCCCTTCTTACAGCCTGTGCAGCCGTCGGCGCGACCCTGTCCGTCGCCGCGGCCGAACTCGACGACTACGAATTCCTGACGAAGTACATGCCCGAGAAGGATCGCGGCAAGGTCGGCGAGGACTATCTGCGCCGGAATGTCGAGCTCGCCCAGGAGGCGCGCAAGACGGCACCGTGGCGCGAGACGATTACGGACGAGATCTACCGCGAGTACATTCTCCCCTATTCCTCCATCGGCGAGGAAGTGGACGACTGGCGCCCGTTGTTCCGCGAGAAGTTCTGGCCGCTCGCGAAAACCTGCAAGACGACGGGCGAGGCCGTGGCGCTCATCAACTCGAAGATCTGGGACATGCTCGACGTGCACTACAACGTGAAGCGCGACAAGCCCGACCAGTCCCCGTTCCACTCGATGCGCATCCACATGGCGTCCTGCACGGGCCTGGCGATCATCCAGGTGGACGTCTTCCGCGCCTGCGGCATCCCCGCGCGCTTCACGGGCTGCAACTGGACCCCGATTCCCGGCAACCACTCCTGGGTCGAATACTACGACAACGGCACCTGGCACTTCTTCGACGACGCCCAGGCGAACAAGCTCATGCCGGCCGACGAGTCGTGGTACCGTCCGTACGCCGCCATGGCCGACGGCTCGAACCCGCGCACCAAAATCTACGCGGCGCGGTGGAGTCCGGGCAAGGACAAGCTCTGCTTCTGGTCGACCTGGCGCGGCGGCGACCGCCCCAGCACGATTCCCGCCGAGGACGTGACCGCCAGCTACAAGCGTTTCGCCGCGGCCCTGCCCGAATCGCGCATCGCCTTCGTCGCCCGCGACAAGGACAACCGCCGCTTCCCGCTCCCCTTCCGCCTGCTCGCCCCCGGTTCGGGCAAGGTCATGGCCGAGGGCGTGACCTTCGACGAGTCGCACGACATGAACGACCACTGCGTCATCAAGCTCCCCGAACACACGATGGCCATCATCCAGGTGAAGGGCCCCGACGGCTCGTACACGACCGTCGGCACGACCGAATTCGGCAACAAGGAAAAGCTGATCGAACTCAAGGCCGGCAAGTAGTCGGCACATGGAGGACACGCCATGCTCGAAGTCTGCATCGATTCCCCTGAATCCGGACTCGCCGCCCAGGCCGGCGGAGCCGAACGCATCGAGCTCTGCTCGGCGCTGATCATCGGCGGTCTCTCCCCCTCCCCCGCGCTCTACACGGCGCTCAGGAACCGCGGCGTGACGATTCCCGTGCGCGCCATGGTGCGCCCCCGCTTCGGCGACTTCCTCTATACGGACGCCGAAAAGGATGTCATGCTTGAAGAGGCGCGCGCGTGGCGCGCAGCCGGCGTCGAGGGCGTCGTGACGGGCGCCCTGAACCCCGACGGCACGCTGGACGCCGACTTCCTCCGCGCCTTCATGGCGGCCTCGCAGGGACTCCGCCGCACGCTCCACCGTGCGTTCGACTTGACCGTCGACCCCTTCGCCGCGCTGGAGACGGCAATCGACCTCGGCTTCGACACAATCCTCACCTCGGGCCAGCAGAGTTCCGCGCGCAAGGGCGCGGCGCTGATCGCCGAGCTGCAGAAGCGCGCTGCGGGACGCATCGAGATCCTCGTGGGCGCCGGCGTGAACGCCGACGTCATCCGCGAGCTCCGTCCGCTCACCGGCTGCACGAGCTTCCACCTCTCCGGAAAGAAAACCCTCGCGAGCGGAATGACGTACCGTCGCGAGGGAGTCCCGATGGGGTTGCCGGGCTTTGACGAATTCAGCATATGGCAGACGGACGCCGCCCTCGTCGGGGCGGCAAAGCGCGCCCTGCTGGACTAAAGCAGCATCGTGCTCCAGAGATTGGCCGTGCCCCAGAGCTCGTCGCGCGAGATGCGGATGAAGAACTTGTCTTCATCTCCCTCGCGCCAGCTCATCGCACCCATGCCGTCGCCGCGCACCTGACGCAGCAGACGCAGCACGACCTGCAGTTTCGCGCTGTCGAACGGGCCCATCTTCGCGGCCACCTTCGGCAGGCAGTGGCGCATCACCGTCGTGGGCGAGCAGAACATCGCATTGCCGGCTGACGGCATCATCCGCGCCTCGGGCAGAATCTTGTCCAGACGCTGCGCCGGCGAAAGACCGGTGCCCTTCGCGGCCGTGCCGTCGATGAAGTAGCCGCTCGCGCCCTTGCCGTGCACGAAGCGGAGCGACTGCTGGATGTAGGCCGTGAACTCGGGTCCGCCCAGCGCGAACAGATCCACCGCCATCTGCACGTCGGCGAGCGTCGTGGTGACACCGAAGAGCGGCGTCTCCGGCGGAATGCCCGCAAAGGACATCGCCCCCGGCGGGAACGGCTTGCGCAGCTCCGCGCCCAGCCGACCGCTGCCGCGCAGTTCGAGTCCGTTCCTGCCCATGCGCACGGCCACCATGCCGCCCGAGAGAATGCCCGAGCCGAAGACGGCCCGCGCACCCGCCGAATCCATCTGAATGTAGGCGAGGTCCGAACCGATCGCGCGCTGCCGCGCCTTATACGAGTAGTTGTACGCGTTCGCCGCCATCGCGGGCGACGGCCCCAGCACGGCCCACTGGCCGTCCGGCGCAAACCACGCCCAGAGCGTGCGTTGCGAATGGCGCCCCGGCGGCACGCGGAACGTGTTCATCGCGTCGGGAACCGCGGTCGGATTGTTCTTCTGGAACGCCGCGCGCGTCATCGTCGTCGGATAGACGACGGTCCAGCGCTTGACGCGGTCAAGGTCCGCATCCGACGGACGCTTCGTGTTCGCGAGACGGGCCGAAATCGTCGGTTCCACATAGCAGACCGCCACGCCGTGCGAGCCCGGACGCATCGCCCCGAACAGCATGGCCGCGCCCGGACGCCGAATGGCATTCGGCAGGGTCGTCGTGAGGATGAGGTCCTTCGAACCGGGGCCGGCGATGTTCTTCACCGTCTGCGCAATCGTTTCCAGATTCGCAAATGCAACCGTGCCGGCCGG
>CADCPA010000230.1 GCA_902803135.1 uncultured bacterium
AGCGCAGGCAGGGCGAGGAAGTTCTGGTTGAATTCGCGGACCGGTCCGGGGAATCCCCGGGCGAAGCAGCTGCCGATCAGATAGCCGATATTGCCGATGTCGCCCTTCGCCATCGCCTCCACTTCGAGCTGCATCGAGGCGCGCCCGGCGTGTTCGCTGTCGTTCATCTCGTAGCCCAGCAACGGTACGTCCTTGTCCTCCTGCTTGTACTTCTGCATGTGCTCGTTGAGCGAATGGTGGCGGATGATCGTCGTCATGCCGTTGGCGTCCGCATAGGCTTTGTACGCCTCCGGATCGAGCACGGAATAGCGACGGTTGACCGGCATGCAGAAGGCCGAGCGCGCGTCCTTGGCCTGGGCGGCCGGCAGGTCCGCCGGCGCGGCGTGCTGCCATTCCCACTTGCCCCACGTGGCGGTCGGCTGGCTGCGTCCCTTCAGGTAGGCGTGGTCCTGCGCGACCTCCTCGGGCGTGCGGATGGTCGGCGGCTTCACCCCGGCCGCGGCGAAGGTCTGCTTCCAGAAGTCGGGCGATTCGGCGGAGAAGACCGACGGACCCGCCACCCCCGGACCGGGCTCGCTCGCTTCGCCGTCAAAGAGCACCTGCGCGTGCGCCACGCCTTCGGCGGCCAGATAGTCGCCGAGTGCCTTGAGAAAGGCGCGGCGCTGCTCCTGCCACCAGGCGATGTAGGTCTCGTAGAGTTCCTTATCGGACCTCAACTGCTCCTTCGTGACGGCGCGGCCGCCGTTCCGCGCCTGCGCAAAACGGGCTCGCGTCGCCTCGCTGAAGCTGATCGGCCAGGAGGCGGGGCGCGTGCGGAACAGCGCGCCGACGAACGTCGCCTGGTCTTTGAAGCGGAGGATCGTGGCCTTGAGAAGGTCCTTCGTCGCGACGAGCGCCGCAGGATCGGTCAGATCGAGGTTGCCCTTCTCGGTCCACCAGACATGCGTGTAGTTCTTCTCGTTGCCGAGCGGCTCGGCGAGCTTCTGGTAGCCGTAGGACTTCTTGCCCTGGTAGTCCGCACCGAAATTGCCGTACCACTCGTAGTAGGGCAGCAGGCTGAATCCGTACTCGCGCGAGGCCATTCCGACGATGCGTTCCCAGAGCGCGTTCAGCTCGGGGGTGGAGGACCAGGCCCAGTTGGGACGGATCACGTTCGGATCCCAATGCTGCACGTGGCCGAACTCGAGCAGATCCTTCATGTACGTGTTCATGCCGAGGATCTTCATCTGCCGGCACTTGTGGCGGATCCAGTCGAGCGGCTCGTCGCACGACCGGTTGCCCTTCACCTTGTCGAGGGCGAGATTGTCGCTCATCTCCTCGCGCCAGAAGAGGTGGCGTTGGGGAAGCGGCGCGGGCGGCAGCGTCAGTTTCGCATAGCAGGCCGTCTCGTCCGGCAGCTCGCAGAGGAGGATGCGGCGCACGGCCACGCCGTGGGAAGCCGGGTTGTGGCGCTTCGAATACTGGGACACGACAAAGTCGAACCCGTCCGCGGGCTGATGCCACACGGGCACCTTGTCCTTCACCGTCGAAAACGCGTCCGGCGTGCGGTCCGTGAGCGAACTATAGCAGATCCAACGCTCCCAGGCGCCGCTCTGCGGATTGTCGAGCGACTCGCAGTGGTTGTCGACGTAGAGCGGTTCCCAGGCGTCGCCGAGGCAGCGTCCCGTCGAGAAGCCGCGCCGCGAATCGGTCGCACGGTTGTGGAGAACGTAGTTGCGCGGCAGATCGTCCGGGTACTCGAGCACGACGACGTAGGAGCCATTGGCCTTGAGCCCCTTGCCCTTGCCGAGACGGTACGCGAACATGCTCGCCGTCTCGCCGTCCTGCACGGGCATCCACCGGCAGTCGCAACCGAGGATCTTCGTCACCTTCGAGACGCCCGCAGGACGCTCGACGAAGTCATGGTCGGTGCGCGTACAGTCGACCGCGTCGACCACCTTCACCCGTCCGAAAACTTCGAGATCGACCATCTCCGCCCGCAGAAGCGGACCTGCTGCCAAGGCGACGCCGAACAGAACGAAAACAAGACGCATCCCGACCTCCCCTCCCGGCATTTACCAGCGATCGGCGTGGATCTTCGCGGGATTCCACTTGTCCTTGACCGGCGGATTTTCGGCGGGATAGCCGATCGGAATGACATTGAGCGGCAGATAGCCGTCCGGAATCGCCAGAATCTCGCGCACGGCAGCAATGCGGTCTTCGCCCGGATAGACGCCGGTCCAGACGGCGCCGAGGCCGAGTCCGTGCGCCGCGAGGAGCAGGTTCATGCTCGCGGCCGAACAGTCGTGGATCCAGCATTCCTTGCCGTTGCCGGGAATGCCGTTGTCGGTCGTGCCGCACACGACGATCGCGAGCGGGGCGCCGTTCCCGACGCGTGAATTCGGCAGCTTGTTCGCAATCGCCGCCAGCTGCTTCGGATCGCGCACGACGACAAACTCCCACGGACGCTTGTCGAGCGCGGACGGTGCCGCCATCGCGGCACGGAGAATTTTCTCCACCGTCGCATCGTCGACCTTCCGCAGCGGATCGAACTTCCGCACCGACTTGCGCGTGGCAATCGCCGTGAGCACGTCGGGGACCTGTCCCTCCGTCACCGTGCGAATGCCCTCGCCGACGCCGGAAAAGAACTCGGTGGCACCCTTGCCGGCGAGTTCACCGGTTTTCCGAACGACGTTACGCCCCGTCTTTTCCAGTCGGCCGCACCCGGCAAAAGCCAGAACGGCTGCCATAAAAATCAGAATCAAGTTTTTCATAAATCTATTATAGCAGATTTAGGAAAACTCATCCATCTGGATTTCGCAAATCGCCGGGGACTGTCCCCTTTTCGCGTTCGGGGACTGTCCCCTTTTCGCGTCAGCTCGTGCTGGCGAGCGCGAAGATGGCCATGAAGAACGCGATGTAGACGAAACCGACGATCGAACCCGTGACGCAGATCATCACCGGCTCGATCAGCACGCTGAAGCGCTTGACGGCGATGGCGAGCATCATCTCGTGGTAGCGGGCCGTCTCGGCAAAGGTCTCGGCCTGCGAGCCGGTCATTTCGCCCACCGCCGCCATTCGGCTGAGCATCGGCATGAATTCGGGGGCCGCCGCAAGCGCGGTGGCGAGCGACGTGCCGCGCATGACTTCGTCGTGTGCCGTCGCAATCCGACGGCGGAACCGCCGGTTGCTCAGGAGATTTGCCGCCACGTCGAGCGAATCGAGCAACGACACGCCGCTGGCGAGCAGCGTCTGCATCGCGCGTGACAGCACGGCCGTGCCCGAAAGACGCAGAATG
>CADCPA010000231.1 GCA_902803135.1 uncultured bacterium
AGGACAGCAGCTTTTCCTTGCGAACCGTTTCGCCGGGGTGCTGCGCCAGCAGCCGGGCCAGCCTGATTTCATTCGCCGAGAGGTGGACGGGCTTGTTGCGGTCCGTAATGAAGGTCCGGTCGAGCGGAACGACGGTGCCGCCGCAGAAGTCGAACGCCGCGTCGTCGGGCGTCTCGTTCGCGGCAGACGGCCGTGCCGCGCGACGAAGCAGGGCCGACACGCGCGCGAGCAGCTCGCGGCTGCCGAAGGGCTTGGTCAGGTAGTCGTCGCAGCCCAACCCGAAGCCGGTGACCTTCTCCTCTTCCAGCGTCTTCGCCGTGAGGAGGAGCACGGGCGTTTCCGAATCGTTCGCTCGGATTTGCCGCAGGACGTCGAACCCGTCCATCTTGGGCATCATCACGTCGAGGATGACCAGCGCCGGGTGGAAGCGCCGGTAGAGGGCAAGGGCGTCTGCGCCGTTTCCGGCGGCGCGGACGAAGTGGAAGTCGCTTTCGAGCAGGGCCTTGACGCCTTCCCGAACGCTTTTCGTGTCTTCGGCAATGAGAATTTCCGCCATGGTGAACTCCGTTTCGCTTAGGGTGGTTGAAACGCCTCCATTCAACCACACATCCGCGGAAAAAACATTTCACCAATCTTTCACCCTGAATCGCCGGATGGGAAGTGGACTTCATGCGGGGGGACCGCCGGGCGGTCGAAAACCGGGGACAGACAAGGACAGGACGACTTAGGTGGCTCGGTTTCGGCGAGAATACGACCCCGTCCCCGCGCATGAAGCCCGAAAGGGCCGGCGGCGCGCTTAGAAGGGGCCCGGCGGCGTCTGCGGCGTGCGCAGGATGACCTCCGGAATGCCGAAGCACACGTAGAGGATCGCCTGCTCAAGCGCGAGCATCAGCGTAAAGGCCTCGTTCATGTCGAAGACGTAGAATGAACTCGCCTCCTCGCCGGTCGCCGCCTTGCGCCAGATCGACAGCATATATCCGGGCCGCGGATCGATCTGATGTGAAAAGCGGATGATCGTGTTGCCCGAAGCCGAGCGGTGAAAGAGGCCCTTGCCGTCCGCAATCGACTCCTGCATGCCGCGCAGCACCTGCAGGATCTGCGAGAGGTCCGTACGGTCGAGCTTGACGGTGATGGACTTCCCCCAGTCGAAGGTCGCGAAGACAGGGCTCCCGCCCTGCATCGAGCCGACCGTCATCTGGTTCGCGATCTTGACGAAGACGCTGCCTGCCGTGTCGCCGTGTGCCGGATGGAGCTCAAGCTTGAGGGCGCTCCCCGTGCCCTTGGCGTTGGCATGGTAGTAGCCGTCGTTGGTGCGGTAGCGCGGCATCGGCTGAGGCGCCGCGGAAGGACCGTTGTTGTGCATTTCTTCCATGTTCTTTCTCCTTGGTTGACGGAACGGCGGGAGTCGCCGTCCACGACGGGAAGTAGGCGGAAAAGAACCGTGAAATGTCAAGACATTGTCAAGGGAAATGTTAAAACATTGTCAAGCAAATGTTAAGACAATGTACCAAGAGCGGGTCGCCGCGGCGATTCCCCGCTTGACGGACGCCTGGAAAAAGGGGATAATTGTGTCAAATGGAAACGGCCGGGAACATCCTCATCACGGGCGCGTCGAGCGGCATCGGCGAGGCGCTCGCCGTGGCGTGCGCGCAGCGCGGCGCGAAGCATCTCTTTCTCTGCGGACGCGACGCCGGCCGCCTGTCCGCCGTCGCCGCGGCCTGCCGCGCCGCCGGCGCGGAGGTCCATCCGCAGGTCCTCGACGTGGCGGACGAGGCGGCCGCGCGCGCCTGGATTGCGTCCTGCGAGGCGATCGCCCCGCTCGAGCTCGTCTTCTCCAACGCCGGCATCGGCACGGGCGTCGAGAACGAGGCGAACGTGCGCCGCACCTTCGCGACGAACGTCCTGGGCGGCCTCAACATCGTCCTGCCCGTTCTCAACGCCTTTCGCGCGCGCCCCGACGCGCGCACGCGCCGCCAGATCGTCGTCACCGCGTCCATCGCCGGCTACGCGCCGCTGGCGACGTGCCCCGCCTACTCCGCGACGAAAGCCGCGATGAAGACCTGGGCACTCGCGCTCCGCCGGCCGCTTGCGCGCGAGGGCATCCGCCTGAACGTGATTTGCCCGGGTTTCATCCGCTCGCGCATCACGGACCGCAACACCTGCCCGATGCCGTTCTTCATGGAGGCGGACAAAGCCGCGCGCATCATCCTCGCCCGCGTCGACCGCAACGTCGGCCTCATCGCCTTCCCCTGGCCGATGCGCTTCGCCTCCTGGCTTCTCTCGGTCTGCCCCTGGCGCCTCGCCGAATTCGTCTCCGCCCTCCTGCCCGAGAAGAACGCCGACGCCGCCCGCAGCCACCACGCCCCCAACCCCTAACCCCCAACTCCCCACCCTATGAAAATGAAACTCCTCCCGCTGCTCTCTCTGGCCTCCTTCGCCGCCTTCGCGGGCGAAACGGTGCTTTGGCCGTCCGACTTCGCCGTTCTCAAAGCCCAGACCGACTCGCAGATCGCCCCCCTGCCGGACGGCTCGATGGGCGTTGCGACGGGCACGGGCTACGCCTGGCCCGGCACGCGCCTCGACTTCAAGGCCGGCACCTTCGACCTCTCGCCGTTCAGCACGATCACGATCGCCGTGAGCAATACGACGGACCGCGCCTGTACCGTGAACCTCAGCGTAAAGGGCGGCCGCCAGGGAACGGGGCCGGGCGGACGCGTCACGCTCGCCCCGCACGCGTGTGCGGACCTCGTCTCGTCCATCCGCAGCCTTCCCTGGGCGCTCGACGACGCGCTGCCCCTCGAGGGCATGAACGGCAAGCCCGTCGCGCAGGGCGGCGCCGCGGCCGCGGCCGGCGGCGGCTTCGACCTCACGCGGGCGAATTCCTTCCACATCTTCTTCACCCAGGACGGCTCGCGCCGCGGCTTCAGCGTGCACCGCGTCGCCGTGTCCGACGGCG
Source organism: uncultured bacterium (assembly GCA_902803135.1). Lineage (GTDB taxonomy): Bacteria > Verrucomicrobiota > Kiritimatiellia > RFP12 > UBA1067 > RUG572. Next base: position 2,957 of record CADCPA010000231.1, read on the forward strand.
GACCCGGCCAGAAGGTGTTCGCCGCGAAGAC
>CADCPA010000232.1 GCA_902803135.1 uncultured bacterium
ATCTTCGCGAGCTCCGGATCGAGGCGCGCCGTCTTCAGCTTTTTCGCCTCGATCGTCGCCGTGCGGGCCGCGAGATCGCGTGTCACCTTCGCGCCGAATTTGCGCGCGCAGTCGAACATGCGCGCCACGTCGGAAATATTGGGTACATTGGTCAGCGTCACCGGTTCCGCGGTGAGCAGCGCCGCCGCGATCATCGGCAGCGCCGCGTTCTTGTTGCCCGGCACGCGATGCGTGCCGGCAACGACCTTCCTGCCTGTAATCAGAAACTTGCCCATGCCCCCTTCGACTCTCTGCTTCGACCTACAAACCGAAATTCACCGCGGCATTGAGCGCCTTCACGTCCGCGGCATGCACGCCGGCCGTGCCGCCGCGCTCGACCGTAAATGCCTTGAGCGCCGGGATGTCGCCGCCCAGGATGCGCACCTTCTCGAACGTCTCGATGCCGTCGCGCACGAGAAGCGCGCGGAGCGAGAGGCGCGGGCCCGGATAGACGAGCGAGGTGTCGCCCGTCGGCCAGGACGTGAAGTCCTGCGTCTCGAACGGATCGGCCACCCAGCTGTTCCACGCCCAGCGGAGGAGGCCGTCAAAGCCCATCGCCGCCGAGAACGGCGCCAGCCACGCGCTTTCCGCGGGATCGCTCGTGAGGAACGTATTCGGACGCGCCGGCCCGCAGCACACGTAGTAGGTCGTGTGACGGCCTTGCGCGCGCCGCGCCGCCGCGTACTGGGCGAGGCCCGCGCAGTGGCCGTACGAGTAGGAGACGTCGTACATCTCCGCGTTCAGCTTCGACGGCGCGTTGCAGGCCATGACCATGTCGAGGCCGGGCGCATACTTCTTGAGGATGGCGAGCGCGGGCTTGATCAGCTTGTCCGGACGCTCGTCCATCGCCATCTTCGTACGTTCGAACCAGCCCTTCGCCTTCAGATGGCGGCAGAAGTCGAGCAGCAGGTTGCCCCAGAAATCCTCGTACTCCTTGCTGTCGGGCTCCATGCGCGGCGCCACGCTGCGGTTGAGCGTTTCGTCGAAGTAGCGGAACTTCAGCGGCCACGAGAGCATCGAGTAGCAGTCGATCTGACCCGTGAGGCCGGCGGCCTGCGCGGTCGCGACGATTTTGTCGAAAACCGTGTAGTCGTAGGACCAGGAACCGTCCGCATGGCGCGTGGCCTTGACGGCCGTCGTGAAGTCGTCGTACGTCTGGTGGCCCCACGGCTCGTCGATCAGCGCGAGCGTCACGGCCTTCTGGCCCATGTCCGCGAGCGGACGATAGTACTGCTCCAGGAACGCGAAGTGCTGCGCGCTCCACAGCGGCACATCATGCCAGCGGGCCACGGAATCGGGATGCTGCCAGAAGTCGAGGTGGAACGTCCAGTCCTTCGCCGGCGGCAAGATGCGCGGCACGACCGTGATCTCCACGGGCAGCGTACGCGTTTCGCCGTTGATCGTCGCCGTGACGACGTCCTTGATGACGCCCTCGGCGTTGACGGGGATGTCGTAGGTGTAGACGACGGGACGCGTCACGCCCTTGAACGCGGTCTGCGCCGTGCCGTCGAGAATGTCGCCGTAGAGCGTGCCGTTGCCGAGCGTGTAGCGCAGCACGTCGAGGCGCGCCTTTGGATCCTTCGCCGCCAGCCGCAGTTCCTCGAAGCCGTCCGGCGACGAGGCGACGAGCAACGCGCTCACGCGCTCGCCGCGCCAGCCCGTGAGCTTCGCGACGGGCGAGAGCGTCTCGGGCTTGACCGCGACGTCGCGGTCGTAGCGCGTGTAGAGGTCGCCTGCGAGGAACGACCGCGCCCCGGTCTGGGGCGACGCATAGCCCTCGATTTCGACGATGTGGGCGCCCGACTTGTTGCTCCGGCTGTTGTTCGTCATCGTCGTGCGCACATAGCGCACCTTCACGGGATCGAAGTCAAAGGAGAAGCCCTTCTCGTACCTGCAGGCCGTGTTGTCCGTCCCGTCGACGAGCAGCTGCCAGGTCTGTCCGTCCGCGGAGCCTTCGATCTTGAAGCCGTAGGCGCGGCCGTCGGCCCAATAGGGGAAGAGCCGGATGGCGGCGAGCGTCTTCGCCTCGCCCATGTCGACGGTGAGCGCCTGCGGCAGATCCTCGGCGGCCCAGTAGGAATTGGAATCGCCGCGCTTGCCATCCACGGCAAACGCCGGCGCATACTTGTCCCACTGGCCCGTGGCGGACACCGTCGCGTTCAGGAACAGGTTGCCGGCCGAAACGCCCTTCGCGAGGCTCTTCCCGTCCGGTTCATAGACAGGCTGCCGCGGAATCGCGGCAACCGCGCACCCCGCCGCCGCCGCACACATCGTCAACATCAACTTCTTCATTGTCCCTCCAGTTTCATTTCACAAGATACACGTTCATTTCACAAGACGCACGCGAGCCTCCACAAGATACGCGCGAGCGTCTGAAGTTTCTTACAGACAGACTCACTTCTTCACGACGACGCCGTCCGGCGCGTCGACAATCGTCTTGACCGAGCCGTCCGCCTGGCGTTCGGCGCGCACCTTGAGGGCGCGTCCGCCCGGCAGGGCGTAGGAGCCTTCGGCCCAGGCGAGGTCGCCGAGGTCGGGCTTGACTTCGAAGGTCGTGCAGCCCACGCCAACCGGACGAATGCCCAGCACGCGCGCGATGCACCAGCTGGCCGGGCCCGAACTCCACCCGTGGCAGAGCGAGTGGCGGAAGCCCGTGTAGCAGAATTCACCGTAGTCGCCGTGGACGTCCTTCTTGCCTGCGACCGGCAGCTCGTCGATGCGGAACGCGTTCTTCGTCCAGTCGAGGTTGAAGTCCTCCCAGAAGCTCGTCGCGCCCATGTCGAGCATGCCGCCCCAGTAGTCGCGCACCGTATCGAGCGCGCGCTTCTGCTCGCCCGCCGCGCTCATCGCCTCGATCATGTAGTAGCCGTAGAACGTGGAGACGCCCTTGTGGCCGTTCTGTCCGAGCACCTCGCGGTACATCTCCTTCGGGTCGCGCAGACCCGACAGCGCCAGCAGCGCCGCGGCGCTCTTCGCGCCGTGCGGATCGGGACGCAGCTTCTCCAGCTGGGCCGCGAGCGCGCGGGCCTTCTCGCCGAGCGCCTTGTCGTTCAGCGCCTCGGCGAGGAACACGACCTCGCGCGCGGCCATCAGCGCGAGCGCCTGCGTGCCCGCCCAGGCGGCCGGCGCGTTGTGGTTCGTCGGCCAGTCGAGGAAATTGCCGGCGCGCCATTCGCCGTTCTGCATGCCGCCGCAGACGTGGTCGAAGGTCTGGGCAAGGTAATCCGCATACTTCTTGAGGTAGTCCCGGTCGCCCGTGTAGCGGTACCACTCGGCCAGGTTGCGGATCCACCACAGGGTATAGGTCGGCATGCCGTCCATCCACCCGTTGGGCGAGGTCGTCTCGGCCATATAGGTCAGGGACTCGGGCAGCACCGACGCGTCGCCGAAGACGGCGAGGATGGACATCGTCTCGGGATGCGTGTCGCCCATCCACACGAGACGGTCGCGCTTGATGCCGTCCCACAGGAAATCCTGGCAGCAGAGGTGCACCGTGCGCACCGCGGTGTCGAACACCTGGTTCAAACGCGCATCGGAGCTGCGGAAGGTGCCGAGCTGCCGCATCGGACGCATCAGCGACACGGCGCGGACGTACTCGAGCTGCACGGGGTCGTCTCCCGCGTTGTCGATGCGCACGAAGCGGAAGCCGGATTCGCCGAACTCGCGGCGGCCGTACCACGGCAGCGCAATGACGTCGTCGCGGATGGCATGGTCGTTTCCGGCGCCCTTCTGGCCGAGCGTGCTCATCGCCTCGCTCACGGATTCGCCCAGGCGGACATGCACCTTCGCGGCGCGACCGCTGCGCGCACCGCTGCCGATCTGCACCGAACCGTGGATTTCACGTCCGAAATCCAGCAGGATCCAGCCGCCCTTGCCGAGCACCGGACCCGAACCGGCGAGAAAAGCGCCCTCGGAGACCTGGCCGTAGCGGGGTCCGCACAACGCGGCGGCGTCTTTCAAACCATCCGACATCGCGACAATGCGCTGCGGCGGGACGATCGTCCGCGTGCGCACGTCAGGACGTCCGGACGACACGGTGCCGAAAACGCAAGACGCGGCCAGCAGGGCCGCACAGGCAAAGGAGAAAGCGCATTTGTTCATGTTGGTATTATATCAAACTCGGCAAAGAGGGGGAAGGTAAATCATTTTCAGGGCTAACATCTGGGCGCATCTCCGTTTTTCACCCATTAAGGAGATGCGCACTAAACCTAAAAACGGTAGTTGGAAACTGTGTCCGCCACAAAGAACAGGAGAAAACAGGAGGATGCGGTCTGAAATTAACGAGTCGGGCCTGTCCCCATAACGAGTAATTGCAAAAACCTCACGCGTGCGGCCGCGACGGGTTTTGAAATCACCTCTGGAGACAGGCCCCAATCATGCCCTCCGGGCGGGACGCCTCTCCGCCGCTCGCCCTTACCGACTTTACCGGTTCAATCCTGGGAGGCCGCAAGGCGGAAGCCGAGGCCGTTGTAGCGGTTGCCGGGGTTGCCGTAGCCCCGATTGCCCGCCGAGCAGCGCCCGGAGTCGTTGCGCCAGCTGCCGCCCCGGTGCACGCGGTCGGAGGAGCCGGCCGAGTACAGATCCTCGCACCACTCCCATACATTCCCGAGCATGTCGTAGAGTCCAAAAGCATTCGGCTTCTTCTGTCCGACAGGATGTGTCTTGTTTCCACTATTGTCAGCGTACCACGCCACCTTGCCGAGTGTG
>CADCPA010000233.1 GCA_902803135.1 uncultured bacterium
GGGCCTTGCACGATCCGCATCTCGGCCACCTACGAGAACGGCCTGCTGAAGCTGACGGTCGCGGATAACGGCAAGGGGGTCTCCTCGGAGAAGGCCAAGCGCCTCATGCAGCCTTTCGTGCAGGCCGACATCAAGAACCGCACGGAGGGAAGCGGACTGGGCCTTGCGATCAGCAAGCGCCTTGTGGAACTCGCGCATGGCACGCTTTCAATCGACACCGCACTCGGCAAGGGGTTTGCGGTTCATGTCGAGGCTCCGGTCGATGTCGCGCCCGAGGGGCCGTCGAGCAATACGGGCAGCACGGTCACGGCGCTTGAGAGTTCTCATCTGCCGATGCGCGTCCTCGTGGTGGACGACTCGCCCGTGAACCGCGCGGTGCTGAAGACGTTGCTCAAGAAACTGGGAATCACCGACGTCGTGCTGGCGGAAGACGGCAAGGCGGCGCTTGGGAAACTGGAGGCGGATCCGGCATTCGACCTCGTCATGTCCGACATGTGGATGCCCGTCATGGACGGCCCCGAACTCGTCAAGCGCATACGGGCCGACGAGCGCCTCGCAAAGCTGAAGGTGTGTTTGATCACCGCAGACGTAGAGACCCACACGACCTACAGGGAACTGGGATTCGATTCGTTTCTCCTGAAACCCGTGACCATCAAGAATCTGATGGATTTCCTTGCCAGCGTCACGGGGCCGAGCAGACCGGCGTCGGCCAGCGGCCAGGCGGAAGCGTCGAACGGCTTATAGTTGCGTCCGACGATGTTGATGTCGGTGAAGATCTTCCAATCCACCTTCTTCCGGTCGAGGTCGCGAATGCGGTTGGCGCCCGTGCTCGTCACTTCGACCTCCAGCACATTCTCGCCGTCTTTCACGAATTTGCCTGGAATTTCGAATTTATAGGGTGCGCGAATGCGAGCACCGACCGACTGGCCATTGACCCGCACGCGCGCCGAATGGCAGACGCGGCCAAGGTCGAGCGTGAGTGGGGCATCCGCGATCGGCATCTTGTCGTCGGCGAGCGGCCAGGTGAAAGTCGTCTGGTAGCGCACCGTGCCGCTGAACGGATTCTCCGAACCATCGGCATTCCGCGACCAGGAGGTCAGCTTGTCCATCGTCCGCGCGGGGCCTGTCCCCTCAGGTCCGCCGCAGACCGGCGTCAGCGTCCAGCCGCGGTCGAGACAGACGACCGTCATGCGCGCCGGCTGCGTTTCCAAAGGGGACAGTCCCTCTGCATCTGCCGGGGACAGTCCCTGTTTCGCAGGGGACTGTCCCCCGAAATTTGGGGACTGTCCCCTTTCGGGGGAGATCCAGAGCCAGGTGCTTTCGCCGGCTGGGAGGTTTATATAAACGCCATTCCGGGCATCAATGGACGTGATTTGACCAGTCATCGGATCGAGCAGCCACGCCGTGGACGATGCGACCGACGGCAGAAAGCAGCCGTCAACGTCGCGCGGCGAGTTGGCGACGAGGAAGTAGAGCGTGTCGGTGCCGCGGCGGAAACGACGGTAGGCGAGTCCGCTTTCAGCGACGAACGGTTCGCGGCGACCGACCGGCGCCGCGGACAAGTCGGCAGGAATGGCCGCAAGCGTCTGCAGCAGCCTCTCGCGCTCCTGCGCGGCGTTCTTCCAGCCGGGGACGTCTTTTGGACGTTCCCCGGCGAAAACGATGCGATAGCCGTTCTCCGCCAGACGGACGAGCACCTGGGCCGTGGCGAGGGGCATCGTCTCGCACGGCGGGATGACGACCGTCTTCCAATGGGTCTGCGCCGCCGGCGGCAGAGAAGCGAGCTGGCGGTCGGAGACATAGTCGAAGGCAATGCCGTCGTCCTGCAGACGGCGGGCCAGCTGGCCGAAGCGGGTCGGCGTGAACCAGTGCTTCAGCGCGTTGTGCACGCTGAGGTCCTGGGCAAAACCTTCCAGTTCGCGCCATGTCTCATGGATCGGCCAATAGACGAGCACGTCCTCATCCGGCGTCGAGGTCTGGGCGAGGGACTGGACGCGCGTCAACCAGGCATTGAGCACCGGCGCGTCGTGCCAGATCGGGTTGCGCGGATTCATCTCGAGCGAGGCGTAGAAGCACCAGCCGGGCCAGGCGGCGTCGGCAGGCGAGTAGCAGCAGCCGTGGTAGAAGACATGGTTCACGCCTGCGAGCAGCAGCTGGTTGAGGAATTCCTGAACCTCGCCGAGCGTCGCGTTGAAGTGCTCATTGATCCATGTGCAGCTCTCGCTTGACACGAGGGAGGTGCCTTTCAGATGGGCGGCCGAGGCGGCGAACTTCGACACGAGGATGTCGCGGTCGCCGTTGAACATCTCCGTTTCGGGGATGTCGGCCAGCGCGTAGAAGTCGAGCCAGTTCGCCGGGGCGCCGTGGGCCTCGTTGCGGGTCAGCATCCCGCGGGCGCGACACCAGTCCGTCCAGACGGTGAACGTGTCGAGGATGAGGTCGGACAGCGTCTCGCGGTAGTCGTGCTTGATGCGGCGGATCTCATCCTCAGACCCCACGCCTGCAAGCGCGGGCAGATGGTCGCGCAGGTCGTAGCCGCGCTTCGCGCGGAACGCGTCGTACAGCGCCGGCGTCCAGGCCGCGCCAAAGTATTCGTAGGAGTCATGGTACATGCTCCGCGGCTTCACCGCGTCCGGCGCGTCGAAGACGCGCGTAAAGGGTTCCAGGTGGGTGCGCATCGCATCCGGCGAGAACGGATCCAGCATCGGCCCCTTCCCCGAAGCCGGTGCGCGTTTCACCATCAATCCCGACGGATAGGCGGCGAGGATGACCGTTTTGCCCTGATGGTCCTGTCCCTGCCACAGAATTCGCGCATTCTTCTTAAGACGCTTCGGATCCGACTCGCGCTGGAGCCGCCAGACGCCCTGTTCAGGCGTGATCCAGGGTCCACCGAAGCACCAGCCGCAGCCGGTGGTGAGGTCGAGACCGAGCCCGCGCGCGCGCGCCGCCTCGTCCGCCGCCTTGAAACGCGCCACCCAGTCGTCGGAGAGATAGTCCACCGGCGGATGGGACGCATCCTTCACCTCGTAGATCGGAATGCCGTGGAAGCCGCCAAAGCCGGCCTCGACGAGTTCCCGCGCTTGCTTCTCCAGCCCCGGCGCATCGATGGCATTGCCCATCCACCAGTTATAGCACCAGGGGCGCATTTCGCGCGTCGGGGGCGGCCACGCCGGCGTCGCAGCCGGGCAAAAGGTCTCCCCCATGACCATCACCGCGGTGAGCAGGGACTTCATCGAACGGATCATGGCTCCTCCTTCGGGCTTCTGCACGCAAACGACTAGCGCGCCGCCGGCGGGGGCGCAAGTCCCAGTCTCTTCCAGGCCAGTTCCGTCGCCACGCGCCCCTTCGGCGTGCGGTCGAGATAGCCTTCCATGATCAGAAACGGCTCGTAGGCCTCTTCAATCGTATCCGGTTCCTCGCCGACACTGACGGCGATCGTCGACAGCCCCACGGGGCCGCCGCCGAACTTCGCGCAGATCGTCTCGAGAATCTTCACGTCCATCTCGTCGAGTCCATGCGGATCGATTTCAAGGAGCGTGAGCGAATCCACCGCCACCTGGCGGGTAATGACATTGTCAGCCTTCACCTGCGCATAGTCGCGCACGCGGCGAAGGAGATTGTTGGCAATGCGCGGCGTACCGCGCGAACGGGCGGCGATTTCCAGCGCGCCCTCGGGCTCAATGCCCACATTCAGCTTGCCGGCGGAACGCGTGACGATCCCGGCCAGTTCCTCCGGCTCGTAGAAGCTCAGCCGGTTGACGAGACCGAAACGCGCACGCAGCGGCGCGGCGATGAGACCGATGCGCGTCGTGGCGCCCACGAGCGTGAACCGCGGCAGCTCCAGACGGACGCTGCGGGCGTTCGGTCCCTGGTCGATCATGATGTCGATCGCGAAGTCCTCCATCGCGGAATAGAGGTACTCCTCCACCGTCTTCGCCATACGATGGATTTCGTCGATGAACACGATATCTCCCGCCTCGAGCGAGGTCAGAAGGCCGGCGAGGTCGGCAGGTTTGGTGAGGACGGGTCCGCTCGTCGTCTTCACATGTACGCCCATCGCGTCGCCGAGAATATAGGAAAGCGTCGTCTTGCCGAGACCGGGCGGACCCGAAAACAGCACATGGTCCAACGTCTCCCCGCGTTCCTTGGCCGCCTTCACGGCCAGCTCAAGGCGGTCGCGGATCTTCTGCTGGCCCACGAAATCGGCAAACCGGCCAGGACGCAGCCGATTGTCAAAGGCCACGTTTCTCTTGTTCAGTTCATCGCTTGGACGCTCAGATTTCATCACTTATCCGTAAAAACAGAAAGGACAAGCCTTGCGGCCTGTCCCTTCTTATGCTTCAGGCCGAGGCCCGCGTCATTACGAAGCGGGAGCCGTGCCGTCGTCGCCGTAGCCCTTGCTCTTGAGGTACTCGATCACCTTGCCGACATGCGTCAGCTTTTCGGCATCCTCCTCCGGGATCGCCGCACCGAATTCCTCTTCAAAAGCCATAATCAGCTCGACGGAATCGAGCGAGTCCGCGCCCAGATCGTCGATGAACGACGCTTCGAGGTTCACCTGTTCGGCATTGACGCCGAGCTGGTCCACGATGATCTCTTTGACGCGATCTTCAAGCTTACCTGCCATTTGTTTTTCTCCTTTGGGTTGACATCTGGTAGTTTACTAAAACTTTTTGTTTTTCGCAAGGGGAAAAGCATGCCCGAGGCGAAAAAAACGGCCCCTTAGCCGATCATGCCGCCGTTGACGGAGATGATCTGACCCGTAATGTACGCGGCGTCGGGCCCCGCGAGGAAGGCGACGCACTTGGCGATGTCTTCGGCCGTGCCGAAACGCTTCAGCGGGATGGTGTCCATATAGGCCTTTTTCACGTCATCCGGCAGCACATCCGTCATTTTCGACTGGATGAAGCCAGGCGCCACCGCATTGCAGCGCACGTTGCGGGAGCCGAGTTCCTTGGCCGTCGTCTTCGTGAGCGCGATCACGCCGCCTTTCGAGGCGGTGTAGTTCGCCTGGCCGGCGTTGCCCATGATGCCCACGACGGAGGCGATGTTGACGATCACGCCGCCCGCCTGGGTGCCGTCGGCGGACTTGTTCTTCATCATCGGACGCGCCACCGCGCGCGTGAAGAGGAACGTGCCCTTCAGGTTGACGTTCAGCACGGCATCCCAGTCGGCGTCGCTCATGCGCATGAGGAGACCGTCCTTGGTGATGCCCGCGTTGTTGACCATGATGTCGACCTTGCCGAACTTCTCGATCACGGCCTTCACGCACGCATCGACCTCCGCGCTCTCGGCCACGTTGCAGCCAAGCGCCAGGCCTTCCGAACCCGCGGCGGCCACGAGGCCGATCGTCTCTTCGCACCATTCCGCCTTGAGATCGACGACGGCGACCTTCGCGCCCTCGGCCGCCAGCTGCTTGGCGATCTGCTGGCCGATGCCGCGGCCGGCGCCCGTCACAATGGCGACTTTCCCTTCAAGCTTGCCCATTTCAAATCCTTTCGTTTCAAGTTGTCTTCAGAGCGCGGCGACCGTCGCGTCGAGGGACGGCAGGTCAGCGACGTTGAGCGTCGTCAGCGCGGCATCGATCTTCTTGATGAGACCGGAGAGCACCTTCCCCGGACCGAACTCGACGAAACGCGTGCAGCCAAGCGCCTTCGCGGACTCGATGTCGTCCGCCCAGCGCGTGGTCTCGGTGACCTGGCGCAGCATGACCGCCTTGATTTCGGCCGGATCGTCCGAATGCGGCTTGCCCGTCACGTTGGAGATGACCGGGAACTTCGGCGCGCTGAACGTGATGCCGTCGAGCACGGGCGCAAGTTTCTCGCGGGCTGGCTGCATGAACTTGGAATGGAACGCGCCGGCCGTCGCGAGCGGAATCGCGCGCTTGATGCCGAGTTCCTTGGCCGCCGCCGCCGCCGCCGCAATCTGGGCCTTGTCGCCGGAAAGGACGACCTGCGCCGCGGAGTTGATGTTCGCAGGCGTGCAGCCCGTCTTCGCGCAGAGTTCGTCGAGCTGCGCCGGGGAGGCTCCCATGATGGCGATCATGCCGCTCGGCGTGGCCTCGCACGCTTCCTGCATGTAGCGACCGCGCGCCTCCAGCACCTTGAGCGTCGCATCGAAGTCGAGCACGCCCGCCGCGCACAACGCACCCCATTCGCCCAGCGAAAGGCCAGCCGCGGCCGCGAAAGTCGTCGGATGCTTCTTCTGGAACGCCTGATAGGCCGCATAGCTCGTCACGAAGATGGCCGGCTGGCACACGTTCGACTTGGTGAGCTCCTCGGCCGGACCCTCGAAGCAGATCTTCTTGAGATCGAAGCCCAGCACGGCGTTCGCCTTGTCGAAAAACTCCATCGCCGCGGCATCCGCCTCGGCAAAATCCCTCCCCATTCCGGGAATCTGGGCACCCTGGCCCGCAAATACACAACAGTCAGACATTCGTCAACTCCTATTTGGGTTGAAAGTGCCGATATTATAGCAAAATGAGGGGCAAAAGGCAAGCGAATTGCCCGTTCCCGCCCAGAAGCCCGGCCTTCCGTCCTGCGCTGCCGTCCGGGCGGCACACGACGAACCGGCTGCCGGAGGGCGGCAGTTCCCCACTCACTCCATCTCGTTGCCGAGGTCGAGCGTATCGAGGTCGATCGTCCCTTCGAAGACGCGCTTGACCGGGCCCGTGAGCGTGAAACCCGTCCCCTTCGCGCGCCGCCAGTCGCCGTCGACCGTGAGGTTGAAGCCCTGCGAGGTGTGGACGTGGATCGGCAGGGACAGTCCCTTCGTCTCGACCGCCACGACGGCCGTCGCCACGGCCCCGGTGCCACACGCGCCGCTCTCGGCCTCGACGCCGCGCTCGTACGTGCGCAGAATGGCCTTGTTCGGCGGACAGAACTGCACGAAGTCGACATTCGTGCCTTCCGGCTCGAAGGCGGCCGCGAGGCGCAGCTTGCGACCGAGGCCGTTCACGTCGATGTTCGCGACGCTGTCGCACGGCACGATGAAATGCGGCACGCCGGCGATGATAAAGTCGCCCTTCGTGCCGTCCACGTCAAGACCGTACCGGCGGTCCTTCGGCTCGGGCATCCAAACCTTCACATGGCCGGGATCGAGCACTTCGGCATCCACCAGCCCCGCGCGCGTCTCGAACGTCATCGCGTGGCCACGCGCCGCGCCGACTTCCTTCGCGAACGCCGCCACGCAACGGGCGCCGTTGCCGCACAAGTCGGCTTCCGTGCCGTCAGGATTGAAGAAGACCATGCGGAAGTCGGCGACAGACGACGGCTGCACGAGAATGACGCCCTCGCACGCAATGCCCGTGCGCGGAGCCGCCAAGGCCGCCAGACGCAGATGGTCGTGGACGGGAAACTCTTCCGTGCGGTCGTCGATCAGCACGAAGTCGTTGCCGGCCCCGTGCATCTTGACAAAGTGAACCAGTTTCATGCTTATTCCCCCCCTTGGAGCGCACGCAGCCAGGCCGGCACGCGATTGGCCGGCGGCGGCGGCGCGGGCGGTGCTTCGGCACCGTTCGTCAGCTGCACGATGTCGGCGAGAATGTTCATCGCTTCGGTCAGCACGATGTCGCGCTTGCGGGCCTTGGCCGCCTCTTCTTCGGTCGGCACCTCGTGCGTGAGCGTCGGCATTTCCTCGTCCTCGGCCTCCGCCTCGTCGGCCTCGTCGAGCACCGCGCGGTCGTCCTTCATCACCTTCTTGCGCGCGTCGTGCTCAAGCGTCACGGTGCGGCGCTCGGAGATGTCGTGGAAGAGCTTCACCACCTGGCGGCGGCGAATCCACTCGGGCATCGTCTCCGTGCGCGCCTTCGACCGTTCCGCCAGCTGCGGCACGAGTTCCGGCATCGTCCAGATCGCATCGAAGCTCGCCGGCTCGATGCGGCTCCACGGCAACGCGTTCGGCAGCTTGTCCTCGCCGATGTCGGTGCGGTCGTCGAAGAAAGACGGCAGGCAGATGTCGCTCGCGACGCCCTTCACCTGGGTCGAGGACCCGTTGATGCGGTAGAAGCGGGCCGTCGTGATCTTGATCGAGCCGAATTCGGCGCGGCCCATCGGCAGCACGGTCTGCACCGTACCCTTGCCGTGCGACTGCGTGTCGCCCACGAGGATGGCGCGGCCGGTATCCTGCAACACGCCGGCGACGATTTCCGACGCCGAGGCCGAATGGCGGTCGACGAGCACGACAAGCGGCTTGCGATAGGCGAACGTCGGCTGGTCGGGGAACGTCGGCAGCACGTAGAGCTGGCGCGTCTCGCGGATCTGCACGACGGGGCAGGGACCCGGATTCGGCCGCACGAAGAGCGCGGAGAGGAGCACGGCCTCCCTCAGCGAACCGCCGCCGTTGCCGCGCAGGTCGAGGATCATGCCGTCCGTCCCCTGCGTGTTGAACTTGGCAATCCACTTCGCGACGTCGAGCGAGCAGGAGCGATAGCCGGGCTGGTTCGGCTTCTTGTCCATCGTCCCGTAGAACGCCGGCAGCTTGACATAGCCCATCGTGCGCGTCACGCCGTCCAGCGTCACACGTTCGACGCGGCCCGTCGCCGCCTGGTCCTCCAGCTTGATCTCGTCGCGGATCAACGGCACGCGGCGGCGCGAAGCGCCATTCTTGTCCGTCACCTCGAGCACGACCTTCGTGCCCTTCTTGCCGCGGATCTTGCGGATCGACTTGCGCATGGACTTCCACACGATGTCCTCGACCGGACCGTCGCCCTGCGCGACGCCGACGATCTTGTCGCCTTCCTTGATCGAACCTTCCCGCGCGAGCGGCCCACCCTTCATGATTTCCTTGATTTCCAGCGCGCCGTCGTCAAGAGACTGCGACAGCACCGCGCCCACGCCCATGAGCGAGAGGTTCATCTCCGTGTCGAAGTCTTCCTTGCTGAGCGGCGCCATGTACGCCGAGTGCGGGTCGTAGGCCATGGCGACGGCGAGCAGATAGCGCTCCATCACCTTCTCTTCGTCCATCTCGGTGAGCACCCAGGCCAGATAGTGGCGGTACTTGTTGAGGAGGTTCTCCTTCGGCGTCGGTTCGGGCTTCTCGGGCGCTTCGACCGTTGCGGTCGTATTGGTGCCTTCCGCCGCCGTGACGTCGTTCGTCGTCGCCGGCTTTTCCTCCGCGGACGGCGCCTTGGCCTTGTTCTTGCCCTTCCGGCGGTCTTTCTTCTTCTTGCCCGTGCGTTCCGCCTCGGCATCTTCCTCCTCGTCGAGTTCGCGGCTGACGATCTGCGCGAGCAGTTCGTTCTTGATGCGGCGGCGCCAGAGGTCGTTGCGCTCCTCGACCGTCTCGGGCCAGGCTTCGTCCTTGCGGTTGAACATGCACGTCTCGTCCACCGAGAAGTCGAATTCCGTCGTCTCCAACATGTTCGTCACGTACGTGACGCACTCGTCGAGACGGCGCACGAACACCTTGTGCAGGTCGTAGGCGAACGACAGATCGCCCTTGCGCAGCGCATCGCCGAGCGTCGTCTTCAGCGGTTCAAAGCGGTCGAGGTCGCCTTTGAGGAAAACGGCATGGTTGAAGTCGTACATCGTCACGAGATTCGTCCAGGCGCGCGGCGAAATCACCTCGTCGAGCGTCTGCTGTGTGACGTGATAGGCCGGGAGCATATTCGCCACCCTGCGCGCGATACCCGCATAATGGGCCTGCGGGGCGAGATTCTCCGCGTTGGCAAGCGAGGGTGCGTCTTCGGCGACAACCAGCGACGCCGTCACGGCAAGAGCCGTCAAGAGGACCAGTTTCTTCATCATGTCATTCACTCCACTTCACTCAAGTCGATTTTCGGGCCGTTTCGCGGGCGTCCCGCCCCTTAGGCCTGCGTCTCCATCAGCTGGACCAGACGCGCAACCTCATTGTCCGACAGGACATTCGGCCGCTGGACCAGCCAGCCGACGAGGCGCGCGGCGTTGAACAGATTCACCCGCCGCACGGCGGGACAGGGTTCGACGCAGGTGTCGCTGGCGAAGCAGAGCACCGGCTCGACCGCATTGACGCCATCCCACCCCGCACGGGTCAAGGCCGACTTCACGGCATCCGCCTCGTTGCGCGCCTGCTGAAGCGGCGAACGGTCCGGCAGCATGCCGCCCACCAGAACCTCGTCTTCCTCCACCGTCACGCGGCCGCTCCAGTTTTTCGTCTCGACGGCATAGACGCCCGCCGGTCCGACGACGACATGGTCCACATGATAGGCCCCCGCAATGAAGTCATGAAAGACGTGCCAGCCCGTCGGCAGCGTCTCGAGCAGTCGCGCCACGCGCTCTTCGCCGCGCGCCCCCTTGAAGTAGGACTCCACCCGCCGCACGCCCTTCAGCCAGAGCGCGGCCGTCAGCACGAGGGACACGAAAAACGCCAGGCCGAACCAGGCGGGATAGCGCCCGAGAATCGCCGCCGCCACGAACGCCCCCATCGCGAAAAAGCAGATGAAGAGCGGCCACAGGGACATCACCGTCCCCTTGACCTTGGCCCATTCGCCCGGATTGCCGTGTTTTGTCGCACTCATATCAAACTATTGCCTTCCCTCAGACGTTTCCCATCTGCTCGACAGTATAGAACCACACCGTTAGCGTTTCATTAGGGAGGATGGGAGATGAAAACTTTTTTCGAGGAGACGCGCCGCGATCGACTCGGCGTCGAAACCATGTTCGCGCTCGAGTTCGGCCACGGTACCGTGCTCGACGAAGACGTCGGGCCAGCCGAATCGGACATCCGCGCCGATCGCCTCGCCGAAGCCGCCCGACAGGCAGCCGTTCTCGATCGACACGATGCGCGCGCCCGCGGCGCGCTGCCAAGCCAGCAGCTGCGCGTCGAACGGCTTGACGAACCGCGCGTCGACGACGCCGGCCTCCACGCCCTTCGCCTGCAGCAGCTCCGCCACCTTCACCGCCTTCTCCACCTGCTCGCCCAAGGCCCAGAGCTGGAGTTTCGCCTCGGCGCCGCTCACCTGCTCGGCGCGTCCGAAGACGACCTTTCCGCCCGCCGTTCCCGGCGGCGCCTCGGGCGCCTTGCCGCGCGGATAGCGAACCACCCAGGGTCCGCCCTTTTCAAACGCCAGGGCCATCATCGCGCGCAGCGACGCCGCGTCGCGCGGCTGGCAGATCGTCAGGCACGGCAGACACCGCAGCATCGCGATGTCGAACATGCCGTGGTGGGTGCGCCCGTCGGCGCCCACGCAGCCCGCGCGGTCCACGGCGAACACGACCGGCAGGTTCAGCAGGCACACGTCGTGCATCACCTGGTCCACCGCCCGCTGCAGGAATGTCGAATAGATCGCGACGACCGGCTTCATGCCCGCCTTCGCCAGCCCCGCCGCAAACGTCACCAGGTACTCTTCGCAAATGCCGCCGTCGAAGAAACGATCCGGAAACGCGCGCGCAAACGCGTTCAGGCCCGTGCCGTCGCGCATCGCCGCGGTGAGCGCGCAGACGGAGGCGTCCTTGCGCGCGAAGCCGACCAGCGCCTCCCCGAAGGTCTCGCTCCAGTTGCGTGCGGCCGGAACGGCCTCCTCCGTCGTCGCGGGCGCACGGCGGGCCGTCGCCAAATCGAACGCCCCCACACCGTGCCAGCGCGTCGGATCCTTCTCCGCCGGCGTAAATCCACGGCCTTTGACGGTGACCACATGCACGACGACGCTGCGCTTGTCGTCACGGGCAACGGCGAGCGCATTCTCGACGGCGCGGATGTCGTGGCCGTCGACCGGTCCGATGTAGCGCAGGCCGAACGATTCGAAGAACGCGTTGCCGAGCCAGATGGACTTCACCACCTGCTCGAGCCGATGGTAGGCCGAACGCAGGAACGTCAGACGCAACTTGTGTCCGGCCCGCTCGGCCGCGGCTTTGACGCGGTTGTAGCGGCGGCCCGCGAGCATGCGCCCCAGCAGACGCGCGAACGCCCCGACGTTCTTCGAGATGGACATCGCGTTGTCGTTGAGGACGAGAATGACCTTGCCCTTCTGGGACGCGCAGTTGTTGAGCGCCTCGAGGGACACGCCGTTCGACAGCGAGGCGTCGCCCACGACGGCGACGACATGGGCGTCGCCGCCCCGCAGGTCGCGTGCCGCGGCCATGCCTTCCGCCGCCGCCA